>CAIOKP010000354.1 GCA_903858875.1 uncultured Sphingomonadales bacterium
AGATGCGCGCCAGTGATATAGCCCAAATCAAATGGCGGATCCTGGCGCATCAACACCACGTCGATATCCTGCGCCAGATCGATCCGCGCAAATTCGCCCAGCGTGTAATGCGGCGCGCCCGCCACCGGATGGCGCACCGTCACCGGCGCGGCATAGGCGGTCACGCGGCCCAGTCCATCCTTGGTCGATTCCCACGCCAGCGTACCGACGTCATAATACCACAGGCTATGCCCGCGCTTTTGCGCCGACAACATCAACGCAAAGGTCGAATCGCCGGCAACATTGATCGAAGGCAGCGGGTCCATCTGAACGGCGACACGCAAGGTCATTGGGCAAACTCCGAGTAGCGGATTACGGCATCCACGCGTTGGCGATGTGGCGCGGTGTGACGCCGGGCGCAAGCAGAAGGATATCTATCCGCATGTCATCCCCAATTTTCATATAGGTGGGAGCGAGGATTTCCGCCGCGCGCGCTACCCGTGTCAGGCGATGTTGGTCGATAGCGAAATCAAGATCGGCGGCCCTGGCGCGCCATTTGACCTCGACGAACACGACGATGTTGGCGGCGCGGACGATGATGTCGACCTCGCCGCGCGGGGTTTTGACCCGCTGTGCCAAGATCTCAAACCCGTGGTCGCGCAGCCAGTCGCAAGCCAGCGCCTCGCCCCGCCGCCCGCGCGCGTCGGCGACGATACGGTCGGCCTGGCTACGCCAGTGGCTCATTTCCGAGGCCTCATTTCAGCGACAGCGCCATGGCGTAGAGCGCCTTGCGATCCAACCCGGTCGCCTTGGCCACGCTGCCTGCGGCCTGGCTCGCCTTGGCATGGACCAATTCGGCGCGCAGCATGTCCTCGGCATCGGCCAGCGTCATCTGTTGCGCCACCGGCGGCCCGATCATCAGCACAATCTCGCCACGCGGCGGGTGGTTTGTGTAATGCGCGATCAGGGCCTCGGGCGTACCGGCGTGGCATTCCTCGAACATTTTGGTCAATTCGCGCGCTACCGCCACCTCGCGTCCCGGCAATTCGCGCGCAATCGCCGCCAGCGAATCGAGCAGGCGCGGCGCGGTATCGTAAAACACCAAAGTCCCCGGCACGCCCGCCAACTCGGCCAGCACATCGCCGCGCGCCTTGTCCTTGCCCGGCAAGAATCCGGCGAACATGAACCTGTCCGATGGCAGGCCCGACAGCGTGATCCCCACGATCACCGCGCTGGGTCCGGGCAGGCTGGTCACCGCAATGCCACGGTCGCGCGCGTCTTTGACCAGCCGATAGCCCGGGTCCGATACCAGCGGCGTCCCCGCATCGGACACCAACGCCACGGGCCCCTCGGCCATCATCGCCAACAACCCTTCGCGGGCACGCTCGTCGGCATGGTCGTCATAGCGGATCATCCGCTGCTTGATCTCGAGATGTTGCAACAGCCGCCCGGTCACCCGCGTATCTTCGCAAGCAATCGCATCAACGCCGCGCAGCGTCTCAATCGCACGCAAGGTGATGTCACCCAGATTGCCAATAGGTGTCGCAACAATGTACAGACCGGGATCGAGGGGATGTTTCATGGATCTGTCCATGGACCATCGACATGGGAACAGACAAGCGATGATCGACTGCGGCAGGATTTGGCGCGCTGTTATGGCGCTGGGCACGATGACCGCGCTGGCGGCCTGTTCGGTGATCCCCAAGGGGCCGGGCGAG
>CAIOKP010000355.1 GCA_903858875.1 uncultured Sphingomonadales bacterium
CAACGCTTGGGCTGTCGCGCCTTGCGTTGCTGCTCAATCTCGTTCTTGCGCCGCTGCGCCTCTCGCTCGTTCTTCAAGCTGTCCTGAGCCTGAGTGACCCGTTTTTTGCCTGCATCAATGCGCGCCTGAGCGGGCGTCATGGGCTTGATGGTTGTTGTGGCCTTACGGGGCGCAAACTCAAAAAAACGCATAAAATCATCTCCTTGATTGTATTTATCGGCAAAGCCGCAAACCGCGGGATTTGACCAAAAAGAGGGACAAGATCGCAACGATCAAACTGGGTCGCCTGATATTTGGTAGGAATATCAGAATGTTGAATGCAGCGTGTCGCTATCAAACGATGGAGAACGCTATGTCATTCCTGGCTAAACTGAACCTCAAGACCGTCCAGCGTGTTGTGCAGAAAGACCCCGTGGTTGCCCGCCGCGATAAGCTGCTGGCCGGGATTGCAGAGCAGATGGCGTTGCTTGACGCCACAGCGCGTGGCGAGAGCTACATCACCAAGATCAAGCGTTGGCGCGAGGACTGCAACGGCGATAAGGTGCTTGTTGAGGTTCCCAAGCGTGTGCGTCCGTGGTTTTTCCAGCAGGACAATGGCTGGTATGTGCAATGCCGCTATGGCGCTCGCATCCTTGCCATCAGCGGGCGCAACAATGCGGTGTTCGTGAACAAGCTTGAGGAAGTGGCTGCGGTGCTGGAAGCGTTTAGGGCTGCGACGGAAGCTGGCGAGTTGGATCGTGCTGTGATGCTGGCGATGAAGGCGAAGACGGCAACAGGCTAACTGGAAGCTGTGAAAATGGCCGGGTACAAAAACGGTACAAGCATATTTTGTGCGTATATTATTGCGTTATATCAGTTATTTACAAAGCTACTAGTTAGCGAAGCGCTGATTTCTGGGGTTCTGGGGGATCTATCTCCCTTGCCAAACGAAGGGGCGGTCCGGCAACGGGCCGCCTTTTTCGTTATGAGGGATGGACGGCGGAAGGTCCGAGGGGATACCCCTGAACCCGCACCGAAACCCGCAATCCCTCGCCAGCTGACCAATCGAGGCGATTGAACCCAGGCGCCGTCGCGCGCACGCGCTCGGACAGGGTGCCCGCGCCAATGATCCGGATGGCCCGCCCACCGGCATCGACCATCATGTCAAACGGATCATGCACATGGCCCGACAGCACGGCATCGACGCCCGCCTCCGCCAGCGCCGCCAGCGCCCGCCGACCACCGCGCGTCGACCCGGACCCATCGGTATCGGCATCGACCAGCGGGTGATGGCAGGCCACCAGTTTCAACCCGGCCCCCTCCGCCGCGCCCAACTGGCGCAGCGCTGCGGTTAACGCGGGCGCTTTGACGCAGCCCTTTGACCAGTTCAGCCGCCATTGCGCCGGCGCCACGGTGGGCAGCGATACCAACGCCACCTCGGCCAGCGGCAAATCGCGGTGTGCCCGCGCCCGCATCGCCGCAAACCGGGCAAAAGGCATGCGCAGCCGAGTCAGCATTTCCCAATAATAGGGCATGTCATGATTGCCCGGCTCGATGCTGACCGGCACCGGCAACGCGGCGAGATAGTCCGCCGCCGCGTCAAATTCCCGCTGTGTGCCGCGCATGGTCAGGTCGCCGGTGCAGATCACGGCGTCGGGCCTTTCGCGCGCGACCTCTGCGGCGAACCAGTCGAGTGCCGCATGGTCAGCCGCGCCGAAATGCAGGTCGCTGACATGGAACAGCGTGACACTCATGGCAGCCGTCCGCTGAGGATCAGCCACAGGCCGGTCGCGTTGATGGCGGTGTAGGCGGCATAGCTCCACGCCCAACCGTCGCCGCCATCAACCGACATCAACATACAGCCGAGCAGCATCAGATATTCGATGCCAAGGCTGAACCAGCCCAGCCCCATCACCCGTTTGAACAACGGATGCCCGCTGTCGAGCACCGCGCTGTGCATGGCGAAATTCGCCACGCCCAGCACGAACAGCACGATCAACACCACGGCCATGCCCGGGTTGGGGACGCGGCATTGACCGGCGCTGGGCTCACAGGGTCAACAGCCCTTCGCGCGCGATCTTTTCTTTCCAGATCTGCGGGGCGATTTGGTGGACATTATTGCCTTCGCTATCGACGGCGACGGTCACCGGCATATCCTCGACGGTGAATTCATAGATCGCCTCCATGCCGAGATCTTCAAAGGCGATCACTTTCGACCGGCGAATCGCGCGCGATACCAGATAGGCCGCGCCGCCGACCGCCATCAAATAGGCAACCTTGTGCTTGGCGATCTCGGCCACGGCGCCCTGCCCGCGCTCCGCCTTGCCAATCATCACCAGCAGGCCGAGTTGCAGCATCATGTCGGTAAACTGATCCATCCGCGTCGCGGTGGTGGGACCGGCGGGGCCAACCACCTCGCCCAGCACCGGATCAACCGGCCCGACATAATAGATCGCGCGGCCCTTGAATTCGACGGGCAATGCCTCGCCCCGGGCCAGCATGTCCTTGATCCGCTTATGCGCGGCATCGCGCCCGGTCAGCATATTGCCGTTCAGCAACAAGCGATCACCCTGCTTCCAACTGCGCACTTCCTCCGGCGTCAGCGTGTCGAGATTGACCCGCTTGGCCGCCGCATCAGGCGCCCAATTGACCTTGGGCCATTCGTCCAGCTTGGGCGTTTCGAGGAATTGCGGCCCCGATCCGTCCAGCGTGAAATGTGCATGGCGCGTGGCGGCACAATTGGGGATCATCGCGATCGGCTTGCCGGCGGCGTGGCACGGCGCGTCCATGATCTTCACATCAAGGATGGTGGCCAGACCGCCCAAGCCCTGTGCGCCGATACCCAGCGCGTTGACCTTGTCGAAAATCTCGATCCGCAGCGCTTCCAGATCGTTCTGGGGGCCGCGTTCCTTCAACTGGGCCATGTCGATGGGTTCCATCAACGCCTTTTTTGCCAACAATACGCAATGTTCGGCGGTGCCGCCAATGCCGATGCCCAACATGCCGGGCGGGCACCAGCCAGCGCCCATCTGTGGCAACATGTCGACCACCCAATCGACGATCGAATCGCTGGGGTTCATCATCTTGAACTTGGATTTGTTTTCGCTGCCGCCGCCCTTGGCCGCGACATCGACCGAGATTTTCGACCCCGGCACCATGTCGACATGCAACACGCAAGGCGTGTTATCGCGCGTGTTGCGGCGGGTGAAGGCGGGATCGGCCAGCACACTGGCGCGCAGCTTGTTTTCAGGGTTCAGATAGGCGCGGCGGACGCCTTCATCGACGACATCCTGCAACGACTTGTCCGATTCGAGGCGGCAATTCTGGCCCCATTCGATGAACACGTTGACGATGCCGGTGTCCTGACAGATCGGGCGGTGCCCTTCGGCGCACATCCGGCTGTTGGTCAG
>CAIOKP010000356.1 GCA_903858875.1 uncultured Sphingomonadales bacterium
CCCACTGGCTTTGTTGCTCGTCGGTCACAGACCGCTGCGGGTATGCTCCCTCCTCGCGCCTCGCCATTGTGCGTTTGGCTCTAAACAGAGGGCCTTCGAATTTACGGATAAGCTCTTAGGCCTTTAACAAATTCTGCCGGAGAATCACCAATGATTAACCACGGACGTAACCGTTGTCGCGAAACCAGGCGGCGGCATCGGCAAAGGCCTGCCGGGGAGGTGTCTGCGGGAGGCCCAGTTCGCGGATGGCTTTGGCGGGGCTGAACCACATCTTGTAGCCGCTCATGCGCACGCCGGCCAGCGGGGCCTTGGGCGGGATGCCGGTGACGGCGGAGAAGGCCTCGTTCGCGTAGGCAGCGGCCATCGCCACGGCCCACGGAACCTTCCGCTTGGGCGCAGGCACGCCGCTGACCTCGGCCAGACCGGGCGCCGGACGCATCCGTTCGCCCGCCATCGCGACCAGCGCGCCATCGCGCCGGATGCCATAAAACGCGCCATAATGATGGGTCGCCGGCCCCCACGGCCCCGGCTGATTGGCCAATGCCAGTGCGGCCATTTCTGCCGCATCGCCCTCGCCCAGCGGCTCGATATCGTCATGGCCCAACGCGGGCACCAGCCCCTGCGACACCAATTGCACCAGCGGCGCAACGCGTACCACCCGGCACCCCGGCGGCGCGGCAACAGCCTCTGTCTCGATCAACCAAATCTCATCATCAGGGCCGCGCAGCGCCGCCGCCAGCGCATCCTCCGCCCCCCGCGCCGCGGCGGCGAAAGGCCCATAGGCCGGGTCAATCCGCACCGCATCGCCAGACGCCACGGCCAGATGCGCCTGCGCACCGTGCAGCGCCGACCATACCGGTCGGTCCAGCGGGCTCACACCCGTTCCAGCAGACGGTCCGCCTGCGCCCGCGCCTCAGGCGTGATTTCCGCGCCCGACAGCATCCGGGCGATTTCCTCTTGCCGCCCATCGCCATCCAGCAACACGACGCCGGTGCGGGTAACGGTTCCATCGCTCGATTTGGCAATGAAATAATGCTGCCCGCCGCGCGCTGCGACTTGCGGCGAATGGGTCACCGCAAGCAATTGACCGCTGCTGGCCAACCGCGCGAGGCGTTCGCCAATCGCGCTGGCCACCGCGCCGCCGACGCCTCGGTCGATCTCGTCAAAGATCATCGTCGCCGCGCCGCCTTCTTCCGCCAGAGCGACCTTCAACGCGAGGATAAAGCGCGACAATTCGCCGCCCGACGCGATCTTGGCCAAGGGCGCGAAATCGGCGCCCGGGTTGGTTGCGATCAGGAATTCGACCCGGTCCATGCCCGATGCGCCCCATTGCCCCTCGTCCAACCGGGTGACCGCGGTGCGAAACCGCGCCGTATCCAGCTTCAACGGCGCGAGTTCGGCCGCGACCGCCGCATCCAGCCGCCCCGAAGCCTCGATCCGCGCCGCGCTGGCCCGTTCCGCCAAGGCCAGCCATGCCGCCCGAGCCTTCGCGGCGGCGGCACTCAGCCCCGCAACTTCTGCCTCGCCGCCCTCGATGGCGTCCAATTCGGCGCGCATCGACACCGCGCGCGCCGCCAGATCATCCACGCTACAACTATGTTTGCGCGCCGCCGCGCGCAGCTCAAACAGCCGCGTTTCGACCTGATCCAACGCCTGCGGATCATGCCCCAGCGCATCGACCGCACGCCCCAGGCGATCTTCCGCCTCGTCCGCCTCGATCACCGCCCGGTCGAGCGCGGCCAGCACTTCTTCCAGCAGCGGATGTTCGCCCGCGATCCGGTCCAACCGCCGCGCCGCGCCGCGCAATTGTGCCAAAACGCTGTCAGATCCGGCAAAAACATGGCTCAATTCGGCCAGATCGCCGGCCAACCGCTCGCCCTTTTGCATCGTGGCGCGGGCGGTGGCCAATTCCTCCTCCTCGCCCACTTGCGGCGCCAGCGCGACCAGTTCGGCAAGATGGGCCAACAACAGGTCGCGGTCTTCGGCGGCCTTGGCAATCGCGGTGCGGGTGGCCGTCAGACGATCCTCCGCCACGCGCCAGCCCTTCCACGCCGCCTCGATCCTCGCCGTTTCCACCCGCGCATAACGGTCGAGCAAAGCCCGGTGCCCGCGCGGATTGACCAGCCCGCGATCATCATGCTGCCCGTGGATTTCGACCAGATACGGCCCAATTTCGCGCAATAGCGCAACGCCCACCGGCTGATCGTTGATAAACGCCTTTGACCCGCCATCCGCGCGCAATTGCCGCTTGATCAGGATCGGTTCGCCCGGCTCGATGGCAACGCCCGCATCATCCAATGCGACCGCCACCGCATCGGCCAGCGCGCCAGGTTCAAAACTGGCGGTCACACTGGCGCGATCGGTGCCCGCACGGACCAGCCCGGTATCGGCACGCATCCCCAGCACCAAGCCCAGCGCGTCGAGCAGAATCGACTTGCCCGCCCCCGTTTCACCGGTCAGCACGCCCAGACCACGGCGGAAATCGAGGTCCAGTGCCTCGATCAACACGATGTTGCGGATAGAGAGTTGGCTCAGCATGTTCGCGAGACGTTCTAGCCGATCCTTCGGCCCGCGTCTATTTCCTTTGGGGAATTTTCCCCGCCGCCGGCC
>CAIOKP010000357.1 GCA_903858875.1 uncultured Sphingomonadales bacterium
AAATTTCATCTTGGCCATGATCGGGGCCATCAACCACGCCCCGGCAATCTGTTCGCTGGCCGTATGGGCGCCGCTTTCGCGGAACGCGCCCTGCGCCTCGACAATATAGCGCATGTTGTCGCGCACGCTGCTGCCCGCGACATTCATCGCGGCGGCATGGGCGGTCAGGTCGCGTACCGCGCCATCGCCCAGGCCAAGGACGCGCAGCCGGTTGGTCAGCGCCTCGACCTCGCCCGCGCTCTTGGCCATGGCATACAGCGGGGCCATTGCCATGCTGCCCCACATCAGGCCCATTTGCCCCTCGGACATCATGGCGCGCCCGCGCGATTGCATGGCGGCGGTGCGCGCGTCGATGCCATTCATGGTGGCGCGTTGCTGGATGCGTTTGTTCACCGCCTCTATCGCGGTGCCTAATTCGCGTTCGCGGTTGATCAGCTGGGTCGCGTTGCCGCTGGCGCCGATCATTTGGCGCTGCACATCGCGCATTTGTTTGTTCAGATCGACGGCGGTGCGCTTTAGCCCGGTCAATTCCTGCTGGCCGGTTTTGGATAGACCGATGATGTTCTTCATAGCGCCCGACAGACCGTCGAGCGCCATGAATTGTACCACGAGATTTAGCTTTTCGTCGGCCATCAATCGTCCTTGACCCGGTTCATCCGGTTCCAGCATTCAACGGCGCGGGTGCGCCAGTCGAGCAATTCGCCCAGATCCATCGCCAGCATATCGGATAGCGGCCAATGAAAGACGGCGGCGATATCGGCTATCAGATCATCAATGGTTAATTGCCCATCATCGCCGCCATCTGGGCCTTCTCGGCCTGGCTCATAAAAAAACCGATCATGTTGCCCGCGATCTGGGCGAGGTCATCGGCGGCGAGGTTGGCCGCTTCGGCATCGGTGATAAACGGGGTGGCGATGCGCGGCAGAACGCGCAGGATCGCGTCAACGTCGCCGGTGGCCAGATCCGGCACCTTTAACCCGCGCAATTCGCCCGCGCGGGGTTTGCGCAGCGTCAACACCGCCACATCGCCGCCGGTGCGCGCAATGGGTTCGGAAAGGGTGATCAGGGCGGTGGTCGGCGTGGCGGCGGCGGCAGGCATTGCATCAGTTGTATCGGACATTGCGGGTATCCTTCATTTTGCGGGGGTACGGGGTTCTTTCCCCCGGCGTGCCCGCATTCACACCGGGGGAAAGGTCGTTGGCGCGGACGCCGGGCTGGCGTGGGCTTAGAGGCCCAACGCGGCCCGGATCGCGGCATATCGATCGACGCCGTTGACGACGAAAATGCAGTTCATCAGGTCGATATCGACCCAAGTGACGCCATCGACCGTCAACGTGTAGGACGAGACGTTAAGCGTCGCCTTGTGCGTGGTATCGCCGCCGACCTTGGCCGATCCCATGTCGATCGCGTGATAGCGACCGCGCACGATGATTTCGGCGGCCTGTACCGTGCCGCTGCCATCCTCCTGATAGGCCCCGGCAAAGCGCAGCTGGGCGCCGTCATGTTCGGCGATGCCGAATTGGGCGATGGATTGCTGGACCAGACCGCCAAAGCTGATTTCCATTTCCATGGCTTCGAGGCCGAGGTCGATCTTCATGGGGCCGAGCATACCGCCCGCCCGCCATTCCTCGGTCTTTATCGCCAGTTTGGGCAGCGTGGTTTCGGACACGACACCGGCGTAGCTGGTGCCGTCGAGGAACAGGTTGAAATTTTTGAGTTTGGAAGGGAAGCCCATCGGGGTACTCCATCAATACAAGGG
>CAIOKP010000358.1 GCA_903858875.1 uncultured Sphingomonadales bacterium
GACAGGCGCTGTCGTGGTGCAATATCCCGACGTGCTGGGCCGTATCCCCGATCTGGCGGTGATTGCTGAGGCTGCCCATGCGGCGGGCGCATTGCTGGTCGTGGTGGTGACGGAGCCGGTGGCGCTGGGCCTGATCGAGGCACCCGGTACGCTGGGCGCCGATATCGTGGTGGGCGAGGGGCAATCGATTGGCGTTGGGTTGAACTTTGGCGGGCCATATCTCGGCCTGTTCGGGTGTCGCGAAAAATTCGTGCGTCAAATGCCGGGTCGCCTGTGTGGCGAGACGGTCGATGCCGATGGCCGCCGGTCTTTCGTGCTGACGCTATCGACGCGCGAACAGCATATAAGGCGCGAGAAGGCGACGAGCAATATCTGCACCAATGCAGGACTTTGCGCGCTGGCCTTCAGTATCCATATGAGCTTGCTGGGCGGCGAAGGGCTGGCGAAGCTGGCTCGGATCAATCACGCCCGCGCGGCGGCAACCGCGGCGGCGCTGGCCGGGATTCCCGGCGTCACAGTGCTCAACACCGCCTTTGTGAACGAGTTTGCGGTGATCCTGCCGTCGGACGCCCGCGCCGCCGTGCGCGCGATGGCCGACCGGCAGGTGCTGGGCGGCGTGGCGCTGGGGCGGCTCTATCCGCATGCCACAGAATTGCACACCGGCCTGCTGATTACCGCCACCGAATGCACGACCGATGACGATATAGCGGCGCTGGTCGCCACATTGACCGACGTGCTGTCCAAGGGAGACGCCCAATGAACGCGCCCAACGCAGCAGGCTGGCGCCCGACGATGGGGGCGGTCAATCCGATCGCCCTGCCACAAACCGCCAGCGGGGATTACGGGCTTCAGTTGGAAGAGCCGTTGATTTTCGAGCTCGGCGCGCCGGGCAAATGCGGCGTGGACATGGATGAGGTGGCCACCGCGCCCCTCGCTGCCCTCGCGAAATTCCTCCGCCCAGCGCCCCCCGCGCTGCCCGGCCTGACCGAACCGGAGGTCGTGCGCCATTATACCCGCCTGTCGCGCCAGAATTATGCGATTGATCTGGGGCCATTCCCGCTCGGCTCCTGCACCATGAAGCATAATCCGCGGTTGAACGAGAAGGTCGCGCGGTTGCCCGGCTTTGCCGACATCCACCCGTTGCAGCCCAAGCAGACCGTCGCCGGTGCGTTTGAGGCGATCGCCGAATTGGCCGACTGGCTGGTGACGCTGACCGGCATGGCCGCCGTGGCGCTCAGCCCCAAGGCGGGCGCGCATGGCGAATTGTGTGGGCTACTGTGCATCCGTGCCGCGATCGAGGCCCGGGGCGAAGACCGCCCCGTCGTGCTGGTGCCGACCAGCGCGCATGGCACCAACCCGGCAACGGCGGCCTTCGCCGGTTTCCGCGTCGAATCGATCCCGGCGACCCAGGATGGCCGGGTCGATCTGGCCGCCCTGACCGCGCGGTTGGGGCCGGATGTTGCGGGCGTGATGATCACCAACCCCAACACTTGCGGGCTGTTCGAGCGCGATATGAAGGCGATTTCGGACGCGGTCCATGCGGCGGGCGGCTATGTCTATTGCGATGGTGCGAATTTCAACGCGATCGTTGGCAAGGTGCGCCCCGGCGACCTTGGCGTCGATGCGATGCATATCAACCTGCACAAGACCTTCTCGACGCCCCATGGCGGGGGTGGTCCGGGGTCGGGGCCGGTGGTGTTGTCGGCGGCGCTGGCACCGTTTGCGCCGCTGCCGTTTATTCAGCGCGGGGCCGATGGCCATGTCCACCTGATCGAGGAAGAGGAGGCCGCCGACCACGGTCATGCGCAAACCTTTGGCCGAATGGCCGCGTTCCACGGGCAAATGGGGATGTTCACCCGCGCGTTGGCCTATATGCTGTCGCATGGCGCCGATGGCTTGCGTCAGGTGGCCGAGGATGCGGTGTTGAACGCCAATTACGTGCTGCGCTCGTTGGAGGATGTACTCGATGCGCCGTTTGCCGCTGCCGGGCCTTGCATGCACGAGGCTTTGTTCAGCGATGATGGCATGGCTGACGGCTTCAACACGCTCGACCTCGCCAAGGGGCTGATCGACGAGGGATTTCACCCGATGACGGTCTATTTCCCGCTGGTCGTGCATGGCGCGATGTTGATCGAGCCGACCGAGACGGAGAGCCGCGCCGGGCTGGATCGTTTCATCACCTCGATGCGGTCGCTGGCCGCACGGGGCCGGGCGGGGGATGTGACGTTGAAAAGCGCGCCGCATTACACGCCGCGCCGCCGGGTCGATGAAACACTGGCAGCGCGAAAGCCCAAGCTGGTGTGGAAGGACTAGACGCCTTGCGGGCCGGGGTGGTTCAGGCCGCCCCGGCCTCGCTTTGCGTGCGATGGGCGAGTTTGTGCAAGCGGTGTTCGCGCCACGCGATCACCAGCCCTGCAGCGACAATCAGCGGTGCACCGAGCCATGTATGGGCTGGCGGCGATTGGTGAAAAATCTGACGGCTGTAGATCGTGGTCCAGATCAGCGCCGAATAATCCATGACGATCACACTGGCCACCGCGCCATAGCGCAAAGCCGACGTCATCAAAATTTGTCCCAATGCGCCCACGACCCCAATGCCGCCCAGCATCAGCCATTGCGCCGATGTGTGATGCCCCATCACGAATGGCAGGATCGGCGCGGTAAACAGCGTGCCAAACAGCGAAAACCAGAACACGGTGGCCATCGATTGCTCGGTCTTGCCCAGGTCACGGATCTGGATCGAGATCAACGCGACCATAAAGCCCGAACCAAGCCCCGCCGCCGCGCCTAGCAGCGGGATGGCAGCCGCCCCGGCGGACCCCGGCTGGGCAATAAGCAACACGCCCAAAAAGCCAAGCAGCACCGCGAGCCACCGCCATCGCCCGACCTGTTCTTGCAGCAACACCGCGCCGAGCACGACGGCAAACAGCGGCGTGGTGAAGTTGAAGACTGTCGCGACCGCCAGGGGCAGCAGCATCGATGCGCCAAAATTGCACACCATGCCAATCGTCCCGCTGACCGCACGCCCGGCGTGGCTGGGCAGGCGGCGAGTCGCCAGATGATCGAGTCGGCCGCGCGCCGCCATCCACCCAAGGATCAGCGGCAAGGGTATCGCTTGGCGCCAGAACATGATTTCAGGAAGCGAAATCCCCGTCTTGCCGGCCAGCTTGACCAGCATGAACAGGGTCGAAACCATCAGCGCGGCGCATAGACGCAGGCCCAGCGCGAAAAAGGGACGTTGTTTTACAGGCACCGGTCAGGCTTTAAGCCCGTGGGTGTGAAGAGCAAGAGGGCGAGGGGGCGATGACTGGCCCCCTCGTGCCGGATTACAGGCAGGCCTCGAGAAAGGCCTGATCAAATCCATATTGGCGTGCTTTTTCCAGCGTATAGGGGCGCAAGCCAGCCGAACGCCATTCGCCAAGGATTTTGCCTTCGTCGGTTTCGTCCAGATATTCGAACTTGAACAATTCCTGCGTGACGATGACGTCGCCTTCCATCCCGATCACTTCGGTGATGTTGGTGGTGCGACGGCTGCCATCGCGCAACCGCTTGACCTGTACGACCAGATCGACCGATTCGGCGATTTGACGGCTAATCGCTTCCTTTGGGATCTTGATGTCGCCCATCAAAATCATGTTTTCCATACGGCCGAGCGCTTCACGCGGAGAGTTGGCGTGGAGCGTGCACATCGAGCCATCATGGCCGGTGTTCATCGCCGCCAGCAGGTCGAAACATTCCGCGCCACGGATTTCGCCCAAAATGATCCGGTCCGGCCGCATACGCAGCGCGTTCTTGACCAGATCGCCAATGGTGATCGCGCCTTGCCCTTCAAGGTTGGGCGGGCGGGTTTCGAGCGGCAACCAGTGCGGCTGTTGCAAACGCAATTCGGCGGCGTCTTCGATGGTCAGCACGCGCTCGCCCGGGTCTATCATCTTGGACATGGCGTTGAGCATCGTGGTTTTACCCGAACCCGTACCGCCTGAAATCACAATGTTCATCCGCGACGCGCCAGCGATTTTCAGCGCCGTGCACATCCGGTCGTTCATCGAGCCAAAGTCACGGAGCATGTCGAGCGTGATCGGCTTTTCCGAAAACTTGCGAATCGAGATCGCCGTGCCGCGCAACGACAGCGGCGGGACAATGACGTTAACGCGGCTGCCATCTTTGAGGCGGGCGTCGGCCAGCGGCGTGGTCTGATCGACGCGGCGGCCGACCTGGTTGACGATGCGCTGGGCGATCTGGAACAAATGGCTTTCGTCGCGAAAGCGGATTGGTGCCAGGGTCAGCTTGCCCTTGCGTTCGATATAGGTCTGTTCCGGCCCGTTGACCATGATATCCGAAATGTCGGGATCGTTGAGCAGTTCTTCGAGCGGCCCAAACCCGAGCAATTCGTCGATCAGCACTTTTTCCAGCGCGAACTGTTCGCGGCGGTTGAGCGTGACTTTGAGCTCGCCCAGCACTTCCATGATGATCGGACGGAATTCTTCCGACAGCTCTTCCTTGGTCAGCGTGGCGGCCGCTTCGGGATCGACGCGTTCGAGCAGGTGCGGCAGCA
>CAIOKP010000359.1 GCA_903858875.1 uncultured Sphingomonadales bacterium
CGCCGTGGCGTGACCGGAAATTCGAGCGCCGAGATAGATCACGACCAATTGAACTCCGTCACAATCTTCGATTGCGGTTTGCAGTTCTGGTTGCCTTGCAACAACGTGGGCATTAAACGCAGCGAAATCCGACGCCATCAATTTCCTGATTCCCATCGTAAATTTTTGGGCTTCAGCTTCTTTGAACTCATCTCCCTTTTTCAGCTTCGCCTGAACGAGATAGAGGGTTTTCTGGGTTGGGCAGAAATGAACGGCATCGATTCCGCAATCTTCAAAGTCGTCCACGACCTCTCGTGCTGCCGCCACACTGCTCAAACCGACCAGATGCGATAACGCGAACGCCGATAAGGCGCGGGATAAATCTTTCTTCCTGCGTTCCTCCTCAGTTTTGTTATTTGGGGTCAGCACAGGAAGGTGAGGCACGAAATGCGCGGATAAGACAGCCTCCAGGAGCGCGAAATCATGATCGGTAAAGTCAGACATCAAGATTAGCTCGGCTTCTTGAGCGGATGCAGCCGACGGGTTCCGCCGCCATTTTCCCAATAGCTGCCGGACTTGTCACGGCTGGGCCATCCGTGTTCAGGACATACCAGTGCATCGGCAAGCTGCTCAACCTCCTTTGCGAATTTCATGGCGTCGGCATCTAGCAGCTCAAACGAGAGGGCATTGAAATGCGCACCCATGATGTTACGGGTCTGGAATATCTGAGCGAGCGCATCGAGCATCGGTTTCAGCTCGATGGGTGTGACCTTGGACTCGTCACCTTCGACGTGTTCGACGATTTCGACCCGCAGATTTTCCCTGAGCTTCCCCTTTACCGCAGGAAGCAAATCGTTGATCGTGAAGGCGTCGCCATGCCTTCGCGGCACAGCGCATTCATATTTCTGCGTCAGGTAATCGAGCGCCTCTTCGAGCATGACCCCGGCCTTCGAGCATATCGCCTGCAAGTCGGGATCTTCCGCCTCCATCAGCATTTTGAGCCGCGCGGTTTCGGGAAGCGCACTTTTCATCCGCATTCCGCCATCAAGCCCCCAGCCTGTCAGCTCTACGAACTGGCAGGGCTGGCCGGGCTTCAACCTGCCCCAGCGGAATTTTTCGCGCCAGGGGCGGTAGTGGGTGGTGATGAGTGTATGCCGGAATCGGTCACTGACTGCATAGAGCATGTCGATCACCCGTTCGACGTGCGGTTCGTCAATGCTCCCCAACACATCATCGAGGATCAGGATTTTCTCGCTGGCCTTGTCGCGCAGGGCTAGCGCTAGGAATACGCATAGACCCAGCGTGTCGAGATGGGATTGGCTGAAATATGCGGTCGGCGGAACGTCCTTGCCCGCGAACTTGGCCTGCATTTCAATCGAGGAACGCTTCTTGGGGTCAAGCTGGAGCGCGATCTTTTCGAGACCCTCGTTGGGGTGAACCTTCTCGTAGAGTTCGCCAACCTGCTGCGCTATTTCGGCCATAACCTTATCGGTGAAGGCCTGCCGGGTCTTCACGCAGATTTCCAGCGCCTGCTTGGCTTTGGGAATCAGCGTCTCTACTTCCTTCTTGCGCGCGCTATTCGTCTCGTAGCGGTCGAGTGCGTTCTTGACGGCCGCAAAGCGGTTCGAGCCGTGCCGCAGCGATGCTTCGGCATCGGCCCACGTCTTTGCAGGGGCTTCCAGCGTCGCCAGCCATTGCTGAATATCGGCGATGGCGGCTGGCGGGTCGGAATCCGGAAAGGTGTATTTTGCACCCCACGCGAACCCGCCCTTCGCCGTCGCGTAATCTTCGAGCGACTTGGCGTAGTTGGCATCAAGCTGAGCGCGCGCGGCTTCGGCGCGGTTCAGCGTCAATCGGCACTTGTCGAGGTTGGACTGCGCTTCCTGCACCGATGCGAGTTGAGCGAGCCGTGCCTTGATCGATTCCGCCAGCCCGGCAATCTTGTCATCGCTTTCGCACAGCGGGCAGACGGCGGCATCGGCGTGGGCACGAAGGTATGATTTACCCGCCTCAAGGAGTTTGACGGTTTCAGAGGCATTGCCACTCGCGGTGACGACGGCGGCCTTCATGGCGGCATCCGCCGCGTCGAAGGCGTCCTTAGCGGCAACAACCGATGCCTGGCTTTGCGTCAGCAAATCGGGGTATGCGCCAAACGCAATGAGGACACCCCGAAGCAACTCAACGGCTTTCAACTCGGCTTCGACATTGTCCTGCGGTTCGGCCAGCAGCGCCTTGGCCCATGTGATCGCTGTCAGACCAGCAGGTTTGCCCGCAGCGTCGAACAGGTCATTCAATGCTGCGAAGCTCTGATACTCGGCATTTTCCCTGCTCGTCTTGTCAGTCTCAAGCTCCTGCACCTGCTTGCGCAGCGCGTCTTCGGACTTCTCGACCGCTTCGACGTCGATGAAGCGTTGCAGCACCTCGTATCGCTTAGCCGGCGGCGTTTCGATGAGCGCCGTAATCTGCTGCTGGCGCAGCAATTCGATAAGCGGGCGCGCATCGGCAGGCTCGAAGACGGGTTTCTTGTCAACGAAGCGCCCTTTGCACTCCACCCCGTTTGACGTCGCCAGCACTACGTCGATGTCGGACAAAGCCTTATTGGCTGATGGCCAGTATTTTTCCAGCGCCCGGCCCATACCCTTGTCGTTGAGTGATCCGACATCGCCAACCGCCAGAAATTCGAGGGCATCACATATCGTCGTTTTCCCAGTTCCGTTCTCGCCGTAGACCAAGGTGAGCTTACGGCCCTTCTCGAACGGCAGCCTGAATGTAGTGGAGGAACCCCGAAACGCCGTGAGGCTGAGGGATTTGAGCGCGATGCCGGTCATGCTGTTGCCGCCTTCTCGGCGGCTAGGTCGATCTCGTTCTTCCAGTCGAGTCCCTTCATCTCCCCCGACGCGATCTTGGCGACGACAGAATTCTGCTTTTCAGCACGGACAAAGCCTGACCGGATCAACTGATCTACGATCTGCGCCGCCAATGTTTCGGACGGTGATTCCTCGTCGCTCATTTCACACTCCACCGAATCGTAAACAGAGGCTTGGTCGCCACGCTCTGTTCGAGCTTACCCTCTATCTGGGCGATCAACACCGCGCGCTGCTCGTCGATCTTGTCCTGCGCGTCGAACAGCGAACGGCGCTTGTTCGAGCGTTCGGTTTCCAGAGCCTTGACCGCCTTCTGGCCCGCTAGCTTGTCTTCAAGAGTCTGCGCCAAGGTGGCGGCGCGGCGGGCTTCCTTTATCTGGCGGTCAAGCTCCTTCAGCTCGCGCTCCAGCCCGACTTTCAAATCGTCCGCCCACCCGTCCAGCTTGTTGGCTTCGATCTCAAAGAAGCGCGCATTGCGTTCGGATATGTCGCGGCGGATGTGCGCCTGCTGTTCGGCCAGTGATTGCCCAAGCGCGGCTGCAATCGCGTCAGGCTGGGTGGCTGATCCGATGACGGCGCCAGCGATGGTCATCATCCGCGAAGTCGCCTCGGCGCTAAGTATTACGCCGTCGTCGGTCGTTCCAGCGAGCAACAGGTGATCCTCGCTCTGGCCCAACGCCTCGACCGACAGCATCAACGATGCGAGCCAGCCCGATTGACTTTTCAAAATTTCGATTTGGGAAATCCGACCTTCATGCCCCGAATAGTCGAAGGCGATCTCGGCAACGGGCAGGTCGCGCGATTGCGCGCGTGCAACGATGGCCTGACCGAGCGGATGGTTGACGCGGAACAAATGCGCGTCGCCGGTGCGGCGCGGCAATTCATATAGGCCGGTGGGAACGCCCTCGCCCGAAAGCCAATGCGGAACGGCATTGAGCCGGAACGATGATGAGTCGATGAAATCGGCATCACCGTCCAGCTCATGCGCCGCCAATTTCATCAACTGCCGCTCGAACTGGCTGAGGTGCAAGTTCGTGTCAGCATTGCGCGTCTTGAGCTTCTCGCGCACCTCGTCATCGAAATTTTCGAGCAGCTTTCGCCGTGCATGGGTCATGGCCTCGTTGATCTCAAGGGTGAGTTCGAGCTGGAGGTCGTCGAAAGCGGACTTGATCTCTTCGGTCTGGCGGCACTGCTGGTAGATACCGGCAATCCGCTTTTCGAAATCGACACCCGATTCGATCGCCCCGAGCACTTCGTCGCTCGCGCCGAACACGCCCTCGAACAGTTCGAATTTCTCGGACAGCAATTGATAGACGCGCTGGTCTGCTTCATTCTTCCGGTTGAGGAAATTGACGACGACGACATCGTGCTTCTGGCCATAGCGATGGCAGCGCCCAATGCGCTGCTCGATACGCTGCGGATTCCAAGGCAGGTCGTAGTTCACGACCATCGAACAAAACTGGAGATTGATGCCTTCGGCGCCGGCCTCGGTGGCGATCATGATCCGACCCTGCTCGCGGAAATAATCGACCAGGGCGGAGCGCATATCGGCGGTTCTCGACCCCGTAACTCGATCCGAACCTTCATGGCGGGACAGCCATTCACGGTAGATCGCCTTGGACTCGTCATCCGTGTTGGTGCCGTTGAACAGGACTATCCGGTCGGCGAACGGGCTGTCGGCCAGCACCCGCAGTAAGTAGGATTGCGTGCGACGCGATTCGGTGAAGATGATTGCTTTCTCATCGGCACCCAATTCGCGCGCTTTGGCGAAACCGACCTCCAGCGCCTTCAGCAGCGCTTTTCCCTTCGCATTTTGCTCAATGGAGGCGGCGAGGGCGGCGAAGTCGCGTAGCTCCGCAATCTCAATTTCAAGCGTACGCTGATCCGCTTGGGTCAGCGGTTCAGCATCATCAGCAGCCCACTCTTCGGCCGTTTCGTCGAGGGTTTCA
>CAIOKP010000360.1 GCA_903858875.1 uncultured Sphingomonadales bacterium
GACATGCAGCACGGCAAAAGCCATCTTGTCATTATCCGCGATGATAGCGGTGGGCGGCACGGGGGAGGCCAGCATTTCCTCCAATGCGCCAACCGCGACGTCAAAATAGAAATTGCCCGAGCCTATCAGCCCGGCATCCTCGGGAAGACCCGCCTCGGCCAAGGTCTCGCGAAAGGCGGTCCGGCGCTGTTGCGAAGGGCCGTAACTGACCGGCCCGGCGAGAAATCCGATGCGGCGGTGCCCCAGTTCCAGCAAGTGCCGCGTGACTTCGCGCATGGCGCCGGCGTCATCCATGAAGACATCGACATATTTGTCCCCAGTACGATGGCCGATCCGGGCACAAGGGATCGCTTGTTGATCGAGCCACGCGACGAGTTCGGCATTATCGCAATGCGGCGGCGTCAGGATCACGCCATCGGGGCGCAGCGAGCCGACCGCCTTTGAAATTTGCGGAATGGTCGTGCTGGCGTCGGTATCGATCAATTCGAGAACGATATGATAACTATGGCGTTCGCACTCGCTCATCCCGCCATACAACATTTGGTCAACCCAGTCATTGCCCCGCCCCGACGCCCAATTTTCAAAGGTTCGGGCGCGGTCGTTGATCGACAGGATGAGATAGGAGCGTGCGCCCCCCATCCGCCGCGCCGACAGGTTGGGCACATAGCCCAGCGCCTCAACCGTAGCCAAAACGCGCTGGCGCACGGCAGCCTTCACATTGGGGCCTTCATTGATCACGCGTGACACAGTCTGGCGCGACACTCCGGCGGCGGCTGCGACATCCTCGATCGTGACTTTTGCGAGTTTACGCATCCGGGCTCCCTTTCGGGCAGCTTATTCCCATAAAGCGGCGCTGGCGCAAGAGAGTTGGGATCGTTCACAAATTAAACTTGTGAACGATCCCAATTTTGCATACTCAGCTGCCGATAGATTGATTCGCCTCCTCAACGGCGGTCGCATTGGGAGAATAGCATGACCTCGAAAAGCAGCCGTTGGCTGGCACATGGATTGTGCCTGACTGCGCTGGCCATGCCGGCTGCGGTGCGCGCAAACGATGTGATGCCCGCGGTCGCTGCCCCCCGCAGCCCTTCGATGGAAGCGCGGATCACCGACCTGCTTGGCAAGATGAGCGTCGAGCACAAGGTCGCGCAATTGGTGGAGCCGGACATCGGCTCGATGACTCCCGAGGATATGCGCCGCTATCGCTTTGGCACAATCCTTAACGGCGGTAATGGCGGCCCGGGTGGCGATGACAAGGCGCTGGCGCCAGCTTGGCTCGCGCTGGCCGATGCGATGTACCGGGCTGGGACCGAGCCGCTGCCCAATGGAGAGCCGGTGATCCCGCCCCTGTGGGGGACCGATGCGGTCCACGGACATAATAACATTATTGGCGCAACGCTTTTTCCGCACAATGTCGGGCTTGGCGCGGCGCATGATCCGGCGCTGATGCAGCGGATTGGCGCCGCCACCGCCGAGGAAATCGCGGTGACCGGCATCGATTGGGCCTTTGCGCCCACGCTGGCGGTCAGCACCGATACGCGCTGGGGCCGTAGCTATGAGAGCTATTCCGAGAACCCGGATCTGGTGACGGATCTTGGCGTGGCGATGGTCAAGGGTTTGCAGGGCACGCCCGGCACACCGGACTTTCTCGATCAGCATCATGTGCTGGCCACCATCAAGCATTTCTTTGCCGATGGCGGCACGGGCGGTGTTGATCAGGGCGACGCGCGCGGCGACATCAATACGATCATTGCCACCCATGCGCGGGCCTATGGCCCTGCCATCGCGGCGGGCGCACAGACGGTCATGGCTTCGTTTTCCAGCATCAATGGCGAGAAAATGCATGGTAACAAGGCGCTGCTGACTGGATTGCTGCGCGACAAGCTGGGCTTTGATGGGCTGCTGGTCGGCGATTGGAACGCCCATGGGCAAGTCCCCGGTTGTAGCAATACCGACTGCCCGAAATCGCTGCTGGCGGGCCTCGATATCTATATGGTGCCGAGCGATTGGCGCGGCCTGTACGACACTTTGGTCAAGCAGGTGCGTGATGGCACGATCCCGATGGCGCGGCTGGATGAGGCGGTCGGGCGGATCTTGCGCGTCAAGCTGCGCTATGGCGTGTTTGACAAGCCGGCGCCGGCGCAGCGCGAATTGGCCGGGCATTGGAATATGCTGGGCTCACCCGAACACCGGGCCATCGCGCGCGAGGCGGTGGCCAAGTCGCTGGTGCTGTTGAAGAATGATGGCGTGTTGCCGATCCGCGCCTCGGCGAGGATTTTGGTGGCCGGCAATGCGGCGAATGCGATCGCGCAGACCGCTGGCGGCTGGACGGTATCGTGGCAGGGCGGCGGCGATCTGAGCAATCGCGATTTCCCCGGCGCGACCTCGATTTTCACCGGAATTGCCGATGCCGCCAAGGCGGCC
>CAIOKP010000361.1 GCA_903858875.1 uncultured Sphingomonadales bacterium
CCGGCGGTCAGGTCGATTTCGTACGCGGCGCCTACCTGTCGCGCGGTGGCCGCTCGATCATCGCGTGCCATTCGACGGCAGCGGGCGGCGCGATTTCGCGCATTGTCGCCCAACTCGACGGCCCGGTCACCACGCCACGCGCCGACACGCATATCGTCGTCACCGAATATGGCTGGGCAGATTTGAAGGGCAAATCGTTGGGCGAACGGGCTGCCGCGTTGATTGCGCTGGCCCACCCCAATTTTCGCGAAGCCCTGGAACGGGCGGCCTTCGACAGCCGCCTGTTAGCGCGGCTCTAAGTTCATCGCGGCGTGGCGGGCACTAACGTCCCGCCCACCGCGTGCCAGCCCTCAATCCCCTCGGCCAGCCACCAAACGCCAGCCATGCCATCCCGCGCCAAATGCCGCGCCGCATTCCAGCTCATCCAGCAATCGGTGCGGCAAAACACCACGACCGGCGCGCCCGGGTGGCGGCGGCGACACCGCGCCACATCTGCCCGCACCCGGTCCCACAGCACCGCCGACACCTCGCTCCGCCCGGCCTCGGGCCACCACACGGCGCCGGCAATCGTGTCATGCGGCTCGGTCAGCCGCCAGCGGCGGGCGCCCGCCTCGTAGTTCGCCCCCGGCGCTGGCAACACATCGATAAACAGCGCATCGCGCCCCGGATGCAACCCCCGCGCCGCGTCGAGCGCGATCCGCGCGGCAGGCGCCGGGTCGCGCTCGACCGGCGCGCGATACGACCCGCTGCGATAGCCATCGGCATCGAAAGGCCCCTGTGCCATCGCCGGCGCCGCCACCACTATCAACGCCGCACAAAGCCATCGCATACTCGCCGCCTCCGCCCAAAGTCGAATGGTAGACGTTACGCGCCCATGCTTCTATTCCCCCTTGGGAGAATATGCGCAAAGCACAACGCCTCGATTTCGCAATAGCATGGACGGCGCTCTGTCTGACGCCCGCCTTGGCCTGTGCGGCGCCCGCGCCTGTGCATCATGTCGCCTTGCCCGCCGATCCGCTGGGGTCGCCGATGTGGGCTTACCATGCCGCGCGGCTGCTGTCCGACGCGCCGGTGGTCTTTGACCCGCGCGTCCGTCTAATTCTGCCGACTATCGCGGAAAATCAGCATCAGTTTCCTGTGACCGTCGATGCCCGCTCAATCCCCGGTGTTCAACGCATCTTGGTTTATGCCGACCTCAACCCCTTGACGTTGGCGGTCGATTACCGCCCGCTCCACGCCGAGCCCTTCCTCAGCCTGCGGATCAAGCTCGATCAACGCACGCCCGTGCGCGCGGCGGTGCTGGCGGCGGATGGCAAATGGCACGTCGGGTCGGCATGGGTCGATGCGGCGGGGGGCGGCTGTTCGGCCCCGCCGGTTGGCCGGGTCAAGGGCGATTGGGCGCAACATCTGGGCGAAATTCGCGGCGCGGCGTGGCGGGATGGAACCGCAACGCGGTTGCGCTTTACCGTGCGGCACCCGATGGACACCGGCTTGGTCGAAAACATCGCGGCCTATAATCTCGAAACCATGCATGTGCGCGGTGCCGACGGGGTGGACCTCGCCCGGATGGAGATCCACGGGTCGGTGTCGGAGGACCCCGCGTTCACGCTGCTGCTGCACCCGATAAAGGACGGCCCGCTGGCCATCGCGTTGCGCGATAGCGACGGGCGCGAATTTACAGCGACGATCGGCCCGCAAAGCCGCCCGACACAGCCCCATGACTGACGCGCGATGGACTCGCCGCGCCGCGCTATTCGCGCTGGCGTCGGCCCCGTTGGCGGCCCCATTAATGGCTAGCGCGGAAGTGTTCGCCGGCCATTACGACCTGCACGCCGAACCGGTCGCCGATGGTGTCTGGGTCGTGCGCGGCGCCGATGCCGCGATCGGCTTTGCCAACGGCGGCGCGATTGCCAATGCAACGATCCTTGCCGCCACCGACACGGACAAAGGCGCGATCCTGATCGATTGCGGCCCCTCGCTCGCCTATGCGCGGGCGCTCTCGGCACTGGCACGGCGCTTGACCGGCGGGCCAGTGCGTCGCGTTTTTATCACCCACCTGCATCCCGATCACGCGATGGGCGCGGCGGGGTTTGCCCCGGATCAGATCGCCGCCCTGCCCGAAACGACGCGCGAATTGGGGCGCGATGGCACCGGTTTTTCCGATGCGATGTACCGGCTCCTGGCCGATTGGATGAAGGGCACGACGCTGGTCATGCCCGGGCTGACCGTGGCGCCGGGGCCGATGGTGGTCGGCGGGCGACGGTTGACCGCCGTTGCGCTGGCGGGGCATAGCGACGGCGATCTGGCGCTGCTGGATGAGGCGACGGGGACGCTGATCACCGGCGATCTGGTGTTTCACAACCGCGCGCCCGCGACGCCCGACGCCAATCTCGCCCGCTGGCGAGACAGCCTGACCACGCTCACCCAGATCCCGCATCGCCGGTTGATTCCCGGGCATGGGCCAGTCGACCCCACCGATAGTGCCATCGCGCAAACCCGCGATTGGCTCGACTGGCTGGAAGGCGCGCTACGCACCGCGGTCATAGATGGCCTCGACATGGGCGAGGCGGGCGAGATCGCTATCCCGCCGCGCTTTGCCGATGTGGCGATGGCGCGCTATGAATTGCAACGCTCGGTCGTGCATTTCTATCCGCGACTGGAGGCGGAATTACTGCCCCGCGTCGGAGGCTAAATCGCCTTTACGCCTCGCGCGGCCCCATCCACTGACGGCGTTCCTCGGCGGACCGCAGCACTTCATAGGCCAATTGCAACGCCTGAAACGCCTTGGCCGCTTCGGCATCATTGGGGCGCACGTCGGGGTGAACCTCCTTGGCGCGCGTCCGCCAAGCCTTCTTTATGTCGTCAAATTCGGCGTCCGGCTCCAGCCCCAGCAATTCGAGCGCGCGCATTTCATCGCGGCTGCGCGTGCCGTCGCCCGA
>CAIOKP010000362.1 GCA_903858875.1 uncultured Sphingomonadales bacterium
AGGGATCGATGAAGAAGTCGAACGGGTTGAAGACCGCCAATTCGGCCAGCAAATCAACCTCGATGCCGAAATGATCGACCGGATCGGGAAACACGATCCGCGCCTGCCAATTGCCATGCGGGTCCTGTTGCCAGTTCAGGAAGTGGTTCGCCGGCGTGATCTTCAGCGAATAATTCGGCACCGCCGTGCGACTGTGCGGTGCGGGGCGCAACCGGACAACCTGCGGGCCGAGCTTGATCGGCCGGTTATAGCGATAGCGGGTGAGGTGGTGCAGGCCTGCTGTGATCATAAATAGAGTGTGCAGCAGGCTATTTTGCATCGCAACATGAATCAGCGCGCGGCGTGCAGATCGTGGGAGCCGATGGCGCAAGGGGTGGCCAGCCGCGTCGAAATGTGGTGAAGGCGAGGACGATCTCTGAATGCCCCGTCTGTACAGGAATGCCCCACACGTGACCGATTGCACCAGTCCAGGCTCGGCGGTTCTGACTATTGATCTGGGCGCGATGGTCGCCAATTGGCGGCGGATCGGGCGGATGGTCGCGCCGGCGGTGGCCGCTGCCGTGGTCAAGGCCGATGCCTATGGGCTGGGCGCGGCGCAGGTGGTGCCGGCGCTTGTCGCGGCGGGCTGCCAGCATTTCTTTGTGGCGCATCTGGCCGAAGCTATGGCGATTCGTGCCTTGGTGCCGGATGATCGGATGATCGCGGTGCTCAACGGCTTGCATCCCGGCGCGGAAAGGCAATGCGCGGCGGCGAGTGTTGTGCCAGTGCTGAACAGCGTTGGACAGGCGCGGCGGTGGCAGGCCGAGGCCGAACGACTGGGGCGCGCTTTGCCCGCCATCGTGCAAGTCGACACCGGCATGTCGCGCCACGGCTTGGCCGAAGCGGAGGTCGCGCCATTGGCGACCGATGCGGCGTTCCGGACCTCTGTGCCTCTGATCGCGGTGATGAGCCATCTGGCCTGTTCCGACGTGCCGCATGATCCCGAAAACATGAGGCAACTGGCGGCGTTTGAACGGATCGCCGCGCTGTTCCCCGGCGTGCCGCGCAGCTTTGCCAATTCGGGTGGTGCTCTGCTGTCGCCCGCATTCCATGGCGACATCGTGCGGCCGGGCCTCGCGCTATATGGTGCGGAACCGGGCGAAGGCGGGCACGAACCGTTTGCGCCGGTCGTCCATCTGGCGGCGCGGGTGATCCAGATGCGCGACATCCCGGTGGGGCGCGGCGTCGGCTACGGCCAAACGTGGCGTGCCAGCGTCCCCACACGGCTGGCGACGGTCAGCATCGGTTACGCCGACGGCTGGCCCCGGGCCTTGTCGAATTGCGGCGTCGGTTGGGCAGGCGGGCACCGGTTGCCGATCGTCGGCCGGGTGTCGATGGATTGCGTCAGTCTCGACATTACCGCTCTGGCCAATG
Source organism: uncultured Sphingomonadales bacterium (assembly GCA_903858875.1). Classification (GTDB taxonomy): domain Bacteria; phylum Pseudomonadota; class Alphaproteobacteria; order Sphingomonadales; family Sphingomonadaceae; genus Novosphingobium. The sequence goes on from CAIOKP010000362.1 coordinate 1,414, forward strand.
GCGCATTGGCCGAAGGCGATCTGGTCGAGATGATCGGGCCGCATTGCCCGATCGAGGCCGTGGCCAAGGCGGCAGGGACCATCGCTTACGAGATCCTCACCAGCCTTGGCGCGCGGTATCAGCGGGTCTATCTGCCGGCGGTGTGAGGGCTCAGGCGGCTTGGCGCCAATTCCCGCCGGTGCGGCCGCCGAGGTCAAAGCGTTCGACCAGCGTCCCCATCGATTGCGCCTCGGATGACAGCGACCGCGCGGCGGCGGTCGATTGCTCGACCAAGGCGGCATTCTGCTGGGTCGAGCGGTCCATATCGGCGACCACCGCATCGACCTGCATGATCGCCGCCGATTGTTCGCGCGAAGAGACGGCGATGTGGTCGATCATTTCGGACAATTCCTGCGTGCTGGACACGATCTGAACCAGCGCGGATTGCGTCTGGTTGATCATCGTGACGCCTTGCACCACATCGCGGCCGCTCGACTGGATGATGCCGGTGATATCCTTGGCGGCATCGGTGCTGCGCTGGGCCAGCGCGCGGACTTCATTGGCGACCACGGCAAAGCCCTTGCCAGCGTCACCCGCCCGCGCCGCCTCGACGCCTGCGTTCAACGCCAACAGGTTGGTTTGGAACGCGATGCCTTCGATCAGGCTGACGATTTCTTCCATTCGGCGGCTCGATCCGGCGATCTGGTTCATCGCCTCGACGGTGCGGGTCATCACATCGCCGCTGGTGCTTGCGCTGTTCTGGGCTTCGCGGGCGAGGCGGCTGGCCTCGTCGGCGGTCTGGGCGGTGCTGCTGGCCGATTGGGTCAATTCGCGGACGGCGGCGGAGGATTCCTCCAGGCTGGCGGCCTGACTTTCGGTGCGCGACGCCAGATCGGAGGCGGCGGCGGAAATTTCGCTAGCGCCATTGCGGACGGCGTGGGCGGCATTGGTGACTTGACGCATCAGGTCAGCCATGGTCGCCAGCGCGTCGTTGAAATCGTTGCGCAGGCTTTCGTATTCGCCGGGAAAGGCGCGGTCGATCGATGCGGTCAGGCGCCCGGCCTTCAACGCGGCGAGGCCATCGCCCAACGCGCCGACGACTTGGCGCTGCACATCCATCTGACCTTCGGCCTCGACGCGACTGCGCTCGGCCACGCTATCCTTGATCGCGGCCAGCGCGCGGCCGATATCGCCAACTTCGTCGGTCAAATATTCGCCCGGAATGTCGCGGTCGATATTGCCGCGTGCCATGTCCTGCATCGCATCGGTCAACCGCGCCAAGGGCAGCGTCAACCGGTGGCGAAACAGCAGCATCACGCCTGCCGCCGCGACAAGGACAAAGGCAATCAGCATTTGGGCAATCTGGTTATAGCGGTCGGCCTGCGCCTTGGCATCGGCCCCGGCTTTTTTTGCCAATTCCACATTATAGTCGATTTCCTCGCTCAAGGCGGCGCCCAATGCGCCAGCGGCCGGGTTAACGGTCGCTTCGAGCAGGTGGCGCGCTTGATCATTTTGGGCGAACGGGACTTCGCGGACCGCATTGGCCTTGGTTTTCCAGTCGCTTAACAGTGCTTGGACATGGTCATATTGCCCCTGTTCGGTGGCGTCCGATATCAACGGGCGATAGGCGTCGAGCGTTTTGCTGACATCGGCGATGCGGGCGATCAATTTGCCGTCATAGTCGCGCTGTTCAGCCTCGTTAAAGGCGAGCAAGTGCTTGGCGAGCAAGAGCCGTGAATCCCCCAGAGCACCGCGCACCTTGTCCAATTCGCGCAGGCTGGGCACGATATTCTCGTTGGAATAGGCAAGGCTGGTACCCAGCGTATGCGATGTGTTGAGCGTCATGACAGCGCAACCGACAGCGACGCCGGACAACAAGACACTGCCCAGAAACGCCACTGTTTTGATCTGTAAACTGCCGAGCACTGCCATCGTCGCTATCCCTCATCTTCGAACACTGTCGAGATTATCCGCAAGGTGGGAGTTTAGCGTGCAATCGATAAACCGACCTGTTGCGGCTATCCTTGCGTTTTCGCTTAGGGGCTTTTGCTAATTTGGCGCCTGCCTTGGCCGTTGCCCGCGCCATAATGCAATAGGGCGGCAAGACCGGTGGCCTTGCCGCCCTATTTTGACGGTATTCACGATGTTGGCGGCGGTTTAGCCCACCGCTGGCCGGCGAGCATAGAGCCCAAACCCGGCGATTACCGCATAGCACAGCGCCGGCAAGGTCAGCGCCACCGCCAGGCTGTGGCCCAGATCCGCGATCGTGCCGGTCAGCAATGGCACCACCGCGCCGCCGAAAATGGCGACATTGATGACGCCCGACCCATCGGCCGCCCGCTTGCCCAAACCTTCGCAGGCGAGCGAGAAGATCGTCGGGAACATGATCGAATTCATCAACCCGATGGCCAGCAAGCTATAGGCCGCCAGATGCCCACCCGAGTTCGCCGACAGCACGATCAGCACAAACGCGCCGACCGCATTACAGGCCAGCACCTTGCCGGGATTGACCATGCGCAGCACAGCTGAACCGATGAACCGCCCGACTAGCGCGCCCAGCCAATAGACCGGGATAAACCCGCCCGCATCCGCTTCGCTCAGCCCC
>CAIOKP010000363.1 GCA_903858875.1 uncultured Sphingomonadales bacterium
CGGGGGAGTGTACGCCAGCGTCCGGCATCGGTCGGTCATTATTTCCATTGTGGGAGCGTTTTTGCTGGTGGCCGATTACATCGTGACGGCGGCCCTGAGCGCGCTCTCGGCCTTCGATTACATGAAAGTGCCGCATCCGGAAATTGACGGACAGGTCCTGTTGCGCGATGTGTCGCCCGATCTGATGCCGGGCGATATCGTGATGGTGTTGATCGAGGATGCCGACGCGCACGACCTGTTTGGCGTGGTGGTGGAGGCCGGGGACGCGGCGGGGGATTAATTAACCCAACCGGACCACTAGAAATGTACCAAATTGCATTTTTCGCAATTTACCTAACGCCTTTCGCACTTGCAGCAACAATCGTTTTCCGGCCTAAGGAGGGTGCCTTTCAGGCATCCTCTCCCAAACCTTCTACGGGCTGGTCGCAAGACCGGCCCTTTTTTTTGCGCTGCCGTCGCCCGCGCCTGCGGACCAAACTACCCACAGCTTGCCTCATCGGGCGCTTTCCTGCCCGCGCCGTGCAGGCTACGCTCTGGCCATGACCCAATCTTCTGAAATACCCGCCCGTATTTACACTGCCGCGCTGATCGTGATCGGTGATGAGATCCTGTCCGGCCGCACGCAGGACAAAAACATCGCCCAAGTCGCCAGCTGGCTGGGCGTACAGGGCATCCGGTTGAAGGAAGTGCGGGTGGTCTCGGATGAATTCCCCGCGATTATCGAGGCCGTCAACGCGCTGCGCCTGCGCAATGATTACCTGTTCACCACCGGCGGCATCGGGCCGACGCATGATGACATCACCGTCGATGCCGTGGCCGAGGCGCTGGGCGTGCCGGTCATCGTCCATCCCGAAGCGCGCGCGATCCTTGAGGACTATTACGCCACCCGCGGCGGATTGACCGACGCCCGGCTGCGCATGGCCCGCGTGCCCGAGGGCGCCGGACTGATCCCCAACCGCACATCGGGCGCGCCGGGCATTCATTGGGGCAATATTTACATCATGGCCGGCGTGCCGATGATCACGGCGGGGATGCTCGACGCGTTGACCGGCACGTTGGAAGGCGGCTTGCCGGTGCTGTCCGAAACCGTGGGCTGCTGGGTCGGCGAAAGCGAGGTCGCGGCGCTGTTACAGGCGACAGAACGCGCGCATGACGGTGTCCAGATCGGCTCCTACCCCTTCTTTCGCGAAGGGCGCACCGGGTCGAATTTCGTCGTCCGTTGCGTCGATGCCGAACAATTGGCCACCTGCATCACCGCCTTGTCGAGCGCGCTCGAGGCGCTGGGGCGGGAGCCGGTGCTGGGCGGCATCTGATGCTGCTCGCCGCGCTGCTGGCGGTATCGGCCCAAGGCGCGGCCCAAGGCGCGGCGGTCACCGGCTTGGAACAGGCGCTGGCGGCGCAGGATAGCGCTACGGCGGCGCTGGGCGCATGGTGCGCGGCGCGGCATATCGCCGATCCCGCCACGATCGCCGCCACCCCGGTCGCAGGCGCGGATGCGCTGCCCCCGCCCGACCTCGACGACACACTGCACCTCTCCGATACGCAACCCGTCGGCTACCGCCATGTCCGGCTGTCTTGCGGCGGCACCGTGCTGTCCGAGGCGCATAATTGGTACGTCGCCCAACGCCTGACGCCCGAGATGAACGCCACGCTCGCCACCACCGAGACGCCGTTTGGCAAAGTCACCGCGCCACTACATTTCCGCAGAGAACCGCTGGGCGCGGTCCGTGGCGCGCTTGCAGGATGCCCGGCGACGACCGTGCTGTCGCACCGCGCGCTGCTACGCCTGCCGTCGGGGGAGCCGCTGGCGCTCGTGGTCGAATGCTATACGCCCCAGGCCCTAGGGTTGAAGGCCCTGGGGTAGGACGGCGCAGGTTAAGTAACCTGCCCCGTTGCGCCGGGCCCGCGGGAGGCATAGATTGTTCGCATGACCGAAGCCCACTCTCTCGCCGGGCGGCTGTTGCTGGCGATGCCCGGCATGCCCGACCCCCGCTTTGACGCCGCGGTATTGGCGCTGTGCATCCACGACGCGGAAGGCGCGCTGGGTATCGGGATCGGCGACGTGCTGGATAATGTAACACTTCACGACCTGCTCGACGATCTGGAGATTCCCCGTGGTGTCGCACCCGATTGCGATGTCCACCACGGCGGCCCGGTAGAGCCCCAGCGCGGCTTTGTCCTGCATTCGCCCGATTGGTCGGGCGACGGTACGCTGGCGGTCGGGCGGCACTGGTCGTTGACCGGCAGCCGCGATGTCTTGCTGGCGATTTCGCAAGGGACTGGGCCAAAACATTGGCTGGTCGCCCTGGGCTATGCCGGTTGGGGCGCGGGACAGCTCGATAGCGAAATGCGCGAATATGGCTGGCATGCCGCCGATGGCCGCGCCGCGATCGTGTTCGACACCCCGACCGAGGCGCGCTGGGTCCAAACGTGGCGCGCCGAGGGCATCGATCCTTCGCATCTGACCATCGCTACCGGGCGGGCGTGACGATCGCCCGCACGCGCCCCCTTGCTCCCTACTGTCTTATGTCTATAATACAGATCTGTTGACCCGGCCATCCCCGGCCGGGCTGGAACGAGCACAGCCCATGGCGACCACTCCCGATGCCCTTGCGCCCACGATCACGCTGACCCCGCCCGATCCGGTGCCGGTGGTGACGCCCGCACAGGCCGCCGGACTGGTGCCGATCAGCGCCGATCAACGCGACAAGCTGGACGACAAGGTCGATGCCTTCGTCGCCGATCTGATCGCGCAAGACGCCAATAGCCCCGAATTCGGCAAGCGCGTCGATCAATTGACCACGATGGGCCGCAAGGAAATCACCGCCGCGGCGGGCATGTCGAACCGCTTTCTCGACCGCCCGATCAAGGCGATGGACAAGGACACCGGCGTCGGCACCAATCTGCTCGAATTGCGCAAGACGGTCGAGGCGCTCGATCCGGCCCGCGCGGGCAAACTGTCGCCGGGGCGCAAATTGCTGGGGTTCATCCCGTTTGGCAATTCGATGCAGAAATATTTCGAGGGCTATGTGTCGGCTCAGGGCCACATCAAGGCGATCCTCGACAAGCTGGCCAGCGGCAAGGACGAACTGTTGATGGACAACGCCGCCATCGACGTCGAACGGTCCAAGCTGTGGGAAGCGATGGGCAATATCGAGCAGATGGTCCATATCACGCGCAAGCTGGATGAGCGGTTGGAGGATACCGCCGGCACCCTCGACGCGACCGACCCGGCCAAGGCCAAGGCGCTGCGTGAAAGCGCGCTGTTCTATACGCGCCAGCGGTCGCAGGATCTGCTGACCCAAATGGCCGTGACGGTGCAGGGCTATCTGGCGCTCGATCTGGTGAAGAAGAACAATGTCGAGCTGGTCAAAGGCGTTGATCGCGCCAGCACCACGACCGTCGCGGCGCTGCGCACGGCAGTGACCGTGGCGCAGGCGATGACCAACCAGCGCCTCGTGCTGCAACAGATCACCGCGTTGAACGACACCACTGCCAACATCATCGATTCGACGAGCAGCCTGTTGAAAGAACAGACCGGCAAGATCCACGAACAGGCCGCCGCCAGCACGATCCCTGTTGAAACGCTGCAACGCGCCTTCCAGAATATCTATGACACGATGGATTCTATCGACACGTTCAAGCTGAAGGCGCTCGATTCGATGAAGACCACGGTCAACACGCTGTCCGCCGAGGTCGAAAAGTCGAAGGGCTATATCGCCCGCGCCCAAGGCGCCCAAACCGCCGCCGTCGCTCATGACAATGCCGGCCTGCTGAGCCTGGAAGGCTGATCGCGATGGCCGATACCACGCCTGCGCATTCGAGCGACGCGATCCTCGCCGCCGCCCGCGCGTCGCTCAGCGATCAGCGCGCCGGGGGCCGCCGTGTGTCCGGCAAGCCGATCGGCAAAGGCTCTGCCGCGATGCGGCGCCAGCACCAGCTCCAACAATTGCGCGGCCTGATCATCTGGACGCTGGCGATTGTCGGCGTGACCATGCTCGCCGGTTGGGCGATCCACGGTGTGAGCTTTCTGGCGGTGATCACCGCGATCATCGCTCTGGCCATCGTCACGCGGATAAGGCGCCGATCTGCCGCGACGCTCACCGTGCCCGACCGCGCGGAATTGCAAGTTTTCCCAACCCCCGCGCTGATCGGCAAGGTCCAGCTGTGGCTCGAGGCGCAGCGCCCCGCGCTGCCTGCGCCGGCCATCATGCTGGTCGAACAGATCGGTGGGCAACTCGATCTGCTCGGTGGCCAACTGGCCAAGCTCAGCCCCGATACACCCACCGCGGGGCAAGTCCACCTGCTGCTGGGCGAACATCTGCCCGATCTGATCAGCAGCTATACCGCTATCCCGGCCCCGCTGCGCCAACAGGATCATGCCGGACAAAGCAGCCCCAACCAACAGCTGACCGAAGGGCTGACCCGGATCAGTGGGGAAATCGACGGGCTCGTCCGCCAATTGGCCGAAGGGTCGCTCGACCGGCTGGCGATCCAGACCAAGTTCCTCGACTATAAATACGGCAACGGCCCGGACACCGCCCCCTAACGCCTCAGCGGCGGCGCGTCAGCCAAGGCGCGCTGCGCAGCGCAACATTTAGCACCACCGGCCAGAACCACGTCGCCGCCATATCGGCAAACGTGTCCGATAATGTCCAGTGGTCGTAATTCAGCCAATCGACATATTCATTAGCCAATTCCAGCGCGATCACCACCACCAACGGCACCGCGCTGGCCAACGGCCGCCGCAACACCAGCGCCGCCAGCAGCCAAAAGCCGATGCCAGCATAGGTGTGCGCGAATTTGTCCGGCGTCTGCGGGCACTGCTCGACGATCCAGGATATGATGTGTTTGTAGCGCAGAAGAAAGGTCATGCGGCGCCTTATGTTGCGGCGCGGCATCCGCGTCCAGCGCAATCGCCTCCGCTTTGCCGCCCAGCGCCACAACGCAAAAGGCCGGGCAGGTTTCCCCGCCCGGCCTTTCGTGTTTCAAACGCCGTAGCGCCTGAAGGATTAGCTGCCGTAAACCTGCGACACGTCAACCTTCAGGCCCGGGCCCATCGAGCTCGACAGACCGACACGACGGACATACTTGCCCTTGGCGCCAGCCGGCTTTGCCTTGACGATGGCATCGACGAACGCGTCGAAGTTGGCGCGCAGCGCCTCGTTCGTGAAGCTCATCTTGCCAATGCCGCCATGGATGATCCCGGCCTTTTCGACGCGGAATTCGATCTGGCCGCCCTTGGCTGCCTTGACCGCTTCTGCGACGTTCGGCGTCACCGTGCCCAGCTTCGGGTTCGGCATCAGGCCCTTGGGACCCAGCACCTTGCCGAGGCGACCCACAATGCCCATCATGTCGGGCGTCGCGATGACGCGGCCGTAATCGAGATTACCGGCCTGCATGTCTTCCAGCAGGTCTTCGGCGCCCACGCGGTCGGCGCCAGCAGCCAAAGCTGCCTCAGCCTTGTCACCGCGTGCGAACACGGCAACCTTGACGTCCTTGCCGGTGCCCGAAGGCAGCGTGACCATGCCACGGACCATCTGGTCGGCGTGACGCGGATCAACGCCGAGGTTCAGCGCGACTTCGATGCTCTCGTCGAACTTGGTGGTCGACAGGTCCTTCAGGAGCTGAATCGCCTCGTCGATCGCATAGATCTTGGTGTTGTCGCCCAGCTTTTCGGCCAGCGCCTTGCTCTTCTTGGTCAATGCCATCGGATCAGCCCTCCACAACCTGAAGGCCCATCGAACGGGCCGAACCTTCAATGATCTTGGTCGCCTGTTCGATATCGTTGGCGTTCAGATCCTTCATCTTCATCTGGGCGATATCGGCCAGCTGCGAACGCGTGATCGTGCCAGCGCTATCCTTGCCAGGCGTCTTGGAGCCCGACTTGATGCCGACCGCCTGCTTGATGAAGAAGGTCGCCGGAGGCGTCTTCGTCACAAAGGTGAACGACTTGTCCGAGTAAACGGTGATGATCGTCGGAAGCGGCGTACCCTTCTCGACTTCCTGCGTGGCAGCGTTGAACTGCTTGCAGAATTCCATGATGTTCACGCCGCGCTGACCCAGCGCAGGCCCGATTGGCGGGCTCGGCTTGGCTTCGCCGGCCTTCACCTGCAACTTGATATAGGTATCAATTTTCTTGGCCATGATGACCTCCTTTCGTCCTGTCGAGACGGGCGAAAATCGCCAATCCCTCAGAGTGAGCGGTCAAACGAGCAGGCAACGCCCCCTCTCCCGCACGGATTTCCTCGGAGTCGCGCATCACACGCCACCCCTTCGAAGGGCGCGCGGGTAGCCGGGATGCACAGGTTTGGCAAGCGGTTTTGGCGGGTTTGCGGGGGATGCCCGGCAAAGATTAGCGGCAGGGGCGTAGGCCCCTCCCACCGCAAACCTCAAAAACATGAAAACGGCGCGGGAGCCACCGCCCCCGCGCCGTTTGCAAATTCTGGAACATGGCAGATGCAATTACCCGCGCGACAATTCCACATGTTCGAAATCGAGTTCGACCGGCGTTGCGCGGCCAAAGATCGAGACCGAGACCTTGACGCGGCTCTTGTCGAAATCGAGTTCCTCGACCACGCCGTTGAAGCTGGCGAAGGGGCCGTCGAGCACCTTGACCGCATCGCCGATTTCGTAATCGACCGCGACGTGCTTTTTGACTTGCGTTGCGGCCTGTTCGCGGGCGCCAAAATAACGGGCGGCATCGCGTTCGGAAATCTCCTGCGGCTTGCCATTGTTGCCGAGAAAGCCGGTAACCTTGGCGGTGTTCTTGACGAGGTGATAGACATCGTCATTCATCGCCAGTTTCGCCAGCACGTAGCCGGGCATGGTCTTGCGTTCGACTTGCAATTTCTTGCCGCGCTTGACCTCGGTGATCTGCTCGCTCGGCACTTCGACCGCTTCGACCAGTTGCGACAGGCCAAGGCGCTCGGCCTCGGCAAGGATCGCTTCCTTCACCTTGTTTTCAAAACCGGAATAGGCGTGGATGATATACCAGCGGGCCATAATGCCTCTAAATCCCTGTGTTAGTCCGTTGGATGTCAGGCGAGCGACAGCGCAAGGCGCACCAGCGCCCCGAACAGCGAATCGACGCCCAGAAAAAACAAGGCGAGAACCGTCATCAAGATAGCGACAAAGATCCCGGTCGAAACCGTTTCCTGACGAGTCGGCCAAACGACCTTGCTGGCCTCGGCCTTGACCTGATTCATGAATTCGCCGGGGGTGACCCGCGGCTTGTCATTGGCAGGCTTTTCACTGACCGGTTTGGCAGAACGCTCGCTCATCAACACTAATCCTTGCCGTTTCCGCCATGGGCTCCGCGCCGCCCCGGATCAGGTCCGGGAGGGGCTGGTTGCGGCTCCGATGTCGGGAGATGCGGGTTGATCTAGTCGCGTTTTCCCGGTTTTGCAAGTGCGCCCGCAACGGGCCCGCCGCCTGCCTGGTTTGCGGCCCCGTTTCCCGCCCCCTGTGGCAGGGTCAGGCGCGCGAGCAAGCTCTGCGGCCCGCGCCACACCACCACTGCGCCGGCGGGCAGGGAATCGGGCGCCCGTTCACCGACATACCACAACCACTCCGCCGACCGCGCCGGCACGAAATGCGCCAGATCGACCGGTTGCCGCCCCGATTGCAGGATGCGCTGCGACGGATCGACAAAGCCGGGCGCGCCCGCCTTGACCTGCAACATATGGACATGCGGCACCGCGAAATTGGCGTTCACCATCGCGTCGCGGCGCAGCACCGCATAGCAGCCGATATGTTCGAAATGGTTGAGCGACCACTGCTCCGCCTGCACCAGCACCGCGCTGGCCACATTGGCGCCTTGGGGCAGATGGTCGAGCGCCTGCAACAATATCGCGGTTTCCGCCGAATCGGCTTGCCAGCTCAGC
>CAIOKP010000364.1 GCA_903858875.1 uncultured Sphingomonadales bacterium
AGGCGGGCATCGCAGCCGGCCACGCTTTCGACGCCCAGCGCGATATGTTCGGCCATTTTACGGGTGGCGCCGTGGCGGGAATAATATAAAACCAGGATTGTCAGCTTGGATTCGTTCATAATTGATATTATAGATTGCTTTGACAGAATGCCACCGAGGGCGGCGCGCCGTCAGTGCAATCTCGTATGTATCAAAAGGAATATTCCCTCTCCCGCAGGCGGGAGAGGGCTAGGGTGAGGGCGTCTGTCAAGACAACGATGATCCACTTGGCAAAATGAATGACAATTTTTCCGGCAAGAGATAAATCCATGCGGCATACGCTTTTGCATACGCCCTCACCCCAACCCTCTCCCGCCTGCGGGAGAGGGAGTATCGAGGTTTTGCCGATAGTGCGATTGCCCTGAGCGTGCCATAACCATTTCAAATGCAAACAGACAAGAAGCCAATTTATCCAGGTCTGCGCTGGTCGCGCTTGCTCGATCTCTACCGCTTCGCATTGCGCCGATTGGAAGAGGAGCATCTGCCGCAAGTCGCCGGCAGCCTGACCTTCAACACCGTGCTGGCGCTGGTGCCGGTGCTGACGATTGCGTTCGCGATTTTCACCACCTTTCCGATCTTCAATACCTTCCGCACCTCGCTGGAGGCGTATTTCATCCAAAGCCTGATTCCCAAGGCGATCTCGAACACGATACTCGACTACCTGAACCTGTTCGCCTCCAAGGCCAGCCGCATGTCGCTGGTGGGCGCCGTTGCGTTGGTGTTCACCACGGCGGCGACGATGGCGATGATCGACCGCACCTTCAACGATATCTGGCGCGTAAAAACCAAGCGCCCGCTGGTGCAGCGCGCGATTGCCTATTGGACCATCGTCTCGCTCGGGCCGCTGTTGATCGGCGTGTCGATCACGATGACCTCGCATCTGGTCAAAGCGACCGACTGGGTCACGATGAACCTGCCGTTTCTCAGCGCTTTTCTGGATACGGCGGTCTCCATCGGCTTGACCACGCTTGCGTTTACCCTGCTGTACATGGTCATTCCGAACCGCTTTGTCGAATGGCGCGACGCCGGCTGGGGCGGCTTCATCGCGGCGGTGGCGTTTGAAATCGCCAAGCGCCTGTTCGCTATCTTCATCACCCGTTTTCCCAGCTATACGATGATTTACGGCGCGCTGGCGGCGATTCCGATATTTTTGATCTGGGTCTATGTGTGCTGGCTCATCATCCTGGTTTGCGCAGTGATCGCGGCGGCGCTGCCGGTGATTAAATACGAGCGCTGGTGGCACGTGGCATCGCCCGGCAGCGCCTTCGTCGATGCGATGGGAGTGTTGAAAGTGCTGGTCGAAGCGCGCACCACGGGCGCCTCGGCGGCCACTTCCGCCGCCGTGATTCGCGCCAGCACCCGGCTCGGTTTCGACGAATCGGAAAACCTGCTGGAGGCCATGCTGGAAGCCGGCTGGGTAGGGCGCATCAAGAGCGACATCCCCTACCGCATCCAATGGGGCAAGCGCATCACCGAGGGCATGGACAACTGGACCTTGCTCGCCAACCCGCAACAATTGCGCGTTGCCGATGTGTACCGGCTGTTCGTCTTCAGCGTCGCCGAAAACCCCAAGCTGGCGCGGCAAGTCGAGCAGGCGGTCGAGCAAGGCTTGAACCAGACGCTGGCCGAGCATTTTGCCGTTGCTTCCTGATGGCAGCAGCAGGGCCGGAGCATCAAATTTAGCTCAAAATCAGGCACATACACTCCTTCCCCTTTGCAGGGGGAAGGTTGGGATGGGGGTAGAGTGTTCGATAAC
>CAIOKP010000365.1 GCA_903858875.1 uncultured Sphingomonadales bacterium
GACCGGGCAACAGGCGTATTGGGTGTGCCCGATGGTGCACGAAAACGAGACCATCGACCTTGCCGCCGCCGAGGCGCGCCATGCCGAAATGGCCGCGCTGTTCGGCGATCAGGCGGTGCTGGTCCACGGCCAGCTCAAGCCCGAGGCCAAGGATGCCGCGATGGAGCGCTTTGCCAGCGGGCAGGCGAAATTGTTGGTCGCGACAACGGTGATCGAGGTTGGCGTCGATGTGCCCAACGCGACCCTGATGGTGATCGAACAGGCCGAGCGCTTTGGCCTTGCCCAATTGCACCAGTTGCGCGGGCGGGTTGGGCGCGGCTCGGAAAAATCGACCTGCTTGCTGCTGCGTGGCCCCAGTTTGAGCGAAGTCGCGCGCGAACGTTTGGCGTTGATGCGCGAAACACAGGACGGTTTTCTGCTGGCCGAGGAAGATTTGCGGCTGCGTGGTGGTGGCGAATTGCTGGGGACGCGGCAGTCGGGGGATACGCCGTTTCGCGTCGCGTCGCTGGAGCAGATCACTCGGTTATTGCCGATCGCCCACGACGATGCGCGGCTGTTGATGGAGCGCGATGGCGGGCTGGTCGGAGAGCGGGGCGAGGCGGCGCGGCTGTTGCTGTATTTGTTTGAGCGCGATTGGGGCGTGCAATTGTTGCGGGGGGGATAGGGTTTCCCTCGCCCCACTCGCACCTTCATCCTTTCAACCCGATCTCCCGCAACCTCTCCTGCAAATAATCATCCGCCGTGATCGACACGGGATAGCGATCTGGGTTTTCCGGCGTGATGCACTGGGGCAGCGTATGGAACGCGAAGTCCGAGCGCAGGTGCAGGAAGAACGGCATGGAATAGCGGCTGTGGGCGGCCCTTTCCACATCGGGGTTGCGGACGCGGTGGGTGGTGGATGGCAGGTAATGGTTGGTCAGCCGTTGCAGCATATCGCCGATATTGATGACCAACGCGCCGGTGGGCGGCGAGGCGCTGATCCAGCGGCCATCCTTGGTCAGCAATTCAAGGCCCGCCTCTTCGGCGCCGAGCAGCAGGGTGATGAGGTTGATGTCTTCGTGCGCGCCGGCGCGGATGGCGCCCCCTTCGGCATTTTCGACCGGTGGATAGTGGAGCAGGCGCATGACCGAATTGCCATCGGCGATGGCGGGGGCAAACCAGTCGTCGGGTAGGCCTAGATACGTGGCAATGCGCGACAGGATGGTGGCGCCAGCATCGTCGAAGGCGGCGTAGAGGCGGGTAAACACCTCCTGAAATTCGGCGGGCCGGGTGGGCCAGATATTGGGCGGCATCGAGGGCGACAACAGCAGGTGGCCAGCAGGCAGATCGCGCCCGACGTGCCAGAATTCTTTCAGGTCGTGGGCGGTTGCGCCCTTGGCGATCTCGGTCTTGAACGGGGTGTAGCCGCGCGCACCGCTGATGCCTTGCACATAATAGCTGCGCTTTTCGTCCTCGGGCAGGGCAAAGAACGCCTCGGTCAAATCCCACGCGCGGGCGATCAGGTCGGCGTCGATGCCGTGGTCGCGCACCATGGCAAAGCCAAAGCTGCGGAAACTGTCGCCGATAGCCGCGGAAAAACTGGTGGCATCGTCGGCGAGCGACAGAACGGGCAGGGTGGCAAGATCCATGGGTGGTCCTGTGTTAGGCTTGGCGCTATGGGCCGTGATGATCACTGCAATAGGCGATCCGGGGGCCAAACGCATGACTAAAATCAAATCCCATTGGCTGATGAAGTCGGAACCTGACGCCTATAGCTGGGATGATCTGGTGGCGGAGGGCGAGGGCACCTGGGATGGCGTGCGCAATCACCGCGCGGCCAACAATCTGCGCGCGATGCGACCGGGCGATTTGGCGTTTTTCTATCATTCCAACGTGGGGATGGAGATCGTTGGGATTGTCGAGGTCACTCAGTCGGGTTTGGCTGATCCGAGTGATGAAACCGGGCGCTGGGCCAGTGTGAAGGTCAAGCCGTTGCGCAAATTGGTGCATGCCGTGCCGTTGAAGCAGATCAAGGCCGATCCGATGCTGGCAGAGATGGAGCTGGTCCGGCTGCCGCGACTTTCGGTGGGCGTCGTCACGCCGGTGGAATGGGACTATGTTCTGAAATTGTCCGAGGTATAGGGCGCGGAAACTGTCCCATATCGGGGTTTGCTCGTAATGTTACGTAATGGGACGGATTAACCATATCGCGCCGCTTTCGGCGTGGTGAATGAAATATTAAACCTTGCTTCATGAGAAGAGCACTGGTTCTGGGCGACGACGCTGCCCATCATCCTTTCCTGCAATCGCTTCCGCCGCATGTGCGAGGGCGCGCGCATGTGGCCTGCCGTGACCAGGCGCCGCTTGCTGAACCGCGTCGGCTTGCCGATTTCTGCGGCGTGGTGGCGCGTTGGGGCCACGGGGTGCGGCATGGCTCGGCCAAGCGGGCCCGGCAGGTTTGGGCAGCGCGACGGAGCATCGATGCTGCAGATGTGCGCGGTTTCCTGCTGGCCTATTGCGCCTGCTTTGTTGCGGTCAGCGCCTTCATCGCTTGACGCTCAGTTGGACGGTGGTGTGCCCGCGCCGCGCCCAAAGGTGCGTTCAGCGCAATATAGCCGCCAGCCGAGCCATGCCGAAATCAGGCACATCGCGGCAGCCAGCAACAATTGCTGGATAATCGCAACCCCCATCGCGCCCAGTCCAACCGCAACCATCGCACCGATAACCATCGCGCCCGAATTGACGACATTGTTGGCGGCAATGGTCCGCGCGGTCTGCGACTTATCGACGCAGGTGGTGAGGAAGGCATAGAGCGGCACGACAAACATCCCGCCGGAAATCGCTATCCCGCCCAGCGATGCCAGCAACCATGGCGTCAGCGGCTGGCCGAGAAATTCACGCACGGACATCAAGTGACCACCGGACAGCGGCGTGAAATGGCTGCATACTTGTTCGAACGCGACGACGAATGCGCCCATTACCAGGACGCAGACCGGCGAATAGCGGGCTGATACGCGCCCCTTGAGCAGCGCGTTGATCGACAACGAGCCGAGCGCTACGCCGATCGAAAAGATCACAAGAAACAGGCTTGCGACTTCCTTGCTGGCCGACAGGACGCGTTTGGACAGCGGCGGAAATTCGATGAACAGCACCGCGCCGACCGTCCAGAAAAAGCTGATCGCGGCGATGGCAAGAAAGACGCGGCGGTCCTGCATTGTGTTGCGCACCAGCGTTACAGACGCGCGGATGATGTGAAAATCGAGCGGTTCGGCCTCGATGACTGGCGGTGCGGACGGTACCGACAGGCTAGCCCAATAACCGATCAGTGCGGTGACCACGACGCCGCCCGCCGCCCATTGCACCGGGATCCAGCCGGCCAGAATAGTGCCAGCCAAAATCGCCAGATACGTCCCCGCCTCGACCAGTCCGGTGCCGGCGAGCACTTCGCTCGATTGGAGGTGTTGCGGCAGGATGGCGTATTTGATGGGACCAAAAAACGTCGAATGCACACCCATGCCGAACAATGCCAACATCATTAGCGGCATCGCCACGAGATGGACCGCGATCCCCTGCCATGCGAGCAACAGGCCAGCGGCGCCGACCGTCATGATGACGATTTCCAACGCCTTGACCCAGCGAATGATCCGCGCCTTATCACGCATATCGGCCAACTGGCCGGCCAGCGCAGAGAGCACAAAAAACGGCAGGATGAACAGCGCGGATGCTATGGCGGAAAAACTCGCTTCATCCTTGTCCGAATCGAACACGGAATAGACCATAAAAAACACGATCGCGTTCTTGAACAGATTGTCGTTGAACGCGCCCAGTAATTGGGTCACGAACAACGGCAGAAACCGTCGTCGTCGCAAAAGATGGGTGGTGGTGGTCATATGCGGTCGATTTCCCCCTCGTCCGCGCGCAGTCCTAGCGGATGGCGCGCGGCTCGCAAGGGTCAATGGGCTGTCTTTTTTACAACACGGTTAAACGCTATGGCGGGTTTACAATGCTGACTTTGCCCAACCTGCTCACCCTTTCCCGTATTGTCACCGTGCCGGTGTTGGTCTGGCTGTTGTGGTGGCCGTCGTGGGAGGCGGGCTATGGCGCGGGTTTTGCCGTTTATGCGTTGATGGGGATTACCGATTATTTTGACGGCTATCTCGCCCGGGCGCAGGGAGCGGTTAGCAAATTGGGGATTTTCCTCGATCCCATCGCCGACAAGATCATGGTCGCGGCGGTCATTCTGGTGCTGACGGCCAAGGGTGTGTTGACTGGGCCCTATGTCGGCGAATTGCATGTCGTGGCCGGGCTGATCATTCTGGTGCGCGAAATCGCTGTGTCGGGCTTGCGCGAATTTCTGGGCGGATTGCAGGTGTCTATCCCGGTGTCGAAACTCGCCAAATGGAAGACGACATTGCAGATTGTCTGCCTTGGCGCGCTGATTTTGGGCAAGGCGACGCCGTGGTGGACGATGGATGTGGCCGGATTGCAGGTCAATGTGCCGCATACGGTTGGGCTGACGACGCTATGGGGCGCTGCTGTGCTGACGGTAATAACGGGTTGGGATTACCTGCGAGTCGGCCTCAAACATATGGACTGAGGGGCGGTCAACCCTCGACCAGATACCGGTCGGGGCGGTGCCAGATCAGCACCACCGCATTGGTCGCCAGCGCTGAGATGAGCGACCAAAAGCCACGCTCGACGCCAAGCACGGCAAAGGCCGAGCCGACAATCACGGCATCGAACGCCATGCAAATCGCGCCGAAATTCCACCCCCGTTGCCGGTGCAGCCAGCGCGCCACAACCGCCAGCCCGCCGACGCCTGTGGCATGGCGCGTGACGGCCAGCACGCCGATCCCCATCACCGTGCCCCCGACCAGCGCGGCAATCGGCATGGTGATCGAACTGATCACGATCCCCGCCCCCACCATATCCACCAGCACCATGATCGACAGCGTCGCGATCGTCGTGCGCATAATATAAGGCGTGCCCAGCATCCGCCAAAACACGAGGAAAATCGGCAAATTGATCGCGGTGAACAGCGTGCCGGGGCTGAACGGTGCGAGGTAGGACAGCATCAGCGCCAGCCCTGCGACACCGCCGGTAATCAGCCGCGCCTGATGCAGCAGATGGACGCCGAGCGCGAGCAGCAGGCAGCCGTTCGAGACACCATAGATGTCCTCAACAAATGTGTGTGGCACGGTGCGCAAATCGGGCAATTCCGATTGCGTTGTGGGGTCTGGCAAAGTCGTCACATCAACCCGCCCGCAATTCCTCGGCCAGCAGGCGGAATTCCTCGCTGCGGGGCGAATTTTTGCGCCAGACCAGCGCGATTTCGCGGTTGGCGCGGTCCGATTTCAACGGGCGGGCGACGACGTTGGTGCCGTTCAAAATCCCGGCGTCCAGTGCCATTTCTGGCAACATTGTGACGCCCAACCCATTGTCCACCATCTGCACCAGCGTATGCAGCGAGGTGCCGATCATCATCGAACTGGCGCGCAATTCCGGGCGGTGGCAGGCGGCCAGCGCGTGATCGCGCAGGCAATGCCCGTCTTCGAGCAGCAATAGCCGCGTTTCGTCAATATCTGCGGGCAGGATTTCGGCAGGCAGATCGCTCAGACCGCCCTTGGGGTCATCGCCGGGAAAGGCGACGAACAGCGCGTCCAGCTCGATCGTCTCCTTTTCCACTTCGCCGGTGCCGTAGGGCAGGGCGAGCAGCACGCAATCGGCGCGGCCATGGTGCAGCGATTCAATCGCCTGCGCCGATGGTTCCTCGCGCAGGAAGAGTTTGAGATTGGGCCGTTCGCGGCGCAGCCGCGGCAACATGCGCGGGAGCAGGAACGGTGCAATCGTCGGGATAACGCTCATTCGCACATCGCCAGAAAGGGGCATGCTGGACGAATGGACGAGGTCGGACAATTCCTCTGTTTCGCGCAAGATCCGATGCGCCTTGGCCACCACGGCATTGCCAAGCGGGGTGAACCGCACGCTCCGCTTGGTTCGTTCGACCAGCACAACCCCCAGCAAATTTTCCAGATCGCGCAACCCCGCCGACAGCGTCGATTGCGAGACAAAGCACGCCTCCGCTGCATGGCCGAAATGGCCATGTTCGTGCAAGGCGACGAGGTATTGGAGTTGCTTGAGGGTGGGCTGATAGACGCTCATTCCTCCTCCGCCGCCGCTTCATCGGTGAGAATCGGGTGGAAATCGGGATCGGCCTCGGGCGTCTCGTCGGCCGCATCGCTGATCACCAGTGGCTCATCGGCGTGGGTCATTTTCAACCGACCCTTGACCACTGCAAAGGCGAGCTTGCCCTCGACCAGATCGAGCGCCTCGCGCCCGAACACGCCATACCGCCACCCTTCGAGGATCGGCAGCCCTGTGCGGACACCTGCCGCCAACAGTTCCAATTCTTCGCTCCGCGCCAGCAACCGCGCCGCCGCGTCGATTTCCCGCGCGCGGATTTTCAGCAGGAGCTTGAGCAGATCGGCGACCAATGCGCCTTCCTTGCCCAGCGGCGCGCCGCGCGGCGCCTTGGGCGGCAATTCGCTGTCGGGCAATGGTTCGGCCTCGGCCAGCACCTGCATCAGGCGGCGACCAATGTCGTTATCTTTCCACCCGGCGGACAAGCCACGCACCTTGGCCAGATCGCCCTGCGTCTTGGGCGGATGGCTGGCAATATCGGCGATGGTTTCGTCGCGGGCGATGCGGCCGCGAGGGATGTTCTTGCCCTGTGCCTCGACCTCACGCCATGCGGCAATAGCCTTTAGCCGGCCCAGCATCGCCGGGTTGCGCCCTGCGGCCTTGATCCGGTGCCATGCGGTCGACGGATCATTGCGATAATGTTCGGGGTCGGCCAGCTTTTCCATCTCGGCATTCAGCCATTCGCCGCGCCCGGTCTTGATCAACCGCTTGAGGATCTTGGGGAAAATCTGTGCCAGATGGGTGACGTCACCAATGGCATATTCGATCTGCCGCTCGGTCAACGGGCGGCGCGACCAGTCGGTAAACCTTGCGCCCTTGTCGATCACTAGTCCGAGCCAGCTTTCGACGAGGTTGGAATAGCCGATCTGTTCCGACTGGCTGATCGCCATCATCGCGATTTGCGTGTCGAAAATCGGATGCGGCGTCTTGCCGGTCAGGTTGTAGATGATTTCCACATCCTGCCCGCCGGCGTGAAAGATTTTGAGCACGTCCTCATTATTGACCATAAGGTCGAGCAGCGGCGTCATGTCGATGCCGGGCGCCATCGGATCAATCGCGGCGGCCTCCTTGTCATCGGCGATCTGGATCAGGCACAGTTCGGGCCAATAGGTGCTCTCGCGCATGAATTCGGTGTCGACGCAGACAAAATCGGCAGTCGACAGCCGGTCGCACAGGTCACGCAGCGCTTTGGTGGTGGTGATCAGTTCGTGAATCTTCATGTCATCTTTTCTGTACGGCCCGGTTGGCGGACCTTATAAGAGGGTGGCCCGTGGACGGACCGGCGCCTGTTGGCGTGCCCCGAACGAGGCGCCCGACAGGCAAGGGTTGGGCCGGATACGGCCCTCTCGGCTTGACAAATCCGCGGCCATCGCCTGTTAGCCGCTACAAGCGGCCCCGTTTGCAAAAGCGTTTTGAAAAGTCGCCCGGTATCCCTGCCTGAATGGCAGCCGAATGGAAAGAGTTGTAATGCATCCTTATCGTTCGCACACCTGCGGCGCGTTGAATGTTGATCAGGTGGGCGCGTCTGTGCGCCTGTCCGGTTGGGTCCATCGCAAGCGCGATCATGGCGGTGTGCTGTTTGTCGACCTTCGCGACCATTATGGCCTAACCCAGATTGTTGCCGACAGCGACAGCCCGGCGCTGGCCATTCTCGAGTCGCTGCGCGTCGAAAGCGTCGTGACGATCGAGGGCGAGGTGAAGGCCCGCAACGCGGCGACCGTCAACCCGAACCTGCCGACCGGCGGGATCGAGGTGTTTGCGCGCGCCGCCACAGTGCTGAGCCGCGCCGAGGAATTGCCGATGCCAGTCGCGGGCGAACAGGAATATCCCGAGGATATCCGCCTGCGCTATCGCTTCCTCGATCTGCGCCGCGACACGTTGCACGCCAATATCGTGCGTCGTACCAAGGTGATATCGGACATGCGCCGCCGGATGGAAGGCGCCGGGTTTACCGAATATTCGACGCCGATCCTGACCGCGTCCAGCCCAGAGGGCGCGCGCGATTTCCTCGTGCCCAGCCGCATCCACCCTGGCAAGTTCTATGCGCTGCCGCAGGCGCCGCAGCAGTATAAGCAATTGCTGATGGTCGCCGGGTTTGACCGCTATTTCCAGATCGCGCCGTGTTTCCGCGACGAAGATCCCCGCGCCGACCGCTTGCCGGGCGAGTTTTACCAGCTCGACCTTGAGATGAGCTTTGTCACGCAGGAAGAAATCTGGGAAACGATGGAGCCGGTGATCGGCGGCATTTTCGAACAGTTTGCCGATGGCCGCAAGGTTACGCCGACCGGCGAATTTCCGCGGATCGCCCATAGCGAGGCGATGCTGAAATATGGCAGCGACAAGCCGGATCTGCGCAACCCGCTGTTGATTTCCGATGTGTCGCACCATTTCACGACCTCGGGCTTTGGCCTGTTCGAAAAGATCGTGGGCGGCGGCGGGGTTGTCCGCGCCATCCCGGCCCCGAACACCGCCGACAAGAGCCGCAAGTTTTTCGACGAGATGAACGATTGGGCCCGCGCCGAAGGTCACGCCGGCCTCGGCTATGTCACCCGCAAGGGCGGCGAATTTGGCGGCCCGATTGCCAAGAATCACGGAACAGAGGGCATGGAAGCGCTCTATGCCGAGCTCGGCCTTGGCGCTGACGATGGCCTGTTCTTTGCCGCTGGCAAGGCCGAGCAGGCCGCCAAGCTGGCTGGCGCCGCGCGGACCCGCGTGGGGGAACGGCTGGACCTGATCGAGGCCGATGCGTTCCGGCTGTGCTGGATTGTCGATTTCCCGTTCTACGAATGGGATGAGGACAATAAAAAGGTCGAATTCGCCCATAATCCTTTCAGCATGCCGCAAGGCGGGCTGGACGCATTGAATGGGCAGGATCCGTTGACCATCAAGGCGTATCAGTACGATCTGGTGTGCAACGGCTTTGAAATCGCCTCGGGCTCAATCCGGAATCAGCATCCTGATTTGATGGTCAAGGCGTTCGAACTGGTTGGCCTCAGCCAGGCCGATGTTGAAGAGCGTTTCGGCGGTCTGTATCGTGCGTTCCAATATGGCGCGCCGCCGCATGGTGGCATGGCCGCGGGCGTCGACCGGATTGTCATGCTGATCTGCGGCGCGCAAAATCTGCGAGAAATCACGCTGTTCCCGATGAACCAGCGCGCCGAGGATTTGTTGATGGGGGCACCGTCGCCAGCGGGCCTGAAGCAATTGCGCGAATCGCATATTCGCGTCGTTGAACCGCAAAAAGGGTAATCGGATCGACCATTGGGGCAGGGCGCATGACGCGTAATCCCCCAGTTGTCTGTGCGATCACGCTTGCCAGTACCCGCGCCACCCATTAGGGGCGCGGCTTGAGTTTCACAATTTCGCCGCTTTGCTAAAGGGGATTACCATGAGCGCTATTGAAGCCCAGGTTAAGAAGATCGTTGTCGAGCACCTCGGCGTTGAAGAAGACAAGGTTGTGCCTGAGGCCAGCTTTATCGACGATCTGGGCGCTGACAGCCTCGACATCGTTGAGCTGGTGATGGCTTTCGAGGAAGAGTTCGGCGTTGAAATTCCGGACGATGCCGCTGAAAAGATCGCCACTGTCAACGATGCGATCACCTACATCGAGGCACACAAGGCCTGATCGGTTAGCCCCGCGTGCTGGTGGCCCGCTGGGCCTCTGGCACGCGCGGCATACCGGGCCGTTGGTGCCCTGTCCCGGCGGGTGGCAAGGCCGGGGCAGTCAATGCCGTCGTTGGCTTAGGTAAGCGGCGGTTTTGGCGAAGGAAATGGGGTTTCAGCAGGCTCGGTCCGTATCAGGGCTGGGCCTGTTTGTTTCAGCCCCCGCTCTTTTCTGCCCCCTCCCGCTGGCTCGGATGGCCTGCTATGGTGCAGGCTGACATGGCGCCGGACAGGGATAATTGGGGCAAGGATCATGGAGAATTCGATAATGCGTCGTGTAGTCGTCACCGGCCTCGGCCTTGTCACCCCGCTTGGCGCGGATGTGGAAACCGTTTGGGCCAACATTCTGGCGAGCAAATCGGGCGCGGGCCGGATTACCAAATTCGACGCTTCCGATCAGAAATGCCAGATCGCTTGTGAGGTCAAGCCGGCCGACCACGAATACGGCTTTGACGCCAACAAGCGCGTTGATCACAAGGTGCAGCGTCAGGTCGATCCGTTTATCGTGTTCGGCATTGATGCGGCAGGGCAGGCGTTGGAAGATGCTGGTCTGACCGACATGCCCGAGGAAATGCGCTACCGTGCCGGCTGCTCGATCGGCAGCGGTATTGGCGGCCTGCCCGGCATTGAAAGCGAGTCGCTGGTCTTGGCCGAGAAAGGCCCCAGCCGCGTTTCGCCCCATTTCGTCCACGGCCGTTTGATCAATCTGATCTCGGGACAGGTGTCGATCAAATACGGTCTGATGGGCCCGAACCACGCGGTCGTCACGGCGTGTTCGACCGGTGCGCATTCGATCGGCGATGCCGCGCGCATGATCCGTGATGACGATGCCGACATCATGCTGGCAGGTGGTGCGGAAAGCACGATCTGTCCGATCGGCATCGCCGGTTTCGCGCAGGCACGGGCACTCAATTGCACGTATAATGATCGCCCCGAGGAGGCCAGCCGCCCTTATGACAAGGACCGCGATGGTTTTGTCATGGGCGAGGGCGCTGGCGTGGTCGTGCTGGAAGAATATGAGCACGCCAAGGCGCGTGGTGCGACGATTTATGCTGAAGTGGTGGGCTATGGCCTGTCGGGCGATGCCTATCACGTGACCGCGCCGCATCCCGACGGCTCAGGCGCGTTCCGTTCGATGCAAATGGCGCTGAAAAAGGCGGGCTTGACGCCGGCCGACATCGACTATGTCAACGCCCATGGCACTTCGACCATGGCCGACACGATCGAACTGGCCTCGGTCAAGCGCCTGTTTGGCGATGCCATTTCCAATGTTTCGATGTCATCCACCAAGAGCGCGATCGGCCATTTGCTGGGCGGCGCGGGTGCGGTGGAAACGATCTTCTGCATTTTGGCGATCCGTGATCAAATCGTGCCGCCAACTCTCAATCTGCACAATCCCGATGAGGGCACCGAAGGGGTCGACCTCGTGCCTCTGGTCGCCAAAAAGCGTCAGGTGCGTGCCGTGCTCAACAACAGCTTTGGCTTTGGCGGGACCAATGCCAGCCTCGTGCTGAAGCCGGTTTCGGAATGATCCGTATGGGTTGCGTTTTGGCTGATACCGAATCGCAACCCAGCTGGGTTATTCTGGCGTCATGAAAAAGACCGCACTTATCGTCGTCGTCGCTGCGGCGTTGGCGTTGTCCGCGCCGGCGATCAGTCTGGTACATGGCTGGAATGGCGCGGGTCCTTTGCCAGAGGATCGTGCTTTTACCGTGCCCGATGGCGCCAATCTGGCGATTGTGGCCGGGCGGTTGCAAAAATCGGGCGCGATCTATTCGGCCCGCGCCTTTCGCTTTCACGCCCGCATTCTGGGTGGCAATGCGGCGATCAAGGCGGGCGAGTTCCTGTTGCCCAAGGGCGCCAGCGAGCACCAGATCCTGAAAATCCTGTCGGGCGATGACGCGCTGCGCCGGTTTGTGACCGTGCCTGAAGGCTTGCCTTCGGTGATGGTCCAGGATCGGTTGATGGCGCAAGCTTCGCTGACTGGTGAGGTCGAAACGCCGGCTGAGGGTAGCTTGTTGCCCGACACCTATGACATCAAGGCTGGCGAGTCGCGCGCAGCAGTGGTTGCCCGGATGCAGGCCGCGATGGCCAAAACGCTGACAGAGCTTTGGGCCAAGCGCGGGCCGGACACCGTGGCCAAGACGCCGGAGCAGGCGATAGTGCTGGCCTCCATCGTCGAGAAGGAAACTGGCAAGCCGTCCGAGCGCGCGATGGTTGCGGGCCTGTATTCGAACCGCGTTCGACAAGGTATCATGCTGCAGGCCGACCCGACGATCATTTATCCGATCACCAAGGGCCGCCCGTTGGGGCGCCGGATCCGCCAGAGCGAGATCACAGCGAAGAACGATTACAACACCTATGCGATGGCCGGTCTGCCCCATGGGCCGATTACCAATCCGGGGCGCGAAGCGATCTACGCGGTGTTGCACCCGGCCAAGACCGACGCGTTGTATATGGTGGCCGATGGTACCGGTGGCCACGCCTTTGCGACAACGCTCGAACAGCATAATCACAACGTCGAACACTGGTTCGCCATCCGCCGGTCGAAGGGCGAAATCTGACCTTTGGGCGCTTTGGCGCCGCCGTCTTTGGGCGCAAAAGGGGGATTTCAAACCAGAGGCGGGGAATATCCCCCGTGTCGCGTAAAAAATTAGCGGCTGGACGCATTTGGCCTGTTGACCCCTGAGCACACCGAGGCTATTCGCGCCGCCTGCACCGGACAAAGCGGCCATCAAATGGTCCCCGGCCTGTGTGGCGGAGTAGCTCAGCTGGTTAGAGCAGCGGAATCATAATCCGCGTGTCGGGGGTTCGAGTCCCTCCTCCGCTACCAATTCATCAAAAATCACAGTTGGTTAGCTTTCATTTGAGGGCGTGAAGCCATTCGCACGGTTTTGGACTGTCTGGGATGGTCGGAGCATGGTGTGTCGCCGGTTGCGGAATGGTCGTTTAACATGACCGTTTGCCGTTGGCTGGAAATCTGCGCTTTGCAGGGGTTGCAGCGGGTCGACGCTCTCTCGTGGGCTATCGCGCTGCTGGGCGTACTTGATGCTGTGCGGGCTGGATTTCTGGGTCGTTTGGTCACGAAGGGGCGTGTGAAACGACTGATGGTGGTGAGGGCTTAATATTTGCTCGGTTTGGGCCTGCTGTCATAGTTCGTGCGAGCGGAGGGCGTCATGAAAAATTGATTGGTTCATTATCCCCGCTATCATCGACATGGCATGGAGGCCTGCGTCACGCCAGACGGCATTACCGCGATGGTCCGCGGTTCAAAGCCGAACGATTCATAAACGCCAGATCGCGCCGCAAATTCTGATATCCAGTATCCGTATGATTGGGTGAATATCGCCAGGTTCTGCGTGAAGATGGCAAAGACCAAAACTCTCGAGAACGGTCCAGCATTGGTAATGAAGAGGCGTGGTGTCATAACTTGGAAGCTGGTAAAGATCTACATTGCCGACAGCTTCCTCAAAAACTGAATACCGAATTGGCTTGTGCGACAGGGCTTCTGTTTGGCGTGGCTGCGCATGGTTGTGGGAAACGATGGTTCATGTTGTGGTGAACCTTGGCGCTGGCGTCGCCCGAATGTAACATGAGCGCATTAGCGCATTAGCCGACCGTCGATTGCCCGAAGGACGCCCAAATGAACATGGTAACCCAGCTGCTTTACAGCGCCGTGATGGCAACGACGCTCTCTGCTACAGCACATGCTGACGCACCGGCACGCACAATCTTTTCCTGCCAGACCGCAAGCGGCAAGGTCGTCAATATATCCAACGCTGGCGCTACGCTACGTTACACCTATGGCCGTCCGAATGCAGCTGCCGACCTCAACTTTTTGGTGCCTCGTGCTGATACTTCAATTCACGATGGCGGCGATGACGTTGGCAGTGGTAGCTGGACGATGACGAGCGAAGTCACCCTCCATTTCAATGGCGTGACCTATACGGGTTGGTGGTCGTTCAATCGCAGCAATCAGGAAGAGGCCGGCGGAATAAGGGTCGCTCGCGGCGCTAAAATTCTGGCTGAGACCCCGTGCAAATCGGATGTGACCATGAACTTGGGCGCCTATCGCCATTGATCGCGGCGAGCCTGTGATATGGGTTTGAGTTGTCCGGAAGCGGCGTGGCACGGCGTACGGCATGATTGGTTTTGTGCGTAATTCACGCTTTTTAGTCGTCATCGGGTTCCAATTGCCGATGTCTCTGAAATTCAACAACAATGGCGTTTGTTAAAAAGGGTGGGGCGCGGTCAAACTCTCGATACCGCGATTGTCACCTTTTTAGGAAACGGGCATAGTTTGAACTATGCAGCCTCTGGTCTCACGCTGGCCATGTCAGATCGAACCGCAGGTCATGCCGAAGTGGTTGGTGGCGTGCGATGGCAGAGCTACGGCGGCACACAGAGCGGTCTCGCCACTTTTCAGCGACGCCAAGTTTTGTTTGCGAAGATGCGGCGGATTGCTCTTTTCGGCGTCACAAGTTTGCCTGTGATCCAGAACATCGTTCTGCCGCGGTGATCGCCGTTCCCGCCATGACGTGATTTGCTGTGCCAGCGCAGCTTGCTTTGCAATCGCCGGTTGAACCAAGGGGCATGCTTGTGGTGCGGGCAAGGCCGCGATAGGCACCGGCCTTGTTTAATGGACAGGAATTTCGGAATGACTGCCTCGCTTGCCAACGACACGTTTTTGCTGGGGCATCGCCAAGTCCGTCGGATCGGCTATGGCGCTATGCAATTGGCCGGGCCTGGCGTCTACGGTCCTCCCAAAGACCGAGATGCCGCATTGGCGGTATTGCGTGCAGCGATTGATGCGGGCGTCAATCACATCGACACCAGTGATTATTATGGCCCGTATATTACCAATCAGATCATCCGCGAGGCATTGGCGCCCTATCCCGACGACTTGGTCATCGTGACCAAGTTGGGCGCAAGTCGCACTGATGATGCGTCGTGGGTGCCTGCATTTTCCCCGGAGGCGTTGATCCAAGGGGTGCACGACAACCTGCGCAACCTCGGGTTGGACGTGCTCGAGGTCGTCAATCTTCGTGCGATGTTTGGCCACCTTGGCCCCGCTGAGGGCTCTATCGAGGCGCCGCTGACCGTGCTCGCGCAGTTGCAGCAGCAAGGCCTCATTCGCCACATTGGTCTGAGCAATGTTACAACGGCGCAAGTCGATGAGGCAGATAAGATTTGTCCCATCGTTTGCGTACAAAACCAATACAACATCGTTCATCGGGGCGATGATGCGCTGATCGACCGACTGGCGGCGGCTGGTATTGCCTTTGTACCGTTCTTTCCGCTGGGTGGATTTAATCCATTGCAATCCGCGCGGTTGGATGCGGTTTCGGCGCGGTTGGGCGCCACAGCGATGCAAGTGGCGCTGGCGTGGTTGCTGCGTCGTAGCCCGAATATCTTGTTGATCCCGGGCACATCATCCCTGACGCACCTGCACGAAAATCTTGCGGTGGCAGATGTGCACCTCGACGATGCGGCGATGGCCGAACTGAACGCGATTTAGGTCACATGAGGTTTGGCAAACCGCAAGGGGTCGCGCCCATCGTGGGGCGCGACCCCTTGCGGCCTCTGCCAGAAAATCACGTTGGAGCGTGGCGGGCCGCGTTGGGGCTATTCGTAGGGTTGTGCGCCGGAGGCGCTTCGAGTCGCGGCTTTGGGCTGAATGTTTTGGGGCGAAGCATCGGTTGCTGCCGTGGCCATCGTCAGGTCCGCGATGCGTCGGAACATGAATTGATACATTTGGGCATCGCCCACGATGATCTCGGTTCTGGTGCTGTTCACCACCGAGCCGCGTTTGATGACCTGCACGATTTTAACCGCAACCTGACTTTGTCCGGACGCCGTTGGCAGCACGAGGCCATAGAATTTCAGCCCTTTGTCTGTCGCCGCCGTGCCTGAACGGCTGGTCGTTGTGCCACGTTCACCACTGATCTGGCCGGTTGCCTTGTCAACGACATCGAGGCGATAGCCCGCTTCCTTGAAGACTTTTACCGTGCGATCGAATGTTTCCTCGATGCCAAAATCATACTGATACCGTTGATAGTTGCCATCGAGGCTGAACACGGACCGGTCCGGTTGGATGGCTCCGCCGGTCACGCAGCCGGTCAAGGGAAGTGTGAAAGACATGGCTATCGCCAGCATCTTGATGGATCGATGTGACATTTTTTCCCTCTAACGCTTCATCTTGTGGGTGCAGATGCCACAGTTCGATGGTGAACGGAAT
Organism: uncultured Sphingomonadales bacterium; assembly: GCA_903858875.1. GTDB lineage: Bacteria > Pseudomonadota > Alphaproteobacteria > Sphingomonadales > Sphingomonadaceae > Novosphingobium. Next base: position 16,082 of record CAIOKP010000365.1, read on the forward strand.
ACAGCAGGGTACCTAGAGTCTTTCCAGATCCCCAGAGTGTCGGCACGGTGCCCGGGGGCAAGGCGGAGGCTCGCCAGTGTCGCGTTGTGCGACTTTGGGCTCATTTGCCTGTCATTGCCTGCTCGGTCGCCGATCGGGCGCTATTGTCGAATCGTTGCCAAAATGACCGTTGCCGACCGCGCGGTGCGCCGCTGCGCCTGACGGTCATTGGCGTCTGGCGCGGCCGACGCGGTTGCGGCAAGTGGCTGCGCTTTTGGTCAATTAGGCGTTAGGATTTGGCGCCCGTCCCTTCGCTATGGGCCTGACGGCGTTCCTCAAATTTGGCAAAACTGGGGCTTGGTCTGGCGCTGCATGGTTTTGCGACCCCCGTTGGGGTGCCAGATCGCGCCGTGCGAATGTAATACGTAAATACATCTAATTTGCGAAAGCGATTGACAGCGGTGATGCTCAATCATTATTAGAAAAAAGCTAAATATATTAGCGACTTAATCGCCGTTTAACAATCTAGTATTAAGTATTACGTAAAATGACATATTCCGATATGGCGGTCGAAGCCGAACCTAATGTCTACAACATCTGCAAAAAAATAGAGCAGGCGACGGGCGTTCGTACGCTTTCTCTTGAGTTCGAAATCATGCTCGAACTGTTCATCAGCGGCGCTTTGTCTTCTGGCGAGATCGTCGAGAGGATTCATGCCTCGCAGGCAAGTTTTTCGATCATATCCAGGCGCCTGCGTCAGCGTGGCTTGGTTGTCGCGACGTCGAGTGACGGTGACAAGAGAAAAGTAATCTATTCGATTTCCGAGAAGGCCCGAGGGGCAATATTGGGATCAGCGAATTTAAAAAACAACAAGACAAATGAAATTTCAATGACATGCGATTGATAAATAAATTTTTAGTGTCGCACGTCATTGCGATTACTCTGTGTTCTGGGCCGGGTCTTGCTCAGGTGCCCAAAACGCCTGGTGCAGCCGTTCGTATTCGCCGTGCCCCACGCGTAAAGGCGCCGGTGATCGTGCCGCAGCGCCCGCAGATCGATGTTCTCAACGTCCCACAGGACCCTTTTGATCCCGATCTGCGGGATGCCTTGCTGCTGGCTCTCGACCGCAGCCCGGCCATCAACGCGGCAAAAACCGAGGCGCAGGCCGCAGGCGTGGATGTGCGCGCCGCAAATTGGCAGCGTGCGCCGACGATATCGGTTCAGGGCAATTACTTCGCCGTCCAGGGCGGCGAGCCGTCACACACCGCGCCGACTGTTTCTGTTGACCTTGTGCTGTGGAACGCGGGCCGTACCGAGGCCGGCGTCGAGCGGGCCAGTGCCGGGCGCAAGGCGGCCGAAGCGCGGTTGATTGAGGCGCAATTGGACGTGGCGTTGCAATTGGTGGCGCAGTTCCACGAATATAAACGATTGACCGAGCGCATCCGAATTATGGATCGGGATCTGAACGATATGCTGTCGATGCAGCAATCGATGCAGCGGCGGTCCGAGCAAGGGATCAGTCCGAATTCTGATCTTGAATTGGCCAAAACACGCACGCTGCAGGTCCGCATGATGCGCGACGCCGTGGTGGCACAACGCCAAGCCGCGTTGCGCCGCCTGCGCGAGTTGGTGATCGATCCTGACTTTCAGGCCAGCGAAAAGCCGCTGGCGGGTGGATTTTGGCTAAAGGCCAATCTGGATGATTTGATTGACCTGTCGGACGCGTTCGATCCGCATCGCCGCCGATTGGATGCAGAGGCGGCCATGGCGCTCGCGGATTCCAAGGCGGCCTCCGCCACGCGGTTCCCCAGCGTGGGTGTGGAATACAGCTACGACGATATTTACCGCCATCGCGTGGGGCTGGTGGTGCGGGCGCAGGCAACGGGCCTATCGGAATTTGTCGCCGCGCGGGCCTCGTCGTTGCGCGCGACGGCCGCCAACCAAAAGGTCGATACCGCCCTGCATGATCTGCGGGCGCAGGTTGCGAGTGATTATATCGACTATACCTCTGCGCTCAGCCGCCTCGATGTTGCCGAGGCGTCAAGCCGAAGCACCGACGAGGTCCGGGATTCCTATATGCGCCAGTTCACCGCCGGCAAGCGGACCTGGCTGGACGTGATGAACGCCGTGCGTGAGGCAATGTCCGCACGACTGGATAGCGTCGACCTCAAATACCAAGCCGCCTTGATGCAGACGCGCCTGTTGATCCGTCTGGGCATTATGCCAACCGAGAACACGAGGCAGAACTGATAGTGTCCCCCTTTCTGGAACTTGTAGCCGCGCTGGCGCGTCGTCGCCATGCCGATCTGGCCCCGAACTGGCAGGCGTTGGTCACCATCGATCTGATGATTGACGATGATGCCGCGCCGGAACGGATGAGCGAATTGCTGGGGTGGGAGGCGCCGGTAGTGCTCAGCCGCCGGCCCAAGCCTAATGCCTTTCCGCTGTTGGTGTTTATCCCGGATGCGGGCTGGGCATTGGCGGAACAGTGGCAGGATGACAGCGTTATCCGCTGTATCTCGACCGGCGGTGCGATGGAGTGCGAATGGTCGCCGGCGTTGCGCCTGGTCCATTTGCAGTTTCCGAGCGCCGCGCGCGATCAGGGTAAATCGTCCGCCCGCGCGGTGTTTGTCGAGGCGATTTTGCGCCGTAAACAGATGATTGCCGAGGCGACGATCGCGACAGTGGTCATCAACGTGCTGGCACTGGTCACGTCGATCTATTCGATGCAGGTGTATGACCGGGTCATCCCGCGTTCGAGTTTCTCCACGCTTTGGGTGCTGTCGGCAGGGATGCTGCTGGCGCAAGTGTTCGATTTCCTGATCCGCAACACGCGCGCCAATCTGGTCGACCGCGAAGCCTGTGAAATCGATGCCGAAGTGTCGGAATATTTCTTCGCCCGGATGCAGGCGGTACGGTTGGATGCAAGGCCCGGCGGCGTTGGCACGATGGCGGCGCAATTGCGTGGCCTCGAACAAGTCCGATCGGTCATGGCATCGGCGTCGCTGTTCGTGCTGGCCGATCTGCCGTTTGCGCTGCTTTTCCTGGTGATCGTTTGGATGATCGGGGGCAGCACAGTGCTGGCGCCTCTGATTACGTTCCCGATCTCGATCGGTCTGGCGGTTCTGTTTTCCCGGCTGATCCGCAACGACACCGCCAAGGCGCAAGTGTCGGGCAACCGCAAGAACGGCCTGTTGGTGGAATCGCTGGCTGCCGCTGAAACGGTGAAGGCGAATATGGGGGGCTGGCATATGCTGGCCGCATGGAATGGGCTAGTCGAGCGGGTGCACCGCCACGACGAAACGGTTCGCCAGTGGTCGACCTTAGCGACTTCGACCTTCAACCTGCTCCAGCAAATTGCCTATATGGGCATTGTTATCGCGGGTGTTTTCGAGATTTCCGATCATAAGTTGACGATGGGTGGGCTGATTGCCTGCACCATCATCGGTGGCCGGATCAATGGTCCGCTGGTGGCATCGCTGCCCGGTCTGGTGGTGCAGTGGGGCTATGCGCGATCCTCGTTGCAGGCGCTCGATGGCCTGCTGTCGCTGCCGCGCGACCGGGCGGCGGGGCAGGCGATGTTGCGCCTGTCGCAAGTCAAATCGGGTATCAAGCTCGAAGGCGTGCGTTTCGAATATTCAGGATCGCGGGCCGGCATCGACATTCCGGGCCTGTATATTGCCAAGGGTGAAAAGGTCGGAATCGTCGGTAGCATCGGGTCCGGCAAGTCTACGCTGCTGAAAATGCTTGCCGGCCTCTATGCACCGCAACAAGGGCACATCACGATTGATGGCCTCGAAATGGCGCAGATTGCCGAGATCGACCTGCGTCAGCGGCTAACCTATCTGCCGCAGGATTATCACCTGTTGAGCGGCACTTTGCGCGATAATCTCGCACTGGGTATAGCTGATTCTTCCGATGAGCATCTGCTGCGCGTGGCGGGCCTGACCGGGCTGGATGCGGTTATTCGCCAGCATCCGCTGGGCCTCGACCTGCCGATTACCGAGGGCGGGCAGGGCCTATCGGGGGGGCAGCGGGCCTTGGTCGGCGTTAGCCGGGCGCTGTTGGCGACGCCCGACTTTCTCTTCCTCGACGAGGCGACGGCCAATCTCGATCAGGAGAGCGAAGCGCTTGTCTTGCGCCATCTGCTCGCCGCGCATGCCCGCGCCGGCATCATCATGGTGACCCACAAGCCCCAATTGCTGGGGCTGGTCGATCGCCTGATTGTCGTGCTCGGCGGCAAAATCGTTCTCGATGGCAAAACCGAGGACATCCTGTCCCAGCTTCGCCGCAAACCCGCGCCGTCAGACCAGAACATGGACCAGGTTTCGGATCAGAGCGCGACGTGACCTCAATTACCGGAAGTACTTCATGCCCAATCATCTCGCCCCGCTAGATTATATCAACCCCGTCGCCACAGCGCGGCGGCGCAAGCGGGCCAGCCTCATTATCCTGCTAAGCGCCGTTCTGCTGGCGCTGGCGTCGCTGTGGGCGCATTTCGCTCACCTCGATCAGATCAGCCGCGCCTCGGGCCAGATCATCCCGGCTGGCCGCGTTCAAGTCATTCAGGCGCCCGACGGCGGCCAGATCTTGCGCATCCATGTCAAGGAAGGCGATGTCGTGCGGCGTGGTCAGGTCTTGTTCGAACTGGACAATATCAAGGCGCAGGCATCCGTCGACGAAGGCAAGGGCAAAGTCGCGGCCTTTGAGGCGCAGTTGGCGCGTATCGAAGCCGAGCTTTTTGACAAGCCGCTTGTTTTCCCTGCCGAGGTATCGGCATTCCCCGCGCTGACCGCCAGCCAGCGCGAACTGTTTTTCAAGCGTCGCACCGCGCTGAACGGCCAGATCGCCGCATTGCGCCGGATGCATTCGTTGGCACAGAGCGAGTTGGCCATGAACCAGCCCTTGCTGGCCTCGGGCGATGTTAGCCGGTCGGAAGTCATGCGGCTGGAACGGCAGTCGATTGACGTCGAATCCCAGATCGAAAACACCAAGAACAAATACCTTCAGGATCTCCAGGCCGAATATGCGAAGGTCCGTGAAGACCTTGGCTCGGCGCAGGAAGTTTTGAAGCAGCGCCAGTCCACCTTGCAGGATACGATCATTGTCGCGCCCACCGACGGGGTCGTGAAAAATGTTCGCTTCACGACGTTGGGTGGCGTTTTGCGCGCTGGCGACGAACTGTTGCAAATCGTGCCAACGGGCGAGGAATTGATTGCCGAGGCCAAGGTTTCGCCCTCGGACATCGCCTATGTGCGTGTTGGGCAGGGGGCTTCAGTCAAGTTCGATGCCTATGATTCCAGCATTTACGGCGATGCCGAAGGAACCGTCACCTACATCAGCGCCGACACTTTGGCCGAACAGACGCCAGGGGCCCCCGAGCATACCTTCTATCGCGTTCATATCCGGCTTGATACGCATCACATGAAAGCGCCGACAGGGCAGACCATCCAATTGCAGCCCGGCATGACGACGACTGTCGAAATCAGGACCGGCAACAATACCGTCCTTGGGTACCTGTTCAAACCGATCATCAAAACGATCTCGGAATCGATGGGCGAGCGCTAGGTCGCGCTCTCAACAGCACTTTTTTGTCGCAAACAGCGCCTCGACGGATGACCGTCGGGGCGTTTTTTGTCTCCAGTCCGGGGATGTTTTTTTGGGCTGTCCGGTGGGGAAGTTTCCTTACCCGCAATATTAGAGTCTGATACGTAAGTGGTGTCATGTATTTTTCTAAAAAAATAGATAAATACACTTAAATTAATTTGATCGGGATGTGAGGTTTCGGAGCGCGAAATAAGTTCTATCAATTTATCGCGCGATATTATGTCAATAAAATTCACCATTTTTTGATGATGCCCCCTGTCCTATCGGAATTCCTTGAGAAGTTCTCTATTTTCAAGGTGCGTTGCATGACCCTCGTTGTCCGGATTGAAAATCTCGCCACTGGCAAGATCAAGAAAATCAATCTTAAGAAGGGCTTGAATACCCTAAAGCTGCCCAAGGGCGCCCATATCGATGTGATCGATACGGCGACCGGCCTCGCGGTTGCGCCACAGGCGGTGCATCGGGTTGGCGATGATGTGCAATTGCAATTTGTCGACGGTGGCGCTCAGATCGAAGCGAACTTTGTCAATGCGTTGAGCGCGGCCGATGCCGCAGTTCCGCAGGGCGATATTCCGCTGTCGGCATTCTCCCAATTTGCGCCAGTTACCGACTCGTCGAGCGGGGCATCCGGTGCTCCCGCTCAGGCGTCTTCGGGTGGCGGAATTGGGTCTACGGGTTTGATTCTTGGCGGCTTGGCCGTCGCCGGTGGGATCGGGGCGGCCGCCGCAGGTGGTGGCGGTTCCGGCGCATCGGGTTCGACGGGGACGTCCGGAACAACGGCACCGACGGGCGCTACCGCTACGCCGACTTTGGCTTTGGGCGCTGGTGTGTCCAACGGGGCTACGGCTGCCGAGGCGACGGCTAGCAGCGGCGCTGTGGTTGTGACCGCAGCAAGCGGCGCCAGCGTTACCGTGACCTTCACCAACGGGTCGCACAGCGTCGCCAAAACCGTGACCGGCACTGGTGCTGCCCTTGCGGTTTCGCTGACCGCGGCTGATTTGCAGAGCTTGGGTCTCGGCACTATTTCGGTTTCCGTCACTGCGCTTGCCACGGGCCAGACAGTTTCTGCTGCTGCAAACACATCCTTTGCGCTCGTCGCACCGCCTGCGCCGGTGCTGACGCCGGGATCCGGTGTGGCCGATTTTGCCAATGCCGCAGAGGCAACTGCGGCCACTGGCGTGTTTACGTTTGCGGCGGATGCGGGCAGCACGGTCACGCTGACATTCACGCATGGCGCCAATTCCGTCGTTAAGACGGTGACTGGCACCGGCGCGGCGCAGGCTGTTACGCTGACCAGCCAGGATCTTGCCGCATTGGGCGATGGCACGATTGGTGTCACGGCGGTTGTAACGGATGTGGCCGGCTTTGTCGGGGCGGCGGGCGCCAACTCGTTTCTCCTGATCGCTGGCGCTCCCGGCCCCAATTCCGTTACGGCCGCGCAGGCCGTGGCGTTCCATCTGGCTGGCCTGGGCATTGTTTACAACGTCATCGATTCGGGTAGCAATATCGCCGCCACGGTGTCGTCTGACGGCATCGGTTTTCTGTCGCATGCCACCAATATTACTGTGTCCAGCGCCACTGTGGCCCAGCTCACGACGATTCTGGGTGCGTCCAATTCCGGCGTGACCAGCGTGGGTACGGTGAGCGACACGGCCGCTGCGATTGCTTCGGCCACCAATGCGCAATTGTCGCATGTAACCGGTGCGGTGACCGCAACGACGGCAGCGACCGCCGCGCAGGTCGCGGCGTTCAATGCCCTTACCCATGCCGTGAATTATGGCGCGGTAACGGACACGTCCGCGAACCTTCAGAGCGTACTGACTTCGCTGTCGGCGAAGGCAGTAACGGTGACGGATACGGCAAATGTTGCGCAGGCGACCGCGCTGGTAAACGCCCACGCCGCGAGCCTGAGCCTGACCGCGATTACCGACACATCGGCCAATCTGGCGGCATCTTCGAACGCCGTACTTTCCGCTGCGGCGGGCGCGGTGACCGCAAGCAATGCCGCGAACGCAACACAGGCAGTGCAGTTGGCGGCCTTCACCCATCCTGTGGTGTTTGCTGTTTCGGACACAGCGCTGAACCTGCAGGCGCAGGGCCCATTGGGCTATTTGCACGCCGCATCCGGCGTAACGGTCACTGGGGCAACGAGTGCAGCGCAAGCTGTGAACATCCTGAACGCCGTGACCAATGGCACGACTTTGCAGTTTGCTCAGGTTCTCGACACCGTCGCGAATATCAATGCTCAAAATTCGCTCAGCTATTTGCATAATGCAGCAAGCGTAGAGATCACCGGTACCGCGACGGCGGCACAAGCGAGCGCAATTCAGGCGGCGGTTTCCAACGGGATCATCCCCGAAATATCGCTGATTATGGATACGGCGGCCAATATTGACGCCGCGCTGAACGCCAGCGGGCATCATCTCGTCTTTGCAGGCGTCGATGCGATCAACGTTATCGGCTCGCTAACCGTCGCACAGGCGCAGGACATCATTCAGGCGGATCCGCCAATTTTCGCGGCAATCGCTGACACGGCTGCCAATCTGTCCGCCGCTTTGGCCAATGGAGTGCTTGCAACCATCGTCGCCGACTTGGCTGCCGGTGGCACTATCACTGTGACCACGACGGCGACTGCGGCCCAAGGTGCGATTCTGTCGACATATATGCCAACAGGCTCGACGCCCGTGGTCTATAGCGTGTCGGACACGGCGGCGCATATTGCCGCGGCGAGCTTTGGCACGAGCGACTTGCCGGTGAACATCACGGCGACCGGGTCGACCACGGCGGCCAATGC
>CAIOKP010000366.1 GCA_903858875.1 uncultured Sphingomonadales bacterium
ACCGGCTCGGGAAGCACCGCCTGGTAGAGCATCGCCACGGGCCGGATCAGTAGCGCATCGATCGGCTGCGAAATCGCATAGCTGATCCGGTTGATCGTTTCGAATGGATCAGGGTTCAGCGGATGCGCGATGCGGTCGGGGCAATCATCGCCGTCGGGGTCTGTGGCGCAATCCTCGTTGGCGGGTGTCGTTTCGGCCGGCGGCGCTATGTCAGGCGCGTTGTCATCCGACGTTGCGGAGTCCATTGGCGGTGCGTCGGCGCTGGGTTCTGGGCGGGGCTCTGCGGGCGCGGCAACGGGGGTGTCCGGCACCGCGGGGGCGTCGTTGACGGGCGCGGTCAGCAACGCGAGCGCGAGCGGGGCGGCAAATATCAGCGCCATCAGGCGGCCCCTGCCAACGCGGCGAGTGTATCGTTCCAGCGGGCAAACGGGCCGATTTGCGCACCGCTCTGCGCCAGCGCTGCCAGTGTTTCGGGCGCGGTCAGCGCGGCCAGTTCGGCGCGATACCGATACCCCGCCGCCGAGCCGGGATAGGCGTCCGCCGTTGCCGGGTGGGTATAGATTTCGGTCAACCCGGACCCCAGCGCGCCCAGCGCGGCTACCATCTGCGGCGTGGCAAACGCGCCGCTCTGCGCCAGGCCGATCACCCGGTCGTTGGTCATCACCCCCGCGCGCCGCCAGCGCCGGCCCAATGCACCCGCCCACCAGCGCATCGCCGCGCTGGTCCATCCGCGGCCCGCCTCGACCGGCACCCGCATCGCGGGGGCGCCATATGTCGCGCCGATCTCGACCAGGGCGCGGCCGATCATCGGGTGCAGGTGGAAATGTTTATGCGCGTTTACATGGTCGAGCGGCAATCCCGTCGCGGCAAACCGGGCGAATTGCGCGCCAACCTCGGCCCGCATCTGGGCGTGGGCGGCGGGCGACAGGGCAATGGCAAAGGCGGTGCGGACCATCGAGGGATGAAAGCGCCCATCCGGCCCGACCAGTGCGGGAATTTGCGCCGGCGGCAACACAGGGCGTCCGTCGGCCAAAACCACGTGCAACCCGACGCCAAGGCCGGGCAGGCGGCGCGCCCGCGCGACCGCATCATCCACCGCGTCGCCCCCGACCATCAGGCTGGCGGCGGTCAGGATGCCAGTGGTATGGGCGCATTCCACCGCTTCGTTCACCGCAATAGCGGCGCCGAAATCATCAGCGGTGACAATCAGGCGGGGCCCCCCCCCATTCCCATGCCCGCGTTGCGCTCCGGTTTGGGTGGTCAGGCGGCCTCCTTCCGGCGGCGAAGAAAGTCGAAAAACTCCACCCCTTCGCGCAGGCGGCGCTTCATCATGTCCCAATCGCGCAGCATTTCGGCGACGATCGAACCGATCTTGCGCGGGCGGAAATAGAAGCGTTTGTAGAATTCCTCGACCTTGGCGAAAATCACCGTGGCCGGCAGGTGCGGATAGGACAATTGCGCGATCTGGTTGCCGCCATCGGTCAATAGGTGGTCGGTGCCATCGAACCAGCCATTCTCGGTCGCCTGTTTGTACAGGAACGTGCCGGGATAGGGCGCGGCGAGGCTAACCTGAATGGTGTGCGGGTCGATATCCTTGGCGTAATTGATCGTCTCCTCGATCGTTTCCAGCGTTTCGCCGGGCAGGCCGAGGATGAAAGTGCCGTGGATGACGATGCCGAGCGCATGGCAATCCTTGGTGAATTGCCGCGCGACATCGACGCGCAGGCCCTTTTTGATATTGTGCAGGATCTGCTGATTGCCGCTTTCATAGCCGACCAGCAACAGCCGCAGTCCGTTGGCGCGCAGCACTTTCAACGTGTCATAGGGCACATTGGCCTTGGCATTGCACGACCACGACACGCCAAACCCCGGCTGGCCAAAGCCCAGCTTGCCCAATTCCACCGCCAGTTCGGCCACCCGTTCGCGGTTGTCGGTCAATGTGTCGTCGTCGAAAAAGATCTCCTTGGTCTGGGGGATCTCTTTCAGGACATATTTAACCTCCTCGATCACCTTGGCGATTGAGCGGGTGCGGTAATTGTGCCCGCCGACCGTTTGCGGCCACAGGCAGAAGGTGCAACGGCTTTTGCACCCGCGCCCGGTGTAGAACGAGACGTAGGGGTGCTTGAGATAGCCGCCGAAATAGTTCTCGATTGTGAGGTCGCGCTTGTAAATCGGCGAGACCATGGGCAGATCGTCCATATTCTCGATCATCGCGCGGTCGCGGTTGTGGACAATCGAGCCATCGCCCGCGCGCCACGAAATGCCATCGACCTCGGCCAGCGGCATCCCCTTGGCAACGTCCACCACGGTATAGTCGAATTCATTGCGGCAGACGAAGTCGATGGCGGCCGATGCCTGCAACGACTTTTCCGATTCGACCGCGACCTTGGCGCCGATGAAGCCGATCATCGCGTGCGGGTTGCGGGCGCGGATCAGCTCGGCGGTGCGGACATCCTGCCCGAACGACGGGGTCGAGGTGTGGAGGATGACCAGTTCCTTGTCATCCACCTCGGCCGCAATATCGTCCCACGACAGGTCATGCGCTGGGGCGTCGATCAGCTTTGACCCCGGCACCATCGCGGCGGGTTGCGCCAGCCAGGTGGGATACCAAAAGCTCTTGATCTCGCGCTTCATCTGATAGCGGGCGCCGGCGCCGCCATCATAACCGTCGAACGAGGGGGCCTGGAGAAAAAGGGTGCGCTTCATCAGTCTCTCTTGTTCCGGGCGACGATCCGCCCCTTGCCGGTCATTGTAAGGGTTGCGCCCCGCCAATCAATCTGTCGCGTGGCGAGGCTTGCCAGAAATACGGCGAACGCCAAAAGGTCAGCGATAGGGATTACCCATAGCGGCGTTGGCGCGGCGGGCGCAAGCCGGTTAACCCGCGCCGCGACCGCAAAACGCAACGCCAGCGCGATGGCGAGCAGTACCGCGCCCGGCATCGGCGCAAACCCTGTCGCGATCACCGCCAGCGCCGCCGCATGGGTCACCACCGAGCCATAATGCCCGGGCCCGGCCACATCGCGAATCGTCGCGGCCCAGCGCAGATGTTGCCGCCACACCTGTGCGAGCGAGCGCTCCGCCCCGGCGTGGATCAACACCATCGGCGGGATCGCGACCAGCAGGCCCAGCGCAGCGACGGCCGCCCCGATGGCATGATCGTCGGCCAATACATCGGCAAAGGCGCCAAACCCGCCGATCGCCGCCAGCGTGTCCCGACGCAGCGCGATGGTCGATCCCATGCACGGGCGTGCCATGCCGGTGGTCAGGCCGACCACCATGTTGGGCAGGCCGTGGGCGGAAATCATGCCCGCGCCGATCCGGCTCCAGACTCCCGCATCGCCGCGCCCGACATAGAGGCAGGTCACCGCGCCTGTGCCCGGTTGGCCCAGCGCGGTGACGATGCGGGACAGGTAATCGGGCGCGACGACCATATCGCTGTCCGACAGGATGAGGATGTCGTGGCGGGCGAGGGGCGCCATCGCGGCGCAATTGCCCATCTTGCCATTGGCGCCGGGCAGGCGCGGGCCGGGGAACAGCGTGATGGCACAGACGGGATGCGCCGCGATGAGGTCGCGCACCACCGGCGCGGCGGCATCGCCCGGCGTATTGACCCCACAGAGGAATTGCACCGGCGCGCCATAGTCCTGCGCCAGAAAGCTGGCGAGGTTTTCGCCCAGGCGCGGCTCGCCACCGTGGAGCGGTTTGAGCAGGGTGACCGGTTCCGCCAGATTGCCGGCCTCCGGCCTCCGCGCGAAAAACCGCGCCACCGCGATCAGCGCAAAGGCCTGATAGACACAGCCCACAGCGGCCAGCGCACAGAACAGAAAGGCAAGAGCGGCGGCGAATGTCATCCCGTTCCCCCTACACCGCTTTGCACCCGCAGCAAAAGCCTCTAGGGATTGCCCCGTGCAGGATCGGATCACCATCGTCACCGGCGTCGCCGGATTTCTGGGCAGCGCGGTGGCGCGGGCGCTGGCGGCCGAGGGGCGGCAGGTGCGGGGCATCGTGCGTGGCAGTTCGAGCCGTGCCAATCTGGCCGATTTCCCCGGCGAACTGGTCGAGGCGGATTTGCGCGATGAGCATGCGGTGCGGGCCGCGATGCGCGGCGGTGGGCAATTGTTCCACGTCGCCGCCGACTATCGCCTATGGGCGCGCGATCCGGAGGAGATCGTCCGCAACAACCTGGCGATGACCGGCGCGGTAATGCGCGCGGCGCTGGCCGAGGGAGTGGGCCGGGTGGTCTATACGTCGAGCGTGGCGACGCTGTTGCCCGCCGATCATGGCGTATCGGACGAGGATCGCCCCGCGACGCCCGAACAGGCGGTCGGCGCGTCTAAGCGCTCGAAAATCGTCGCCGAACGGCTGGTTGAACAGATGGTTGCCGCCGAAGGGTTGCCCGCCGTTATCGTCAATCCATCGACCCCGATCGGCCCGCGCGACATTAAACCGACGCCGACGGGGCGCATCGTGGTTGAGGCGGCGAATGGACGGATGCCCGCCTACGTCGATTCGGGGTTGAACCTCGTCCATGTCGATGATGTGGCGCGCGGGCATGTGCTGGCGGCGGCGCTTGGTGTGGTCGGGCGGCGCTATATTTTGGGCGGGCAGGATGTGACGCTGGGGCGGATGTTGGGCGATATATGCGGGCTGATCGGGCGGCGGGCGCCGCGCGTGCAATTGCCGATTGCGCCGCTGTTCCCGCTGGCCGTCGCGGCCGAGGCGGTGGCGCGGATCACGGGGCGCGAGCCATTTGTGACCTGCGACGCGCTGCGCATGGCGCGCCACCATATGTATTATTCAAGCGCGCGGGCCGAGGTGGAGCTCGGCTATACCGCTCGGCCCTATGGCGAGGCATTGGTCGATGCCGTGGCGTGGTTTCGCGATGCCGGGATGATTGCGGCATGATCGCGCTGGGCTTTGTGGTATTGGCGGTGTGGATCGGGTTGATCGCGACCGGATTTTGGACCTGTGCGGCGCGGGACGAAAATGTCGCGCTGGCCGCGCCGGGCCAATGGCCAGAGGTGGTCGCCGTCGTGCCCGCTCGCGATGAGGCCGACGTGATCGCGCGGTCGATCGGCAGCCTGATCGCGCAGGACTATCCCGGCGCGTTCCGCATCATTCTGGTCGATGACAATAGCAGTGATGGCACCGGGGATATCGCGCGCGCGATCGCGTCGGACCGGCTGACCGTGCTGACCGGCGCATGCCTGCCGGCGGGGTGGACGGGCAAGCTGTGGGCGGTGGAGCAGGGGATCGCGGCGGCCCAAAGCGATGGCGCCGCGCCGCGTTACCTCTGGCTGACCGATGCCGATATTGACCATGCGCCCGATACGCTGGTCCGGCTGGTCGAGATCGCCGCGGCGGGGGACAAGCGGCTGGTGTCGTTCATGGCGCAGCTGTCATGCGAGACAGCGGCGGAAAAGCTGTTGATCCCGGCGTTTATCTGGTTTTTCATGATGTTGTACCCGTTCAATTGGGCCAACCGGCGCGGCGCGATTGCCGACCGGATCGCGGGCGCGGCGGGCGGCTGTGTGCTGGTCGAGGCGGCGGCCCTGGGTGACGCGGGCGGCATTGCGGCGATGCGGGGCGCGTTGATCGACGATTGCACGCTGGGCCGGATGATCAAGCGGCAGGGGCCGATCTGGCTGGGCCTGACCGAGCGGAGCCGTTCGATCCGGCCCTATCGCGGCGTGGGCGAGATTGGCGCGATGATCGCCCGGTCGGCCTATGCGCAATTGCGGTATAATCCGGCGCTGCTGGTGGTAGCGGTGGCGGGTTTGGCGGTGGTGTTTGGCGGGCCGCTGGTCTGTGCTGTGTCGGGTCAGCCGGTACCGCGGTTCTGCGGGCTGGTCGCCTGCGGGCTGGCCTTGGGCAGCTATGCGCCGATCCTGACGTTTTATCGCCGCGCGCCGGTGTGGGGTCTGGCTTTGCCGCTGGTCGCGGTGTTTTATGTTGGCTGCACGCTGTGGTCGGCGCTGGCGTGGTATCGCGGGCGCGGCGGCATGTGGAAGGGGCGGGCGCAGGCGGCCATATGACGGAAAACAGCGATCTTGCGTCGGGCAAGGGGCATAAGGACGAGAATTTCCCCGTCGCCAGTTGGTTGGTGCGCCCTGACGCGCGCGCGCCGATCATGGCCTATTACCGCTTTGCCCGCGCGTCGGACGATATCGCCGATCATGAAACGGCGTCGGCGGCGGAGAAATTGGGCTTGCTGGCGCAGATGCGCGCCGGACTGGACGGCGATGGCGCGGCAGAGGCGCAGGCGTTGGGCGCGGTGTGCCGGGCGCGGGGGATCTCGCTGGCCCATGCGCAGGACTTGCTCGACGCCTTTGTGCAGGATTGCACGGTGGCGCGGTACGCGGATTGGGATGGGTTGATCGCCTATTGCCGGTTGTCGGCGGTGCCGGTCGGGCGCTTTGTGCTCGATGTGCATGGCGAGGACCCGGCGCTCTGGCCAATGAATGACGCGCTATGTGCCGCGTTGCAGATCATCAACCATTTGCAGGATTGCGCGAAGGATTATCGCGCCATCGACCGGGTGTATATTCCGACCACGCTGCTGGCCGCCGCCGGGATTGACGACAGCGCGCTGGCCGCGCCGCGCTCCAGCCCCGAATTACTGGGCGTGATCCGTCAATTGGCGACGCAGACGCAGGACTTGTTGCGCCAGAGCGCCGGTTTTGCCGCTGCCATTCGCGATGCCCGCCTGTCGGTGGAGGTCGCGATTATCCAGCGGCTGGCCGAAGATTTATGCGCGATGTTGCTGACCCACGATCCCCTGTGCGACAGGGTGCACCATAGCAAGCCGCGCGCCGCCGCCCTTGCGCTTGGCGCTGCCTTGCGGCAGGCCGGGCGCCGGCTGCTATCCTCGCGTTGATTGGAATGACTGCCACCATGACCTCCTCTTCCGCGCTCTCCGCCAAACTGCCCAACGACCTGTATGCCAAGGTTGCGAGCAGTTCGTTCTATGCCGGGATGCGCATCCTGCCTCGGGCCGAGCGCGAGGCGATGTTCGCGATCTATGGCTTTTGCCGGATTGTGGATGACATCGCCGACGATCAACAGGGCGCACCGGCCGAACGGGCCGCGCTGCTGGAGGCATGGCGCGGCTGGATCGGGGCGCTGTATCGTGGCGGCGATACCGGGCAGGCGGCGTTTCTTGGCGAGGCCGTCGCGCGGTTTGGCCTGGTCGAGGCCGATTTTCTGGCGGTGATCGAGGGGATGCAGATGGATGTCGATGCCGACATCCGCTGGCCCGATTTCGCGACGCTTGACCTCTATTGCGACCGGGTGGCCAGCGCCGTTGGGCGATTGTCGGTGCAGGTGTTCGGCATGGAGCGCGATGTCGGCGTGCAATTGGCGCATCATCTGGGCCGCGCTTTGCAATTCACCAATATCCTGCGCGACATTGACGAGGATGCGGCGATTGGCCGGGTGTATCTGCCGGTGGAGGCCTTGGGCAAGGCGGGGATCACGCCCACGACGCCGGAGGCCTTGGTCGCGGATGTGCGGCTGGATGCGGCGGCGCGCTGGTTGGCGGAGCCGGCGCGGGTGCATTTCGTTGCGGCCAATGCGATTCTGGCGGCGCGGCCGCGCGGGCGGCTGATCGCGCCGCGGTTGATGGAGGAGGGCTATGCCCGGCTGTTGGCGCAGATGATCGCGCAAGGGTGGCAGCCCCCGCGCCAGCGGTTGCGCACGTCGAAATGGCGGCTGGCGCTGGCCGCGCTGCGCTATAGCCTGTTCGGGTGAGCGGGGTGGGGTTTGCCCGGGTCGAAGTGGTGGGCGCTGGCCTTGCCGGCCTGTCGGCGGCGGTCGAACTGGTGCGGGCCGGGGCGACGGTCACGATCAGCGAGGGCACCCCGCGCGCTGGTGGGCGGTGCCGGTCCTATTACGATCCGCAATTGGGCCTGACCATCGACAATGGCAATCACCTCGTGCTGGCGGGCAATCCGGCGGTGGCGCGGTTTCGCGCTGGCGTTGGCGCAGTGGAGCCGTTGGCCGGCCCGCCACATGCCGATTTCGCCTTTGCCGATTTGGCGAGCGGGGAACGTTGGTGCCTGCGGATCAATGATGGCCCTGTGCCGTGGTGGGTGTTGGTGCCCAGTCGCCGGGTGCCGGGGTCGCGGTTGGTCGACTATCTGCCGCTGGGCAAATTGTTGAAAGGCCGCGCCGATCAGGCAATTGGCACGGTGGTCAAACCGACAGGCCCGGTGTGGGATCGGATGCTGCGCCCGGTCCTGCTCGCCGCGCTGAATACCGAGCCGGCTGAGGCGTCAGCGGGGCTGGCGGCGAATGTGTTGGCCGAAACGCTGGCCAAGGGCGGGCGGGCGAGTGCGCCGCGGGTGGCCGTGCCGACCCTAGCGGCGGCCTTTGTCGATCCGGCGGTGGCGTGGTTGGCGGGGCATGGCGTGACGCTGGCTACTGGACGGCGGTTGAAGGCGATCCGGTTTGCAGGCGATCGTGTCACCGCGCTCGAATGGACTGATGGTGAGCAGGCGATCCGGGCCGATGTCGCCGTGGTGCTGGCGGTGCCGGCGTGGGTGGCGGGCGCGCTGGTGCCGGAACTGTCGGTGCCGGATGACCATCGCTCGATCCTGAACGCGCATTTTGCCGTGGCGCCGCCGGTGGGCGCGCCGGAAATCCTCGGCTTGGTCAATGCGACCAGCGAATGGATATTTACCCATCCCGACCGCATTTCGGTGACGGTTAGCGGCGCCGACCGGATGATCGATGATGACCGCGAAGGCTTGGCGCGGGGGATCTGGGGCGAGGTGGTGCAGGCTTTGGGTCTGACTGATACCCCAATGCCAGCGTGGCAGGTCGTCAAGGAAAAGCGCGCGACCTTTGCCGCGACCCCGGCGCAGGATGCGCTGCGTCCCCCGGCGCGGACCCGGTGGCGCAACCTGTTTCTGGCTGGCGACTGGGTGCAAAATGGCCTGCCCGCGACGATTGAGGGCGCGTTGCGGTCGGGCGATACGGCGGCGCGGCTGGTCTTGGGGCAACCGCTGGTCTATGGGCCGCAACGATGAGTGAGACGACACGAGATCCGGTGTGTGACGCGGTGGACGCGAGTATCCAGCGCGCCGCTGCCACGCTGCTGGCCGAACAACAGGACGATGGGCACTGGGTTTACGAATTGGAGGCCGATGCCACCATCCCGTCCGAATATGTCCTGTTGCGCCATTTCCTGGGCGAGCCGGTCGATGCCGCGCTGGAGGCGAAGATCGGCCGCTATCTGCGGCGGATCCAGGACGAGCGGCACGATGGCTGGCCGCTGTACCATGGTGGCGATTTTGACGTCAGCGCCAGCGTGAAGGCCTATTATGCGCTCAAAATGATCGGCGATGATGCAGAGGCCCCCCACATGGTCCGCGCCCGCGCCGCGATCCTGAACGCGGGCGGGGCCGAGGCGGTCAATGTGTTTACCCGCATTCAACTGGCGTTGTTCGGGGCCGGGTCATGGGACCGGGTGCCGACCATTCCGCCCGAGCTGATCCTCGCGCCGCGCTGGTTTCCGGTGCATTTGTTGAAGATGGCCTATTGGGCGCGGACCGTGGTGGTGCCGTTGCTGGTGCTGTGCGCGTTGAAGCCCTTGGCACGCAATCCGCGCGGCGTGCTGGTACCCGAGCTGTATTCCGGCATCGCGCGCCCGCTGACCAGTCAGGCGGCGCATGTCAATCCGGGGTGGAAACGCAGTTTTACCGCGCTCGATTGGGTGTTGAAGCGGGGCGACGGTCGTTGGCCGATCGGATTGCGCAATCGTGCGATCGAGGCCTGCAAGGCGTGGGTGGTCGAGCGGCTGAATGGCGAGAATGGGCTGGGCGCGATTTACCCCGCGATGGCCAACAGCGTGATGATGTTCGACGTGCTGGGCTATCCGGCAGATCATCCGCATCGCGCGATGGCGCGGGCGTCGGTCGAGCGGCTATTGGTGATCAAGGAAGACGAGGCCTATTGCCAGCCCTGCGTGTCGCCGGTGTGGGATACGGCCTTGGCCGCGCACGCGATGCTGGAGGTTGGCAGCGAGGCGGCGGTGGCTGGTGCCCATCGCGCGCTGGCGTGGTTGCGGCCGCATCAGGTGCTGGACGTTGCGGGCGATTGGGCGGAACAGCGGAGCGATGTGCGGCCCGGCGGCTGGGCTTTCCAATATGGCAATGACCATTACCCCGATCTGGACGATACCGCCGTGGTGGTGATGGCGATGGACCGGGCAAAGGCGGCGACGCGGGATGTGGCCGACGATGAGGCAATCGCCCGAGCTCGCGAATGGGTCTGTGGGTTGCAGTCGAAGGATGGCGGCTGGGCGGCGTTCGATGCCGATAATGACAAGGATTACCTCAACAACCTGCCCTTTGCCGATCATGGCGCGTTGCTCGACCCGCCGACGGCGGATGTGACGGCGCGCGTGATCTCGATGTGCGCGCAATTGGGCGAGGGCATTGATGCCCCGCGCATGGCCGCTGCCCTGGCGTGGCTGGAGCGCGAGCAGGAGGGGGATGGTAGCTGGTTTGGGCGTTGGGGCGTCAACCATGTCTATGGCACTTGGTCGGTGCTATGCGCGCTTGGCCGTGCGGGGATGGGTGTCGATCATCCGATGGTCGCGCGTGCTGTGGCGTGGTTGCGCGCGGTGCAAAACCCCGATGGCGGCTGGGGCGAGGGCTGTGCGTCCTATGCGCTGGACCGGGTCGGCCATGACAGTTTCCCGTCGAGCGCCTCGCAGACGGCCTGGGGCTTGCTCGGGCTGCTGGCGGTGGGCGAGGCAGGGTCGCCAGAGGTCGCGCGCGGGGTCGCGTGGTTGATCGCGCATCAGGCGGCTGATGGGCTGTGGGATCAGGAAGTCTATACTGGCGGTGGTTTTCCGCGTGTCTTTTACCTGCGGTATCATGGCTATCCGCGCTATTTCCCGCTCTGGGCCCTGGCGCGTTATCGCAATCTGTCGCAGGCCAATCTGGAGCGTGTCGCGTGGGGAATGTAACAACCAAGCCGGTGATCGTGGTGACCGGCACTCTGCGCGAGGCGGCGGTGTTGGCGGACAATGGCGTCGAAGTGATCGCCGGCGGCAGCGAC
>CAIOKP010000367.1 GCA_903858875.1 uncultured Sphingomonadales bacterium
ATCGTCAAAGCCGACGATCGACAATTGCGATGGCACATCAATGCCCAATTCGCGCGCGACATGCAGCACACCGGCGGCCATCTCGTCGTTGGCGGAAAAGATCGCGGTCGGGCGCGGATCGCTCCGCAACAACACTTGGGCCGCCGCATAGCCCGAATCGAACGTGTAATTGCCACGCGCCACCCACTGCGGCGGCAAATCCAGCCCATGCGCCGCCAAGGCATCGCGCAATCCCTGTTCCCGCTCGATGGCGGATCGGAAACCTTCGGGACCGGCGACATGCGCGATCCGGCGATGGCCTTGCGCGATCAGATAGTCGCCCGCTTCGCGCACAGCTTCGCGGTCGTTCGATTCGACCATATGCGCCGCATCATCCAATTGCGCCGAGCCCATCCGCACATACCGGCAGCCCAATTCTCGACACAACGCCGCCAGATCCTCATTTTCCGACACCGGCGGCAAGAGGAATACGCCATACAGGCGCTGTTGTTCGATAAAGTGGCGGATGTCGGCCAATATCCTGGGGCTTTTGCGGTCAAACGGCCGAACCACCAGCGCAAATTCGGTCTCGCGCATTGCGTCGAGCATCCCTTCCTGCACCGTCAGCACAGTTTGGGCATTGGGGTTGTCGTGGATCAGGCCAATCAGGAAATTGCGCCGCAGCGCCAGTGCGCGGGCCTGCGGATTAGGGATATAATCCAGTTCGGCGATCACCGCCTCGACCTTTTCACGCGTGGCGTCGTTCAGCAGCGGCGATTTATTGATCACCCGGCTCACCGTCTTTTTCGACACACCGGCCAGGCGCGCGACATCGTTAATCGTCGGCTTTGGCTCCTTGTTGCGCACTGTTATCCCCTTTTCGCCGCAGGTGGCGATGACCTGCCTTGCCTTTCGCGTGGCGCCGTTGCAATGGTATCGACGCCTTGACACCGGTTACCTTATACACCGACCTTGCGAAACACCCATCCTCTACGGCGTACAACCGCGATCGGGGCGAGCCAAGGGGAGATAGATGACCACGAACGCTGCGCTTTTTCGCATTCATCCCGAGGATTCGGTAGCGGTAGCGCTGCGCCCAATCGCTGCTGGGGAAAACCTGTCGGCCGGCACCGCTCCTCTGATCGCAGCCAGCGCCATTCCGCCGGGGCACAAGGTGGCGATTGCGACCCATGCCGTGGGCGAGACGGTCCGTAAATATGGTCAGTCGATCGGGCGTGCCGCCACTGCCATTTCGCCGGGTGACCATGTTCACACTCACAATCTGGCCACCGCCCTTGTCGGCGAACTGAGATATGCGGCGGGCCTGCCAGCGGTGTCCGGTGCCGTGTCCACGGCATCCGCCGCCCTCTGGCGCGGCTATCTGCGTGCCGATGGCCGCGCCGCCACACGGAACGAGATCTGGATCCTGCCCACGGTCGGTTGTGTCGGCATGACAGCGGAACAGGTCGCGCGCGAGGCAACCACCCGCCATGCCGGCCTTATCGCTGCCGGACGCATCGATGGCATCCACGCCTTTGGCCACCCGCACGGCTGTTCGCAATTAGGCGATGATCTGGCAGGGACACGGGCAGTTCTGGCAGGCTTGGCGGCCAATCCCAATGCTGCGGGTGTGTTGGTTCTGGGACTGGGATGCGAATCGAACCAGATCGCCGAATTGATCCATGCCATCCCCCTGTCGGCGCAGACCAAGGTCCGCACCTTGTCGTCACAATGCGCTGGCGATGAAATCGCTGCAGCCGCCGCCCTGATCGACGCGATGGTCGCCGACGCGGCCGGGGCGGAACGATGCGAACTGCCGCTGTCGGCGCTCATGGTTGGGCTGAAATGCGGCGGGTCGGATGGCT
This sequence comes from uncultured Sphingomonadales bacterium, assembly GCA_903858875.1. Lineage (GTDB taxonomy): Bacteria > Pseudomonadota > Alphaproteobacteria > Sphingomonadales > Sphingomonadaceae > Novosphingobium. Next base: position 1,845 of record CAIOKP010000367.1, read on the forward strand.
TTTCGGGACTGACCGCCAATCCCTTGCTCGGCCGGTTTTCCGAAACGCTGGCGGCGGCGGGCGGCACCCCGATCCTGACCGAGATTCCCGAAATTTTCGGCGCGGAACAGGCGCTGCTCGACCGTGCGGTCAACCAGCAGGTGTTCGACGCGGCCGCCACGCTCCTCAACCGCTTCAAACGGTATTACCTCGACCAAGGGTTGCCGGTGTCGGAAAATCCGTCGCCAGGCAATTTGGCCGGCGGCATCACCACGCTGGAGGAAAAATCGCTGGGCGCGGTGCAAAAGGCTGGCCGTGCGCCGCTCTGCGCGGTGATCGACTATGGCGAATTGGCGCCGGTTGGTGGCCTGACCTTGCTGGAGGCGCCGGGCAATGATGCCATATCCTCGACCGCGCTGGCGGCGGCGGGCGCTACGATAGTGTTGTTCACCACCGGACGCGGCACACCGCTCGGGTTTCCGGTGCCGACGGTAAAGGTCGCCTCGAATCACGACTTGGCCGAGGCAAAACGCCACTGGATCGATTTCGATGCCGCCATCGCCCTAGATGATGGCATCGCAGCGGCCGACAGCGCCTTCCTCGCCCGGTTGATCGCCATCGCCAGCGGGGAACGCACCGCCGCCGAACAAGCCGGCCAGCGCGCCATTGCCATTTGGCGGCGCGGCGTCACCCTATGAGGCAAAACGGTGAAGTTTATGCCCCATCGCTGCGCGGCATTGTCAATGACACCGGTTTCCTATAGCAATGCGCGAATAAGATTGGACGTTGGGATGACGATGCAAACGCACACAAACGATCAGGCCATAGCTGCGGCCTTTGTTGCCGCACGGCGCGCCGGCTCCGGCATTGCCAGCTACCCCGGTATCGCCCCTGCCACGCTGACCGATGCCTATCGCATTCAGGATCTGGCGCTATCGCTCGACGGGCGCCAGGTGGTTGGCTGGAAAGTTGGCCGGATCAACCCGCCGCTGTCGACACAACTGGGCAGCGACCGCCTGGCTGGGCCAATATTTGCCGATGCCGCCGTCATCGCCGATGGCCAGCCCGATATGCCCGTCTTCGCCGATGGCTTTGTCGCGGCCGAGGCCGAATTGCTGTTGCATGTAGCGCCGGGTTTTGTCGGGCCGATACCAACGGATGACGCGGGCACACGCGCGATCCTCGATGACATCCGCCTTGGCATCGAAGTTGCCAGTTCGCCCTATCCCGGCATTAACGCCGGCGGGCCCTGCGTCACGGCGTCGGACTTTGGGAATAACGCCGGACTGGTGCTGGGCGCATCGCTGGTGGGGTGGCAGGATATCGACCTGTGCGCCATTCCGGTCAGCACCGAGATCGACGGTACTATTGTCGGACAGGCGACCGCCGCCACTATGCTGGATGGCCCCTATGGCGCGGTGCGCTTTTTGCTGGCCAATCTGGCCACGCGGGGGATCGATCCATCAGGCGGCCTGTGGGTCTCGACAGGCGCAATCACCGGGGTGCATGAAGCGGGCGTCGGCCAAAAGGTGATCGCACGGTTTGGCGAATATGGCGACGTGCGCTGTACATTGGTTGCCGCCGGACGCCGCGACGACTGAGGACTGCATGCAGACCAGCGTGACCACCCAACCATGGCACGAACACGGAGAGACGATGATGACCGCCGAAACGAACGGCTCTGTGGCGCTTGACGCGAAAGCCGGGCGGTATCGCTGGGTGATCTGTGGCCTGTTGTTCGCGGCGACCGCCGTCAACTATATTGATCGCCAGATGATCGGCGTGTTAAAGCCAACGTTGAAGGCGGAATTCGGCTGGCATGAAAGCGATTTTGCCACCATCGTCCTGTGGTTCCAATTGGCCTATGCGATCGGCTACCTTGGCTTTGGCAAGCTGGTCGACATGATCGGCGCCCGGTTGGGCTATACATTTGCGCTGATCGTTTGGACCGTCGGTCACATGGCGCATGGCCTGGCGACCGGCGTTGCCTCCTTTGCTGCGGCGCGGTTTGGACTGGGGCTTGGGGAATCGGGTAATTTCCCCGCTGGGATCCGCGCCGTGGCCGACTGGTTTCCACAGCGCGAACGAGCGTTGGCTATCGGTTTGTTCAATGCCGGG
>CAIOKP010000368.1 GCA_903858875.1 uncultured Sphingomonadales bacterium
GAGCGTCTCCCGGGTCTCCTCCTGGATGCTGCGAATGGTGCCGGCGATCTCTTCCGTAGCGCCCTTGGTGCGTTCCGCCAGCCGCCGGACCTCGCCCGCCACCACCGCAAACCCCCGCCCATGCTCGCCTGCGCGGGCCGCTTCAATGGCCGCATTCAGGGCCAGCAGGTTGGTTTGCTCGCTGATTTCCTGAATCACGTTGACCACCTTGCCGATCTCCTCGGAGCGGTGGGCCAGCGAGGTCATCTTGTCGGCCACAGTGCTGGTGGCCGCGGCAATTTTTTCCATGGTGGCCGCTGCCGCCTGCATCACCGCTCCGCCCTGCGTCGCGGTTTCCGCCGACTCGCGGCTGGACCCCGCCGCGCTTTCGGCGTTCTGGCTGATCTCGCCGATGGTCGCCGTCATCTCCTGCGCCGCCGCCGCAATCTGGTTGGTCTTGCTGGACTGCGTCTTCGCATTTCCCGCGGTCTGCACGGAGCGGGCGCTGATCTGAGTTGTCGCGGCCGAGAGCGTCTCCGCTCCCTTCATCACCGACTGCAGCACCGAGCGCATCGACTTTACGCTGGTATTCAAAGCCGCCGTCATGCGCCCGATCTCGTCGCTCCCGTTCTCCTCTACCTGCACCGTCAAATCCTTCTCCGCAACGCGCTCCAGCGCGGCTGTCGCCTCTGCAAGCGGCGGAGCGATCAAATGCGTCAGAATAGCGCCGGTCAATGCGCACAGCAGCACAATCAGCAGGGTCGCCCCGGTGCTGACCCAGGTGGAAAGCCGGCTCGAATGGGTCACCGCCGTCGACTCCTCGGTTCCGTTGCGCGAAACCAGCCCGAGGTCGTCGGTGATCGCCGCCAGCGCCGTGTTGAACTGCGCCACCGCTGCGTCCGAGGCGATCAGGTCCAGCGCCTCGCCCGTTTTGCCCGCAGCCAGCAGGGAACCGGCCCGGTCGCTGGCCTCAGTGTAATGCGCAAAAGCCGCCGAAAACTTCTGGTAAAGCTCGCGTTCGCCCGGATAGCTGATGGCCTGTTCATACAACTTGATGGACGACTGGTAGGCGGCCATCGCCCTCTCGCGCTTGGCGCCGTGCTCGCCCGTGCAGGCCGCGGTCTGGCACAACAGCAACTCCAGATCTTCGCGCCGCACCGTGTTCACCGCTCCATGAAGATCGGCCAGCGCCAAAACTGCCGGCAGCGACTTGTCGCTTACGTCCAGGTTCTTCCCCGCAATGTCGCGGAAGGTGAAAAACGTGTAAACGCCCAGCAGAATGCATAAACCGCACACGATGCCAAAAGCTGCCATGAATTTACGGGAGACGGCGAGGTTCTTTAGCCAGGACATGGAGAGACCTTTCTCAAGCGACTCGTAAATTTCATCGGCGCCGCGAAGCCAGACTTGAGTACTTTCGTTTCGGCGGGGTTGCCAGAGTGTCCCGGGTTGCCATCTGCAAGCCCGGCACTCGGTCCTGCCGGCGCGGCGACTTGCTTGACGCGTTCCTTGCTGCGGGTGTCTCCAACAGGAGGC
>CAIOKP010000369.1 GCA_903858875.1 uncultured Sphingomonadales bacterium
CGCCAAGCCTGGAACGCCACCGCCGATGCTGCCGGGTTTGGCCCAGCGGCGCGGGACAGGCTGATGGCCGAGGCCGAAGCGCGCGCAGAGGCTGCACGGTCTGATCCCGCCTTGCTGGCGCGCCAGGCCGTCGCCTTTGCGGCCGCCAAACTGTCCGAGCGAGAGGCGGTGTTTTCCGTCCATACGCTGACGCGGGAAGCTGGCGATTATGCCTTTGGCAAATTGGGGCATGGCGCCATCACCGCCGCCATTGCCGAAGCGCAGACCAGTGGCGCCTTGGTCCCGCGCACCTATCTTGACCGGCGCGGCACCGAATTTGCCGGTTTCACCACGCCATCGGGCATCGAGACCGAGCGCACCATGCTGTGCATCGAGGCTGCTGGCCGGGGCATGGCCCCGCCGCTTGCCAGGCCGATCGCCGCCGCGCGCGTGGTGGAGCAGGCCGCGCGGCAATCGGAGCGGGCCGGTTTCACCTGGACCGAAGGCCAGCGCCGCGCGACCATCGACCTGCTGACTTCGCCCGACCGCGTCACCGCTGTGCAAGGCTATGCAGGCACGGCCAAGACCACCACTGTGCTGGCAACCTATGCCCAAGCGGCCAAGCAGCGCGGCATGGCCGTCACCGCGCTGGCCCCCACCGCATCGGCGGCGGGCGTGTTGGGGCATTCGCTTGGCCTGCGCAGTGACACTGTCGCGCGCCATCTGCTGGCACCCGAGGCCAAGATGCCCGGCAGGCAGGCGGTCTGGCTGGTGGACGAGGCTTCCATGCTCTCGGCCCATGACATGGCCCGCCTGCTCTCCAGCGCCGACAAGGCAGGCGCCCGCGTCGTGCTGGTCGGCGATGTGCGGCAATTGGGATCAGTGGGCGCGGGCGCCGCCTTTGCCCAGTTGCAGGAGGCGGGCATGTCCACCGCCAAGCTGGCCGAAGTGGTGCGCCAGACCAATGCCGACACGCGCGAGGCGGTCATGGCCTCCATCGAAGGCCATGCGGGCAAAGCGATGGAAGCGCTCGAACGCGGCGGTGGCCAAGTACTGGAAGCCGCCAGTGCCCAAGAGCGGCTTGCCCTGATGGCCGACCGCTACACCGCCATGACGCCCGAGCAGCGCGCCAAGACGCTGGTCATCGAGCCTTCGCGCGAGGGGCGGGATCGCTTGACCGGCCTGATCCGCGAGAACCTTGCCGCCAAGGGCGAGCTGTCATCCTCCGGGCTGACCTTTGAAAGCCTGGAGGCCAAGGGCCTGACCCGCGCCGAGACCCGCGAGGCGGCCAGCTTTGCCATCGGCGATACCGTGCGTTTCACCCGCGATTATGCGGCCAAGGGCGTGGTCCGGGGCATGGCGCTGCGCGTCACCGCCATTGATCCCGATCGCAACCGCGTGGCCCTTGCCGGAGCCGACGGGGCGAAGATTGACTGGCTTCCCCGGCAATGGGGAGCTGGCCATGTGCAGGCTTATGCGCCGCGCACCATGGAACTGCGTGAGGGCGATCGCATCCAGTTTACCCGCAACGACGATGCCATGGGGCGGACCAATGGTCTTCTCGGCCTAGTGACGTGCCTTGCCCCCGACCAATCAAGGGCGACGGTGATACTGGCGAATGGCCGCGAGCAGCAGCTCGACCTTACCCATCCTCGCGATGCCCACATCCGCCACGCCTATGTCCAGACCGCACATGCAGCGCAGGGCCAGACCGCCGAGCGGGTCCTGATCCATGCCGACAGCCGATCGGCCAATCTGGTGGACCAGAAGATGCTCTATGTCGCGCTCTCGCGCGCGAAGTCTGAGGCGGTGATCGTCACCGATGACCGGGAAAGGCTGGTGGCCGCGATCTACGAGCGCGCGGGCGAGAAGCAGACGGCGCTGGAGGCAGACAGCCCCGCCAGCGGCAAGAGCAAGGCAATGGGGGCTGGTTTAGGCTAATCCCGAAGCCTTGGCGGCAGACTGGCCATGCGATCCTTCGCCCCATCATTGGTATGAACCGCTCCTCTTCGACAGGCCGTGCCCAGCGGGATCAACAGCCCGCCCGCTCCATTCGGGCCAAGGCCCTCCCGTGTTGGCTGTTCCGCATGCGCTGACCCGCAGGGCCGCTCCGGCCCGTCCCTTCATCCGCGTTCCCAACGACAGGACGAAGGAGTTTCATCATGGCCAGCACCCAAACCGCCAGCATCTATGACACGATCACCAGCCACATCATCACCATGCTCGAAGCAGGCGCAGGCGAATGCAAGCTGCCTTGGCACCGCAGCGGCGCCCCGCTCTA
>CAIOKP010000370.1 GCA_903858875.1 uncultured Sphingomonadales bacterium
AGCGCCAATACATAGCGCTCCAGCTCCGGCATATCCGCCGCATCGACGCGCTCCGCCTCGCTGAACCCGTCGAGCGCGCCCAGCAGATAGCGGAACGTGTTGCGCAACTTGCGATACTGATCGGCGACGCCCTTCAGGATCTCGTCCCCGATGCGGTGGTCCTCGGTATAATCGACCGACAGCGCCCACAGCCGGACGATATCCGCGCCATAGGTCTCCATCACCTTCAACGGATCGACGGTATTGCCAAGGCTCTTGGACATTTTCATGCCCTTGGAATCCATGGTGAAGCCGTGGGTCAGCACGGCCTTGTACGGCGCATGGCCGCGCGTGGCACAGCTTTCCAGCAAGCTCGACTGGAACCAGCCGCGGTGCTGATCGCTGCCCTCGAGATAGAGGTCGGCATAGGGGCCGGTGTAGCCCTCCGGCCGCGTCAGGTCCGGCCAGCGGCCCGATTGCAGCACAAAGGCATGCGTCGATCCGCTGTCGAACCACACGTCCAGAATGTCGACGACGCGCTCATAATCCGCCAGATCGTAATCGGCGCCGAGATATTCCTGCGCGCGGGCATCTTCCCACGCGTCAACGCCCTCGGCGGCGATAGCGGCCTTGATCCGCGCGTTGACCGCCGGATCGACCAGGTATTGTCCGGTCTTGCGATCAACAAACAGGGTGATCGGCACGCCCCACGCACGCTGGCGCGACAGCACCCAATCAGGGCGCCCTTCGACCATGGCGCTGATCCGATTGCGGCCCTTTTCCGGCACGAAACGGGTGTCGGCGATGGCCTTCTTCGCCCGTTCCCGCAATGTGTCTGGCGACAGGATCGCGGCGAGGTCGAACATGTCATCCGCTTCGTGCAGCGGGGCCAGATCCTTGTCCATCGGCACGAACCATTGCGGCGTGCAGCGATAAATCACCTTCGCCTTCGACCGCCACGAATGGGGGTAGGAATGCTTGTAATCGGCGCTGGCCGCGACCAAACCGCCGGCCTCGCGCAATGCGGTGCAGATCGGGCCGTCGGGCGCGTTGAACTTGGCATTGATGACGCTGCCTTCCCCGCCCAGCCATGCCCAGTCGGCACGATATTTGCCATCGCCTTCGACGGCGAACACGGGCTCGATGCCATTGGCCTTGCACAGGACAAAGTCATCTTCGCCATGGTCGGGCGCCATATGGACAAAGCCGGTGCCCGATTCGACCGTCACGAATTCGCCGGACAACAGCGGGCGCACGCGGGTGTAAAACGCGCTGTCGGGGAAGACCTTGGCCATCGGGTGGCGGACCTTGGTGCCCTTGAGCGAGACACCTTTCACAAAGAAGTGCAGGTCATGGCTGTCGTGGCCGAGTCGTTGCATAAAGCTGGCGACGAGAGGTTCCGCGATCAGATAGCGGCGCCCGTCCACCTGGATCATGTGGTAATCGATGTGCGGGCCATAGGCGATCGCCTGATTGACCGGGATCGTCCATGGCGTCGTCGTCCAGATCACCACAGAGGCGCCGATCAAATCGGGATCATCGGCTTCGACCACCTCGAACGCCACGTCGACCTGCGTCGAGACGATGTCCTCATATTCCACCTCGGCCTCGGCCAGAGCGGTCTTTTCAACCGGCGACCACATCACGGGCTTGGCGCCGCGATAGAGCTGGCCCGATTCCGCAAATTTCAGCAATTCGCCGACAATCGTCGATTCCGCGGCGAAATCCATCGTCAGGTATGGGTGATCCCAATCGCCGTTGACGCCCAATCGCTTCAACTGCTCGCGCTGGGCATTGACCCAGGTTTGCGCATAGGCGCGGCATTCGGCGCGGAATTCCTTGGGGGGAACCTCGTCCTTGTTGCGCTTTTTCTTGCGATATTCTTCCTCAACCTTCCACTCGATGGGCAGGCCGTGGCAATCCCAACCGGGCACATAGGGCGCGTCTTTGCCCAACAGGCTCTGCGTGCGCACCACCATATCCTTCAAGATGTGGTTCAGCGCGTGGCCGACGTGAATGTTGCCATTCGCATAGGGCGGGCCGTCGTGCAGGATGAATTTCTCACGCCCCGCGCGGGCATCGCGCAGCACGCGATACAGCCCCTCGTCCTGCCATCGCTTGAGGATGCCAGGCTCCTTCTGGGGAAGGCCCGCCTTCATGGGGAAATCGGTCTTCGGCAAGAAAACCGTGGCTCTGTAATCGCGCTGTTCAGTCATGACCGGGGTGCCTTAGCGGCTGGCGGAGATTCCTGCAAATGCGCAAGGACGCGAGAAAGTGATGGCCCCCGTATCTAAACCCTTCAAACCGCCAAAACCCGCCGCGCCGCGTCACAATCCCGCCCGATCTGCGCGACCAGCGCGTCCATCGACTCAAACTTTGCCTCGCCGCGCAAAAACGCGTGAAAGGCGATATCGATATCCTGCCCATACAGGTCGCCGGAAAAGTCGAAGAAATGCGGTTCGAGCAATTCCTTGGGCGGATCGAAATGCGGTCGGATACCCAGATTGGCGGCGCCCGCGACCGTTCGGCCATCGGGCAGGCGCCCGGTCACCGCGTAAATGCCATAAGCGGGCCGCAAATAATCGCCCAGCGCCAGGTTTGCAGTCGGAAAACCGATGGTGCGGCCCAGCTTGTCGCCATGCTGCACCGTAGCGCGGATGGTGAAGGGGCGGGTCAGCAGCCGGGCGGCGGTAATGGGGTCGCCGGCCCTCAGGCTGGCGCGGACACGGCTGGACGAGACGATTTCGCCCGCCTGTGTGACGGGGCCAACGGTGCGGGCGGCCATGCCCATGTCGGCGCCCAGCGTGGCCAAAACGTCGACGGTCCCCTGCCGGGCCTTGCCAAAGGTGAAGTCCTCGCCGGTGACGACGCCCGCCGCGCCGATCTGGCGGCCCAGCACTTCGTGCACCCAATCCTGCGCGCTGGTCGCGGCCATGGCGGCATCAAAGTGGAACACCAGCATGGCGTCAGCCCCAGCAGCGGCGAACCATTCCTGCCGTTGATCGAGCGTGGACAGGCGAAAAGGCGGCGAGCCGGCGGCAAAGAACTCGACCGGATGCGGCGAAAAGGTCGCGACAATCGCCAGACGCCCCTCGGCCCGCGCCCAGCGCAGTGCCTCGCCCACCACGGCCTGATGCCCGAGGTGGAACCCATCAAAATTGCCCAGCGCGACGATGGCACCGCGCAAGGATTGGGGAACAGGAAGCCGCGAATCGAGTCTGATCATTGCGGCCCGGCCGATAGATCCCGAACCAGCGTGACGAAAGCAAAGCCGGGCACGCCAGCTTGGGCCCCATGATCCTGCCGCGCGATTTCGCGCCATTCTGTGCCGAGCGGCGGCATATGGGTGTCGCCCGCGATATCGGCGTGGATTTCGGTCCATTCGATGCGGTTGGCGCGGGGCAGAGCCAGCGCGAAGATTTCACCGCCGCCGATCACCGCGATTTCCGCCGCCTCGCCCGCCATCGCCAGCGCGGCATCCAGCTCATGCGCGACTTCGGCCCCCGGCGCGGTCCACGCCGGATCGCGGGTCAACAC
>CAIOKP010000371.1 GCA_903858875.1 uncultured Sphingomonadales bacterium
AGGTGGAGGACCAGACCAATGTGGAGGGGAAGTAAATGATTATTGATCTACCATCGATTGGCGCCGCGTTCGGCGGCGGCTATTACGGCGGCTCCATCGCGATCGACGGCAAAACCTATGCCATGATCGTCGCGCCGAAGGTCGACGGCCAGAAGACGCTAGCCTGGAAAGACAAGTGGTCGGCAACGCCAGGCGCGTTATCGGTCAATGACGGCTTCGCCAACAGCCAGGCGATGAACAATGACGAACATCCGGCGGCGCAGTTCTGCCGGTCGCTAAAGATCGGCGGGTTTGACGACTGGTATCTGCCCAGCCGAGATGATCTGGAGGTGCTGTACCGCAATTTGAAGCCGACCGACGACGAGAACTACGTCTACGCGAACCGCGCCAAGCTGTGGCGTATCGAGCCCGGCGAATATAATGGTGTGGACGAAAGCGGCAATGGCCACAACGCATCGTCGGTCCCCGCAGGCCATGCCTACACCGAGCACGATCCCGCCCAAACGGCCGCGGTGGCCTTCCAGGATGGTGCTCCGGAGGCATTCGACGGTCGCTGGTACTGGTCGAGCACTGAGTTCGATTCCGACTTCGCCTGGGGCCAGCACTTCGACGACGGCCTCCAGGTCTACGTCTACAAGACCCTCGCAGGCCGGTGCCGGGCAGTCCGCAAAGTCATTCCATGAAAGGACCAGACCGATGACCACTGACCCGACAGACAAGGAGCGCGCGGAGTTTGAGGAGCATTACCGCATGATGGGATTTCGCGAAAAAGAGTTTGATCGTCATCCTCTCACTGGGGCCTATTTATCAGACCCATTTGCCTATGCGTTCGATGGTTGGCTCGCCCGCTCCCGCGTCCCGATGAAGGTCACAGATGAAATGGTCGAGGCGGCGCTTATTCCGTATTGCTGCCCCGGTGAGCGCGGATGCATTTGCCCGACTAAATGCGCCGCACCACAGGAAAGCATGAAGCGTGAGGTCCGAGCCATTCTTACCGCCGCCCTCGCGCCTGTGAAGGAGGGGTGAGATGGCGCAAACAATCCTGATCCTCGGGCTCTTGATTATCTTATTGGCCGAAAGGTGTTGGGAATCCTATCTTGATCGCAAATACCCAAAACCATCCTGCAAGTGCGAAGAGTCGGAGCCGACAGAAGGCGAGACGCCTTGACCGTCGCCCACGATGACGTGGGCAGAAGCGGCGGATGCGTAAAATTCCGCTGGATTATTTTCGGACAATCTGGCTACTCTGAATCGCCTTCGTACGGCGGCCGGCGCCGTTTTGTTGGCTGCGGCGCCGGTTCCGTCCCGAAGATATCTGTTCACAAACCGAAACCTTTTGTTTATTTGTTGGACCATCGCGTATGGAAGTTGCGCGATGGTCCTACTTGGGGCGGCCATCCCTCACCGGCCGCCCCATTTTTTCCATTCCAATCTGTTGTGAAATATGATTTCCTAAACGGACAATCTGTCCAAAAATAGGAAAGCATGATGATGCCCGCATACAAGCCTCGTTTGGCGATCAAGGTCATTATCGCCATAGCCCAAGCTGATCCCAACCTTATCCCGGCCGCCAAAATCGAGGCCGTTACCGGCACATCCAAACGCTATATCGAGCCCATGCTGCAGAGGCTTGGCCACTTTGGGCTTCTGGAAGGCATTCGCGGCCCTGCTGGTGGCTACAGGCTCGCCAGGGCCGCTGACCAAATCACCCTGGGCATGGTGTCTTCTGCCATGAATTGGGACGATACGTTCGGCTTTGAGGGCGACGACATGCCACCGACCGTCAACAGCGTTGTGGCCGGCTGGCGCCAGGCGCTTTCCAACATCACGATCGCCGAGCTAATACCGGCCGAACAAACCGAAGCGGCTGCGGCATGAAAACCGCCCTGCCGTTAGCAAGGCCGTCGCTTCAACCTTTGCCCTGGATCAAGATCGGCGCGTCGCGGCACAAAGATGGTACCGTTGTGATTACGGCGCCGCCGGTGCGGAGACGGTGCGGCGGCTGCACGGAATGTTGCACCACGATTCCGGTTGGCGAAATTGGCAAGCCCGAGAACACGCCGTGCGAATTCCTGCGCACCTTCACGCGCGACCACGGCTGCAGCGTCTACAGCGGTCGACCCGATAGCTGCAAAATCTGGTCATGCCTGTGGGTGCTGGACGACACCATAGCCGAGGAGGCGCGGCCAGACCGTTGCCACGCGGTATTCGACATGATGGGCGACGAATTGACGGCGGTCTTCAACGCAACAGGCAAGGTTCACACGTTCACGGTCATTCAGCTCTGGATCAATCCCAACTATCCGCTGGCGTACCGCGAGCCGGCTGTTCGTGCCGTGATGTTGGACATATTCAACAAAACCGGGATGCCCACGCTGGTCCGCAGAGCCGGCAACGACGTGCTGGTGGCCCCGCCGAGCGCGACCGAGAGCGAATGGCGCGAAAAACAATGCTCGCCGACCGACCGAAAAATTGCTGAGGCGCTGTAAAAATTCACCAATTTGTCGATTTGAGAGTCTTCTAAAAGCGCAACAAAAACAGCGATTTTTTTGCTTCCATTTGGACAGATTGTCCAGTAGGGTTTTGACGCCGCTGGTAGCAAACGAGAGCCCGCACCGTCGGCCTGGATGGGGAGGAGAAAAGGTCCCGCAACCGCTCCTCCCCGCCAGATACCCCACCGGCAGCGCGGAGTTTATTATTCGTATTTTGATAACCGGCGGCTGTGGCTATATCGGCAGCGCGCTCAAGCCTCACCTCGCCAACCAAGGCCATACCGTCCACACGGTCGATATTTTGCACTGCCCGACGGTGCAAGCTGACTATCGTGATTTGGCGTCCAGCTTTTACGCGCAATACTCGCTGATCATCCACTTGGCCGGCCATTCGTCGGTCGCGCAGTGCAAGCAGGCCCCGCGCGAAGCGATTCTCAACAACCTTTCCGGCCTGATCGACCTTACCGGCAAACTCAACGGCCAGCCGCTGTTATGGGCTTCGTCATCGTCGGTGCTGTCGAGCGAGGGCGGCAATGTCTATGACCAAACCAAGCGGATTGCAGAGGAATTGCTGCCAGAACTTTACCCGAATGCCGCTGCGCTGCGCTTCGGCACGGTGTGCGGTGTGAGCCCGAACATGCGTTGGGATCTGATGCTGAACAAGATGGTTCGCGACGCGATCACCGATGAAAAGGTGTATATGACCAATCCGCAGATCAGCCGTCCCATTCTGGCGATCCGCGATCTGTGCGGCGCCATAGAGGCGCTGACCCGCAGCTTTCACGCCGGCCGGTATAACTTGGCCAGCTTCAATTCAACCGTTCAGGTGATGGCCGATACGGTCGCCAAGATGGTGCCGGCAGAGGTCGTGCGGCTGCCGGGCGTGGCGTCCTACGATTTCGTCATGGCCGGCCAGAATGTCGGCGACTGGCAGCCGTCGCAACGTCTGGCGGACATTATAGCCGACCTGGACGCGACGCGGGCGGTGTACGCATGAGCTATATGCAGCTCGATCGCTGCTTGGCCTGCGGCGGCGCCGCTTTGGTGTCCTATGTCGACTTCGGGGCGCAGGCGCTCGCCAATTCGTTCAGTCGGCACCCGCGCGGCGATAAGATTTCGCGTTTTCCGCTCGGCCTCAACTACTGTTCCGATTGTTTCCATAGCCAACAAAAGGTCGCTGTCGATCCAGATTTGATCTATCTGGACTATCCTTACGCATCGGGCACATC
>CAIOKP010000372.1 GCA_903858875.1 uncultured Sphingomonadales bacterium
CGTATCACGCCCTTATGCCGGTCCATGCGATCAGCATAGGCCGCACCGCGATGCGCGCAAGGCGTGCCCGCGCGGCGTGGGCGAACGGGGATTGCGCCCGGGCCCGCCTAACCTTTGGGGTGCAGCGCGGGCGCGGCGTTCATCTGGCTGCTGGCCACGTTCAGCGTGTTGCCCACCGCGTTGCCCGCCAGGCCCATGCTGCCCATGGCCGCCACCGCGATCAGGCAGGCGACAAACGCATATTCGATCGAGGTGGCACCGCATGTGCCGTGGATCACAGATCTGCTGTTCAACATGACGCGCCTTGCCCGGTTGTGCCGGCTGCCGCGCCGGGATGGGCTGACTGTATCGCGATCGCGCGGCCTGCCAATCGGTCGGCCAGCGCCGATTCGGCCGCGTCCCGAAGCGGGGCAGCGCGGCGCACACCCGTTAATCGCGCGGGCGCCGGCGGCGCTACAGGCCGCCGGCAAAGCCGTCGATGGCCTGAAACAGCCCGGTCAGCGCGATGCGGTCGGCCTCGTCAATTTCGGGGCGCCAGATTTCGAACAGCAGGATCACGCGCGCCTGCGGCCCATCGTTGAATGCCTCGTGATTGATCGAATCGTCGAATATCAGCGGCACGCCATCCTGCCAGGTGCGCGTTTCGCTGCCCACGCGCAGCCGGCATTGCGGCGCGGTGCGGATCGGGATGTGGCAGATCAGGCGGCAGTTCAGCATGCCGTGATGCGGCGCGATATGCGTGCCGGGCAACAATCGCGACCATATCGCATTGGGCGCGCGGCCGGGGATCATCGGCATCGGCGCATGCGCCAGCGCGGCCATCGTGGCGGGACAGCGCGCGGCGTGTTCGGGCACGATCGCCCCGTCGCGCCAGAAATGGAACGCGCCCCACGCCGGATCATCGCGCAGCGGGTTGTTGGCCGCGGGCCGTTCGGTGCTGGTGCGCACATAGGGGGCAAAACCTTCGCCGTGGGCACCGTGGGCGCCGGCCACCGCGTGCAGTTCGGCCTGCATCTGCGGCACCAGGTCCATCATCGGGCGCAACCAGGCAAATTGATCGGGATCGTAAAACCGCCGTTGCGGCAGCCCCGGATAATAGAACAGCGACGGTTTTTGCAGATCGACCTCGCGCCGCCCGGCCAACAGGTCGATCGCCTCGCGGATGGCGGGCGATGGCGATGCGCCGGCCGCCGCCTCAAGATGCGCCATCCACGCCGATTGCGCCGACGCGACCGCGGCGCGGGCATGCGCCATCAACGCGCCCAGCTCGGCCGGCGCGCCGCCATAGGCGGCATCCTGGTTCAGCGCGGCGGTGTAAAAGCTTGATGCGGCGCGCGTATCGCCGCGGCGTTCGCGCAACAGCCCCTTCATCAGCAGGCCGCCGATATCGCGATGCTGCAGCGCCAGATGGCGATCCATCGCCGCCTCTGCCGCATCAAGCCGCCCCAGCGCCATTTCGGCATTGGCCAGCGCCAGCCACGGCATCTGCGCGTCGGGCACATGGCCCGCAATCGCGTTCAGCAGCTGCGCGGCAAGCGCGGGATTGCGATGGGCCAGCGCATCCAGCGCGGCATCGATGGTCTGTTGCGGTTCGGCCATGCCCGCACCGTGGCCCGGAACGGGTTAATGCGAAAGGGTGTGTGGGGGATGATGGGGGAGGGTGGTATCAGTGGTGCAGTCCCCAGCCGCCTTGCCGGTTGGTCACGTCAGCGGCAATATATCAAAAGCGGAAGATGCTGTCGCTCTTTAGGCGAGACTTGGGACAAAGCTGTCGTTGAAGGCAGGCTCGATAAACGGCGTTTCTGACAAGAGCCGACGTTTGCACATTGGACCGCTAAGGATCTGCCTCCGGCCAGCATCGGCCAAGCCGCTGACGGCGGAATGACCCATTCCGGGCCATTCATGGCGTCCATTCCTATTCCCGAACCGCCGATCAGATGGGGTGAAGTTGATCCGTAGCTCCAAGGACATGGTGCTTCGTCCGGAAGCACGTTAGCGTGGCGGGCATGAACCCTGCGCTGCAACAGATTCCCGATCGTATCCTAAATCTAGCTATCGGCGCTCTGACTCAAGCCAATACCCATGCCATTTATCTCGATCCCGGAAACGAGCATTGGCAGCATATCTGCGTCCTCAACGCAGCCCATGCGGGGGAGCTGTTCCTGAAGGCTATCATCGCCAGGGAACATCCGCTTCTAATTTTCAAGGATATATTCGGGCTCGACGATAATCGTGGCGGCATACTTGATATCGAAAGGCTGATAGAGCGCGGACGCACACATGATTTCGAACGCCTGCCGCAGATATTGTGGGCGACCACGGGCAAGCGCATCCCCAATCCGAAATGCTTTGAGCGGCTTCGGCTGGCGCGGAACGCCATCCAGCATTTTTGCGTCCCCACGCGGGAAGACTTCCAGGCCTTGTCGCGGGAATTCATTTACACGATCATCGACCCGCTGATCGCGGACGCGTTTGGCCTTTATGCGATCGAATATCATGAAGATCACAGCGTCAGCTACGACTACGTCGTTGGCGCGTTGTTGCGCTCCGGCCTGAAATTCACCGTTCCTGACGATTTCGCGGTAACGGAAATTCACATGGCCGAAGAACTCAAAGGAGCCACGCAAGCCTACAAAAATTGGGTGCGCAAACAAATGAAACGGGTGAACCGGCTCGACCTGTTAGCCTGATTTCGACCGGTCTGTGAGCCTCCCGGCTTGTCAATCGCTATCTCGTTATCCTGATCGCGCGATGGTCCCGTTAGCCAACGTCGATTGAGCTGCAGGGCAGAGGGGAAAATGCACTATGGGGAAGCGTAGTATCACGGATACCGAGATCGCCCTGATTAAGGCGATGCTCGGCCGAAAGATGAAGAACAGCGATATTCAGCTGTATTTCAACAGGCCCGATCGCAAAGTGAACAGTGGCCGGATCACCGGGATTGGCAACGGATCTTACAGCAACTCAAAGGAAATCGTTGCTGCAACATCAGCTGAGTTGGACGCTTTTCTTGCAAACCCGTCCTCTCTTTCGCCTGCTGGATCTGCTCAGGCAGATGACAATCCGCTTTCACAGGCCAACATCATTGCCCATTTTACCAAGGGCAGTGATGGGGTCTGGCGGCTCGGCGGTGGTGAAACAGACCGGTGCGAATGCAAGGCAAACTTCGGCTTCAAGCATCAGGACAAATGGCTTCGACCGATAGCTGCCCTGGCGAACAATGCCGGCGGTCTTTTGTTCTTCGGGGTCCATGACAAGGATACCAAGGGGCCGAATGGCGAGGATTGGAGTCACGCGGTCGGCGGGTTGGATTCCGGCGAGTTTGCCGATGCCGACCCTGCGGATTTCTCCACCCGTGTGAAAGCCATGTTCGATCCCACACCAGTTTTCGGAATCGCAACGGCAACCCTCGGCGAGAAAACGATTGGCGTGATACATGTGCAGCAGCATGCCAGCCGACCCGTAGTCGCGATGAAGCAGGAGGGTTCGATCAAGGAAGGCGACATTTTCTATCGCTATCCGGGTCAGTCATCGCGGATCAAATACAGCGATCTGCGTGCTATTCTAGACGCTCGTGACGCGGAAGCGCGCGCCCAAATCCTGCCGATGGTGGAAAAGTTGCTTCAATTGGGTCCGGCGCGTTCGATGGTCGCCGATCTCGAAAGCGGTATGCTGACCGATGGTGGTCGAACCCTGCAGATCGACAAGGCACTGCTTGAAAAGCTGAGCTTCGTGAAGGAGGGAGAGTTTAGCGAGGTTGAAGGAGCGCCGACGCTTCGTCTGGTCGGAGATGTCACTGCGGTGGAGACTGACGGCAAGCGGGCCAACCATTTTGGTATGCTGACGCGGGTACACATTCTCGAGGCCTTCCTCGATCAGACGCACCCCAACGATCCGACAGACTATATCCGATTCGCTCTTGAGGTCGGCCAGAACGAGCGGTTGCCCCTACACTATTTCGCGCGCTTGGCCGGCATGTCGCACGATGCGCTTGTCGCCTTTATTGATTCGACCTCGGCGACATCCAACAAGAAAAAGCGGTATATCGACTGGACCAAGCCCGATGCCGCTTTCCATGCGGCGGTCGGCACGCCGAAGGCCTATCTGACCGATATCCTGGCAGGCAATCTTCCGGCCGTCACCAGCCCGACTGTTGCAGGGCACATCGGTCAGGCGATCCAGGCTATGCCCTCTGATGCGACTTTTGATCTTCCGATACTCTTGAAGCTGCTCCGGGAATGCTTCGCTGTCGGAGCATCGACATCGGCCGAGAGCTTTTTACGCCGAGGGATCTGTCGGATCGATGAACTCAGGTTCAGTTGATCATCCGGTGTGGGCAGTGACTTCGCATGAGAGTGGTTTCCGCAGGCAGCGCCCTTTGCGTGTGCCACGAGAAAGAGAATGAAGAGCCGCTTACCTCACTTCGTCACCCCAAAGCGGCCAGGCTGGTCTCCACCAATGTTCCTACGTGCTGGTTTGCGGCCCAAGGATTGAAGGCTTCGTATTCGACCTGCTTCTCGGCATGTCCGATCGCGGTCCTTGATTGGGCCGAATGGCAGCTAATGTCGAAATCAGACGTTTGCCAGGATGAACGCCAACGGCCATTTGTGGTCGGAAACTGCCTTGCTTTTTGGCCCACGAAACGTCCGCTTAGCCAGCATCGCGTCGCGAAAGCCGCCATAAAGCGACCTTCGTGATTGAACGGAAACTGTTCGACGGCACGATGCGCTGCGTCGAATGATATTGCCGAGGGGGGTGTTGCCGGGCAGGCGCTGGCGCGCAACCTGCGACAGGCTCAGGATGCGCGGCGTATTGCTAGTATAGCGTGGGCGCCAATGGTGCCCGGGGACGGGATCGAACCGCCGACACCGTGATTTTCAGTCACGTGCTCTACCAACTGAGCTACCCGGGCGTTGCGTGTCACAGGTGCCGAAAACCGGCGC
>CAIOKP010000373.1 GCA_903858875.1 uncultured Sphingomonadales bacterium
CCCATGTCCACGATGGCCCGCCAAACACCGACTGCCAATTGTTCGGCGGCGATCCATCGGGCTTGGGATCGGCCCAGACGTACCAGTCGGCATAGGCATTCGTGCGGTCGGCCCGGCTTTGCGCAAACCACGCGTGCTGGTCGGAACTATGGGCATAGACTTGATCAATGATGACCTTGATGCCCAATGCATGGGCGCGGGCCAGCATCGCGTCAAAATCGGCCAGCGTGCCAAAAATCGGATCGACATCGCAATAATCCGCCACGTCATAGCCAAAATCGACCATCGGCGAGGTGAAAAACGGCGAGAGCCAAATCGCATCCACGCCCAGCGACGCGACATGATCGAGATGCGCGGTGATCCCCGGCAAATCGCCGATGCCATCCCCGTTGGAATCGGCAAAGCTGCGCGGATAGATCTGGTAAATCGCCGCGCCGCGCCACCATTCGTGGGCAGTCTTTAGCGGTGCCGATGTCGTCTCGTTCATTTCCCTGCCTCGCAAATGGCATAGCCCAGAGCGGGCAGGTTGATTTCAATACTACCCGGCGCCCATGATTGCGCGGGGCAAGCGCCGCTGAGCGCGGCAAAACGGGCGGAGGTGACCGCCACCTCAACCTTCGCGGTCAACGGCTTGGTCGATGTGTTAAAGGCCAGCACGACTTCGTGCCCATCAACCGGGTCGAACCGCGACACGGCAAACAGGCCCGGCTCGGTCGTCCGCGCCCGCACCACCTGCCGCCCACGGCGCAGCGCCGGACTGCCCTCGCGGATCTTCGCGAGCGTTGCGATGGTGCGATAGATCGGGTGCTGGGGATTGAAATTGGCCGTCGCCGTGGTGGCGCTGGAACCAAGCAATGCCTCGACATTATAGCTGGCAACTTGCGAGGCGAACATGTCTTGGCGCGAGTCCTGATCGCCGCCGCGCCCGGCAAAGCCCTGCTCGTCACCCGAATAGATCACTGGCACCCCGCGCAAGGTCAACAGCATCGCGTGAGCCAATTGGACGCGGCGCAGCACTTCATCATCCGACGCCTGCGGAAATCCCTTGCGCACGAAATAGGCAAAACGGCCGTCGTCGTGGTTGCTGACCCATGTCGGTTCGGTCAGCGCCGATGCCGCGCCGCCTTCGTACAGCGCATCCCCTGCAAACATATCGTCGAGCGTATCGGTGCCAGCATGACCGGCCACCGTATCCACCATCGCCGCATGAAACGCAAAATCGAGCGTCGAGGGGAATGCCGCGACGCGCGTATAGCTCGCCTGCCGACCGGGATTTACGCCACCGCCGCCGATCTCGCCAAAGATGTGGAAATGGGGAATACCACGCGCCTTCGCCCGCGCCAGCATCGCCGGGATAAAGCCGCGCCAGAATTCGGGATTAACGTGCTTGGCCGTGTCGATGCGGAAACCGTCGATGCCGAACCGGTCGATCCACCCGCCATAGATGTCGATCATCCCACGCACGACGCGCGGATTTTCGGTCATCAGATCATCCAGCCCGACAAAATCCCCCATCGTCGAACTCTCGCCAGCATAGGTCGAATTGCCGCGATTGTGATAATAGATCGGCGCATTGAGCCATTCGGGTACCTTCACATGCTCCTGCCCCTTGGGGATGAAGGTGGTGTAGGCGTAATCCGGGTTGGTCAGCTTGGCGAAATTGGCCGCGGTTTGGACGCTATCACCGGCAAAGCCCGGATTGATTGCCGCACCGCCTGCACCGCCGCGCCGCTGATACGGATAGTCCGCGCGGGACCGATAGAGACAGAGGGAACCCGGGCATTCGCGATAGGCAATCACATCGGCGGTGTGATTGACAACAATGTCCATGTAGACTTTCATTCCGCGCGCATGGGCGGCCGCGACCAGCCGGGCAAAATCCGCATTCGTGCCGAAATGGGGATCAACCCGCGTGAAGTCG
>CAIOKP010000374.1 GCA_903858875.1 uncultured Sphingomonadales bacterium
TCGATCATCCTGGCCTCGGTCACTGTCTACCTGGCGCTGCTGATACATGTCGGTTGGCGGGCAGAACGGCGTGGTGGCCAGGTGTCATCGCGCGGACGCGGCCTTCGCTATGGGCTGTCGCTGGCCACACTGTGTTCGGCATGGACCTATTTCGGTGGGGTAGGCGATGCCAGCCAGGGCAGTTGGTTGTTCGCGGCCAATGCGCTGGGGCCGATCCTGGCGGTCACTCTGCTGTATCCGGTGTGGCGGCGGATCGCGGTGTTGTCCAAACAGGAAAATGTTGGTTCGCTGGCCGATTTTCTGGCGGCGCGCTATGGCAAAAGCCGATCGTTGGGTATTCTGGCCACATGCGTTTCCAGCCTTGGCGCGCTACCGTATCTGGCGCTGCAGTTGAAAGTACTGACCAGCGCGTGGAATTTTTCGATCAGCGGCACCGTGCAGGGTCATGCGGCAACCGCCAACAGTTTGGCAGGTGCCGGCACGGCACTGGTCATGATGCTGGTGTTGGTGGGGCTGGCAATCGTGTTTGGCGCGCGTCGACCCAGCCTGACCCAGCACAGCCGCGGCTTTGTCGGCATCATTACGGTTGAATCATGCGTGAAGCTGGCAGGGTTGCTGGGTGTGGCGGTGCTGTGCGGCTTCATGTTTGTGCGCACGCCCGGCTTGTCAGGTACGGTTTTGGCAGCAGTGCCTCCGCTTGGTCGGCACCTTGATCTGTCGTTTTTGACGCTGATCCTGCTGTGCACGGTTACGGCGTTTACTTTGCCGCGCCAGTTCCATCTTGGCTTTGTTACGCTTGAAAACGTGGCCGACCTTCGCGCTGCGGCCTATATCGTGCCGATCTATTTCGGCCTCTGGGTTCTGGCCACGCTGGTCATCGCCACGGCCATCCGCGGCGGGTTCGGCGCGGCGCATGTCGAGGCGCATCTGCAAGTGCTGGCGTTACCGATGTTGCGCGGCGGACCGGTGCTTGCGATGGCGGCGTTGCTTGGCGGGATCTCGGCCGGCGGCGGCATGGTCATTGTCGAAACAACCGCGATTGCCGCCATGGTGTCGAACGAGATCGTGCTGCCGTTGTTTGGCGGCTGGATGCGCCAGGGCGCATCACGCGCCGATATTGGACGCACCATCCTGACATTCCGGCGCGTCACCACGGTCTGTATCGGGCTGCTGGCATGGCTTTATTTCCTGGGTATTCGCGAAATCGAAGGCACGATGCAGCTGGGTCTGACGGCGTTGACCGCCTTTGCCCAGCTTGGCCCGGCGCTGCTTGGCGGGATTTACTGGAGACGCGGTCATGCACGCGGCGCCTTTGCCGGTATCGTGGCGGGCATGGCGGTCTGGGCGATGACTCTGGCCGTTCCCGACATGCTGTTTGCGCGGGGCGGCGGGGGCGCAGGTATCAACGGGCTGTGGCCCGATACCACCCGCTGGATGCCCTATGGCGCGGTATTGGCCAGTCTTGTGGTCAATACCGCCTTGTTCATTGCGGTGTCGTTGCGCGCCAAACCGCGGTTGATCGATACGATCCAGGCGAATACCTTTGTGGCCAGTGCTGCGCCAACGCCGCTTGCGCCATCGCGCAGGATCAGCGCGACGATCGGCGAACTGCGCCACTTGCTGGCGCAGTTCCTGGGCGAGGCCGAAGCCGACAAGGCGCTGCTCGACTACCGCATTTCGACCCGCGTCAGCGATCTGTCCGAAACCGCTACGGTCAGCCCGACACTGGCGCGTTCGGCAGAACGGCTGCTGGCTGGCGTGATCGGAGCCCCTTCGGCGCGCAACGTGGTGGCGATTGCACTGGCCGCCGACAGCCAGGACGCCGGCGATATCAGCCGTATCCTCGACGAAGCAGGCCATGCTGTCCATTTCAGCCGCGAACTCCTGCAAACCACGCTTGACAGCCTGGTACAGGGCGTCAGCGTGGTCGACAGCGATCTGCAACTGGTGGCGTGGAACGCGCGCTGGCTTCAGCTGATGGAGCTTGGGCCGGGCGATGTGCATGTCGGAAAATCATTGTTCGGGCTGATCGGCCCCGCTGCGCATCACGCCGGATTGCGTGCGCATCTTGCCGATCGGCTTGATGCGATCGCGGGCGGTCAGTTGCTGCTTGATGAAATTCAGATCGATCCCGCGGGCCGCACCCTGCAGATGACAGGCCGACCTTTGGGGCAAAGCGACTATCTGATCACGCTGGCCGATGTCACCGATGCCAAGGCGGCGGCGCTGGTGCTGGCGCGCAGCAACGAAGAACTCGAAACTCTGGTCAGCGAACGCACCGCCGAACTGACATCGGCACGCCATCAGGCGGAACAGGCGAGCGGTGCGCAAAAGCGGTTTGTCGCGGCGGCCAGTCACGATCTGGTCCAGCCCCTGCATGCGGCGCGACTGTTCATCGGAAATGCGCTGGTGGGGGCACAAGCCAATCCCGAGATGACCAGTCTGCTGGAACGCGCCGACCAGGCGGTGGAGGGCGCGCACCGTCTGCTGCGCGCCCTGCTCAATCTGTCGCAGCTCGAAACCGGCGCGCTCAAACCGCGGATGGAGCCGGTTGATCTGGATGCGCTGCTGGTCTCGCTCGGCGAGGAATTTGCGGGACAAGCTGCGTCGCGCGGGCTGGATCTGGTCGTACTGCCGACCAGGGCCTGGGTGCTGAGCGATCGCGATTTGCTGCGATCAATGCTGCAGAACCTGCTGGTTAACGCCTTGCGCTATACGCCGCGGGGCCGTGTGGTCATCGCAGTGCGCGCAACCGGGCAACGCGTGCGTATCGAAGTCCGCGACAGCGGCGTCGGAATCGCGCCCGAAAAACTGCCTGCGGCATTCGGCGAATACAGCCGGCTGTCCGAAGGGCGGCGGTTGGCCGAAGGCGCCGGGCTGGGGCTGTCGATCGTGGCGCGGATCGCACAAATGCTCGATCACCCGGTAACCGTCCGTTCCCGTCCCGGCGCGGGCAGCACCTTCAGCGTAATTGTCCTTGGCACTGCGCCGGTCGCCTTGCGCCCGCGCACGATCAGCCCGGCGGTCGATCTGGCGGGGTTGCGCGTGCTGTGCATTGATGACGAGTCAGATGTCCTGCTCGGCACCACGGCCTTGATTGAACGCTGGGGCGGGGTGGTAACCCCGGTGGCCGACGCAGCCGACGTGCCCGCCGGCACCTGGGATGTTGTCATTGCGGATTACCATCTGGGCAGCAGCGACGGGCTTGCCGTTCTGCGCGCATTGGCCGCGCGCGCGCAGGTGCGCCTGCTGGTTACCGCCACCAGCGAAGAAGGATGGGCGGAATCGCTGGCGACCGAGGGGATTGGTCTGTTCAACAAACCCGTAGCACCCCTGTCTTTGCGGGTGGTGCTGGCCGAGGCGGCGGCTTCGGCCGCGCGCTGCAATCAACCCGAACGGTCACGCGCCAACGCCAACAATTGAGCGCGTGTCTGCACGCCCATTTTGCGGAACAGGCCTGTCAGGTGATATTTGACGGTGGCTTCGGACAGACCGAGTTCATAGGCGATCTGTTTGTTCATCAAACCGCGGTGCACGCCATCCAGGATGCGTGCCTGTGTATGGGTCAGGCCATTGCGGGCTTCCTCCGGATCGACGTCGGGAAACCACGTCTCGCCGCCGATCAAAGCCAGCACCGCGGCTGACAGCTGTTCGATTCCCGCCGCCTTGGAAATGAACCCCGCTGCGCCGCAGGCCTGCGCGGTTGCCACGGTTTCGGGATCGTCGATCGCGGAAACGATCGCCACTTCAAGCTGCGGGTAATGCGCCTTGATCGCCAGCAGCCCACCGATCCCGGCACTGTCGGGCAGGTTAAGGTCAAGCAGCACGAGTGTCGCCACCGCATCGCAGGCCAGTCGTTCGCGCAGCGCCGCCAACGTGTCGCATTGTTCAATATGCACATCTACGCCGATCTGGCTGATCGTAGCAGCCAGCGCCTGCCGAAACAGCGGATGATCATCGATCAGCAGAACCCGCATCACCATTTGCCACCAAGGTTTTCCATCTGCGGCGGACCATATCGACCTCGCCGCCGGGGGCAAGGCGCGCCGGCTCGACGTACGTCTAGGCGCTTTTGCCGGTGGCCGACGGTATTGACTGCGCAAGCCGGGCAAAACCGGACCATCTGGGATGGATGATGAAGGGGGAAATCATGCTGAATTCGAACACCGCAATGCGGCTGCGTGCCTTGAGCGCGAGCTCGGTGCTGGCGCTGGCAGTGCTGCTGCCAGTCACGGCGCAAGCGCAAGCCGCGCCAGCCACAGCAACCCCGCCTGCTGACACCGGTGCCGGCGAAATCATCGTGACCGCCATGAAAAAGGCCGAATCTTCGCTGAAGGTTCCTGCTGCCCTGTCGGTGATCGGTGGCGGCGATCTGAAGACGGTTGGTGTCAACAGCGTCACCGACTTGCAGAACCTTGTCCCCGGTCTGAATATCGGCACCGGCGGCTTCGGCACCAATATCAGCATTCGCGGCGTGACCTCCACCGATCAGACCAGCAAGGGCGAACTTGGCATTGCCTACAACGTCGATGGCGCGTTTGTCGGGCGTGGCCAGGAACAGGGGGTTTCCTATTTCGACATCGACCGCGTCGAAGTGCTGCGCGGGCCGCAAGGAACGCTTTATGGCCGTTCGTCGACCGGAGGTGCGATCAACGTCATCAGCAAAAAGCCGGTGATCGGCGTCTTCGAAGGCTACGGCAAATTCGAATACGGCAATTACAATGCCGTGCGCGGCGAAGGCGCGGTCAACATCCCGATCAGCAATGCCATCGCCATCCGGATCGCCGGCAATGCCAACAGCCGCGACGGCTATCTCAAGCCCGAGGGGTTCAGCATCGTCGATACCAATGCGGTGCCGCCGACCACCAGCTATACCTTCACGCCAGGCTCGCAAAAGGCCAAGAACGATCAATCCGATGAAACCGGCCGCGTTTCTATCCTGATCAAGCCTTCGGATGATGTTACCTTTACCGGCATCGCCACGATCGGTCATCAGGGTGGCACCGGCCCCGGCGCGGCGGTGCTCGACGGGCTCAACGCTGGCGGCTCGGCGCAGTTTTACATTCCCGCCAATCCGGTTCCGGCCTTCGTCGATACCAATTTCCAGAATTTCGTCGGTACGCTGAATGTCAAAATGGGGGCGATGCAGTTCGATCTGCTGGGCAGCCATCAGCATTTCAAGGACCATACCCAAACCACCGGCACCAGCAATCCGCTCGTCACCTCGACGGGCGCCGGACCCAGCCCGGTATTTCCCGGCAGTTCGGCATTCACGCTGGATGATTATCACGGGATATTCAACACCACGCAATTGGAGGCCCGGTTCTCCAACGCCAATCCGGGCGCGCTCGACTATGTGTTCGGTGCCAACTACTACCTCGAAAAAACCAACGAGAGCGACCACAACTGGGACGCTCCGGTCGGAACCTATGCCGATACGTCGACCTGGCAGAACGCGATCGATCCGCTGAACACCACCAAGCACACATCCTATGGTTTCTTCGCGC
Source organism: uncultured Sphingomonadales bacterium (assembly GCA_903858875.1). Classification (GTDB taxonomy): domain Bacteria; phylum Pseudomonadota; class Alphaproteobacteria; order Sphingomonadales; family Sphingomonadaceae; genus Novosphingobium. Next base: position 5,508 of record CAIOKP010000374.1, read on the forward strand.
AGGGCACTTATCACCTTTCGCCGGAACTGGGGATCGTTGCGGGCGCGCGCTATTCCAACGACAAGACCGTGCGGGTCGGCACTTTCGCGGTGCCGTTTTTCAATCCGGCGCTGGGTTCGCCATTTTCCCCGACGACCTATTGGCTTGATCCGACCGGCCAGCCTTGCCATTATCCCAACGACTGTGTCGGCAGCCCCAACAATGGCAGCGAAAGCGACAGCAAGGTCACCTGGCGCATCGGCTTGAACTATCAGATCACGCCACGCGACTTGCTGTTCGCCTCGGTTTCGACCGGTTTCAAGGCTGGCGGTTTTAACGATTTTGACCCAACTCACTCAAAGTATTTAACAAGACTCTTGTTTGCGTCAATGCGGCATTTTTGATTAATACACCTAAAGCAAAGGCTTCAGTAGAA
>CAIOKP010000375.1 GCA_903858875.1 uncultured Sphingomonadales bacterium
CGCGCACCAACAGCGGCGGCGAGGATATGGTGGTTGAACAGGGCGGGGCGGACTGATCTGGCAAGCCTTGGGGTGCGACGGTGCCCCAAAGGCTTCTGGACACCCGGGCTGTTTCGCGACATCCTGCGCATTATGAACCGCCCCCACGCACCCTTCGCTCTGGCTTTGGCCGCTGTTGCCGCCTCCGCCGCTATATCCACCCCGGCGCAGGCCGAACTGGCCGCAGGCGCCGTTGCACCCGCTTTCGTCACCCAGGGAGCCAAGGCTGGCAAGCCTTTCAACTTCTCGCTGAAAGACGCGCTGAAGAAGGGGCCGGTCGTGCTGTATTTCTACCCCAAGGCCTTCACACAGGGCTGCACCTTGGAAGCGCACGCTTTTGCCGAGGCGATTGGCGATTATGAAAAGGTCGGCGCCACGGTGATTGGTTTGTCGGCGGACGATTTGCCGACGCTGGAAAAATTCTCGACTCTGGAATGCCGCGACAAGTTTCCGGTCGCTATCGCCAGTGCCGCGATGATCAAGGGCTATGACGTCGCGCTGTCGATCGTCGGCGTATCCACCGCGCTGACCAAGCGGACGTCCTATGTGATCGGGCAGGATGGCAAGGTGAAGCTGGCCTATAGCAACATGGACTATAAGGACCATGTGAAGAACACGCTGGCCACGGTGCAGGCGCTGGCCGCCAAGCATTGATTTGCCGACGAGATTTCACGTAGATATACATATATAATTGAAAAATTAGGATTATCTTCTCATTCAGTCCTGAATCCGGACACCGCCAAGGCGGCGGTTGTCCGGATCGGGCATTTCAGCAAACGCGCAGGTCCCGATCCTCCCGACTTTGCGGAACCTGTCATGTTTGCACGATTTCTCCGGCTAACTCTTGTGGCGTTGCTGACGCTGATGTCCGGCGTGACGCCGGGTGTCCTTCACGCCCAGACGGCCACTGTGCCGATCACCTTTTCCGGCGTCGTATCGGCCAGCGTTGGCGATACCGTCCGCATCAAGCAGGCCGATGGCACCTATGCCGCCTATACCGGGCGCTTGCCGACCTTTCCCTATCAGGACGGCCAATCGGTCGCGATCAGCTTTAACGCCACGATGCCCAGCGCCGCGTGGTATGCCGCCAACCCGGCGGCGGCGGCAACCACCCAATCGGCTGACGGACTGTATCGCATCACGCTCTATTCTGCGGCGAGCGGGCTGGGCGGGATGGGCATACCGGGGATCGGGACCGCCGACCCGGTACAGGTGTCCGGCGCTATCGACGCCGCCGGCAATCCGCGCAGCGGGGGTGGCTCCACGCTGGCGATGACTTTAGTGTATAATGCGAAAAGCGATACCTATTCCATTGCCAATGGGAGCAGCTTTGTCGCGGGGTATTTCGCCGGGCCCGGCTTTGTTTATGATGGCGTCACGGGCGAATTGATCGCCTGTTCCGGTGCGGCGTGCGATCCTGCCGGCACGGGGGCCGATCTGTTTGGCTTGGTCGGCAATACGCAGGGGACGCAAGTGTCGGCCTTCAACATCCCGATTCTCGATTCGATCACCGGTGCGCTGGATGGACTGTATACGCTGACCTTTAGCGGCACTTGGTCGTTTGGTGGCCCGACGACGGGGGGCACGAATATCACCGCCGTGCCGGAACCTGGCATGTTGGCGATGTTTGCCGGGGCAACGCTGGTGCCGGTCTGGCGACGCCGACAGACGCGAGGGCGCAAGGCCCCGTGATTATGGAGCGGGTGATCGGGCAAGGTGCTGGAAAGTGGCGATAAGCTGACGGCGATGCATTTCCCCTTGGGTCACGCTCTTTACTTTGCGGCCAATCCGGCTAACGCGCCGTGGTTTGACGAATTGAAGCAAGGGTATTTACCATGCGTGCCGAGGGGCAGGCCCACATTGACCGGATCGCAGCCGCACTGGCGCTGGTCCGCAAGTTTTTGGACTGGGATCGGGCGCTGCGGCGTTTCGATGAACTGAACGCGCGGGTCGAAGATCCCAAGCTCTGGGACAATCCCAAGGCGGCCGAGGCGGTGATGCGCGAGCGTCGCCAGTTGGAGGCCTCGATCGGCACCGTCAACGAGATCGGGCAGGAGATGGCCGATGCCATCGAATTCGTCGAATTGGGCGAGATGGAGTCCGATGAGGACACTATTGCCGAAGGTTTGGCGACGCTGGCCGCTTTGGCGGCGCGGGCCGATGCGGACAAGGTGCAAGCTTTGTTGGCCGGGGAAGCCGACGGCAATGACTGCTATCTCGAAGTCCATGCGGGCGCGGGCGGCACCGAAAGCCAGGATTGGGCCGAAATGCTTCAGCGGATGTACACCCGTTGGGGCGAACGTCACGGGTACAAGGTTGAACTGGTCGACTACCATGCCGGTGAACAGGCGGGGATCAAATCCGCCACGCTGTTGATCAAGGGCGAGAACGCCTATGGCTATGCCAAGACCGAAAGCGGTGTCCACCGCCTCGTCCGCATCAGCCCCTATGACAGTTCCGCGCGGCGGCATACCTCGTTCAGCTCGATCTGGGTCTATCCGGTGGTCGATGACAATATCGAGGTCGATATCAAGGATAGCGACCTGAAAATTGACACCTATCGTGCGTCGGGCGCCGGTGGTCAGCACGTCAACACCACCGATTCCGCGGTGCGCATTACCCACGTTCCGACCGGCATCATCGTGGCGTCTCAGAACGACCGCAGCCAGCACAAGAACCGCGCCACGGCGATGAACATGCTGAAGGCGCGCATTTACGAGGCCGAACTGGCCAAGCGCGAGGCTGCCGCCCTTGGCGAATATAACGCCAAGACCGAGATCGGCTGGGGCCACCAGATCCGGTCCTATGTGTTGCAGCCGTATCAGTTGGTGAAGGATCTGCGCACCGGCATGACGAGCACCGCGCCTGATGATGTGCTCGATGGCGCGCTGGATCCGTTCATGGCCGCCGCCCTGTCGCAGCGCGTGACCGGTGAGAAGGTGTCCGTCGAGGACGTCGATTGATGATCGACCGGTCGGCATTGCCGATGCTGGGTCGCCGCCGCTTTTGCGCTGGTGCGGCTGTGGCGTTGGCGGTGCCGGCACCGGTTTTGGCGGCATCGGTGGCGCCCTTTGTGGCGCAATTGGCGGCGGTTGAGCGGCATTCGCCCGCGGACCTTGGCGCCTATGTGCTGGATACGGGCAGTGGTCAGGGGTTTGGCTGGCGCGCGGACGAGCGTTTTGCCTTTTGTTCCGCGTTTAAGCTGTCGCTGGCCGCGATGGTGTTTTGGCTGGCACGGCGTCGGCAATTGCGGCTTGATGAGCGTATCCGCTATGGTGCCGAGGCGATGCTCGATCACGCGCCGATCACCAGCCAGCATCTGGGCGAGGGGATGACCCTGGTCGACCTGGCCCATGCGGCACTCGTCGAAAGCGATAATCCCGCTGCCAATCTGCTGTTGCATCGAGTCGGTGGGCCGGCGGCGTTGACAGCGTTCTGGCGGGGGTTGGGCGATGGCGTGTCGCGGCTCGACCATATCGAACCTGCGCTGAACCATGTGGCGCGGGGGGCTTTGCCCGATACCACCACGCCGCGCGCGATGGCGCATACGCTGGCGCGGGTGTTGGTCGGCGATGTGTTGAGCGCGCCGCATCGCGAGATATTGCTGGGCTGGATGGCGGCGGTGACATCGGGCACGCAGCGTATTCGTGCTGGCTTGCCTGCGGATTGGTGGGCGGGGGATAAGACCGGCACCGGTCTGCCCGACACTTTGCCAGCCTATCATGTTGACCTGACCATCGTGCGTCCCACAGATCGCGCGCCGTTGATCATCACCGGCTTTACCCGCAGTCGCGCGCCTCTGACCGCGATCGACCCGGCCAGCGAGGCGGCTTTGGCCGAAGTTGGGCGTATTGCGGCGAATTGGGTGATGGGGGCGGATCGGTGATGGGCCGCGCGCCTTTGATCCTCCTGGCCATGTCGGGATTGCTAGCCGCCTGCCATAGCGGCGCCGGGCAGCGGGAACGCTCGTACGATGTCGCGGCATTCCCCCAGGCCGACCGTCCCAAGTCGCCGCCTGCCGCTGAAGATCTGGCGAACGAGGCCACGCGCGAACACGCAGGCGAGGCGCGCGTCATGCTGCAACAGGCAGACATTCGGGCTGGTATGACCGTGGCCGATATCGGCGCTGGCGATGGGTATTACACCGTCCGATTGGCACAGCAGGTCGGCCCGGCCGGCCGGGTTTTGGCCGAAGATATCGACGATGGCGCGCTGCGCCGCTTGGGCGACCGGGTCGCGCGCGAACATCTCGACAATGTGTCGATACGCCATGGCGTGGATGCGGACCCCAAATTGCCAGCCGGCAGTTTTGACCGGATCGTTTTGGCCCATGTCTATCGTGAAGTGCGCGAACCCTACGCCTTCTTGTGGAATTTGCGCCCGGCGTTGCGTGCGGGCGGCCGCGTGGTGGTGGTCGATCGCGACCTGTCGACCGCCCGGCGCGGGATCGCGCCCACACTGTTGTTTTGCGAAATGACGGCTGTCGGCTATCGGCTTGCGGAATATCTTCGCATGCCGGCGGTAAACGGCTATTACGCAGAGTTTGAAGTAGCGGGAAATCGGCCAGCCCCGGCTGATATCCGGCCTTGTCGGGATGGCGAAAAAGCGCCATCAAAAGCGGGGTAGGGGTCTTTGGCGAAAGTTTTATGAAATGAGTTTCAAGGGGTTGAAGCCGATCCAGTACGGTGGCCGCGAAGTATGGCCATTGGTGGAAGGCGGCAAGGGGGTTGCGGCAACCAATCATATGAGTTCGGGCGCTTGGGCTGCGGCCGGCGGTATCGGCACAGTTAGCGCGGTGAACGCTGATGGCTATGACGCGGATGGCAATGTCATTCCGCAGATCTATCACGCGCCCACGCGTCAGGGGCGTCACGCCGAATTGATCCGCTACGCCATCGATGGCGCGGTGGAACAGGTGAAGCGCGCCCACGAAATTTCCGGCGGCAAGGGTGCGATCAACATTAACGTGTTGTGGGAAATGGGCGGCGCGCAGCAAGTATTGGAAGGCGTGCTCGAACAGACGCGCGGGATGGTCACAGGCGTCACCTGCGGTGCTGGTATGCCATATAAGCTGTCCGAAATTGCGGCGCATTACAACGTGCATTACCTGCCGATCGTATCATCGGGCCGGGCGTTTCGCGCGCTGTGGAAACGGGCCTATCACAAGGTGCCTGACCTGTTGGGCGCTGTGGTCTATGAAGATCCGTGGTTGGCCGGTGGGCACAATGGCCTGTCGAACGCCGAAGATCCGACCCAGCCGCAGGATCCTTATCCTCGCGTTAAGGCGTTGCGCGACACCATGCGGGCCGAGGGCATTTCCGACGACGTGCCGATCGTTATGGCCGGCGGCGTGTGGTTCCTGCGCGAGTGGGAAAACTGGATCGACAATCCCGAGCTTGGCTCGATCGCCTTCCAGTTCGGCACCCGGCCGCTGCTGACCGAGGAAAGCCCGATTCCGCAGGGGTGGAAAGACCACCTGCGCAAGTTGGAGCCGGGCGATATCCTGTTGCACAAGTTTTCGCCGACCGGCTTCTATTCCTCGGCGGTGATCAACCCGTTCCTGCGCGAATTGGTTGCCCGCTCCGAGCGTCAGATCCCCTATTCCAAGGTGCAGGCCGGCGATCATACCGTGCAGCTGGATGTGGGCGTCAAGGGCAAGAACTTTTGGGTCACGCCCTGCGACCGCGATCGTGCCCATACGTGGGTCGGCCAAGGGTTCGCCGAGGCATTGCGCACGCCGGACGATACGGTGGTTTTTGTGGCGCCTCAGGAACGCGAAACCATCCGCAAGGATCAGGCCGATTGCATGGGCTGCCTGTCGCACTGTGGTTTTTCGTCGTGGAAGGACCATGACGATTGGAGCACAGGGCGCCTCGCTGATCCGCGCAGCTTCTGCATTCAGAAGACCTTGCAGGATATTGCGCACGGTGGCGACATCGACAGGAACTTGATGTTTGCCGGCCATGCGGCCTATCGTTTCAAGCAGGATCCGTTCTATTCCAATAATTTCACGCCAACTGTGAAGCAATTGGTTGACCGCATTCTGACCGGCGATTGATAGATGCGAAGGGGTGGGGGCGATCGCGCGCCTACCCCTTCGCCTAAGCCCAGCCTTCCAGAACTTGATCGGGCGGCCGATGCCCGTCGGCCCAAAACCGAATATTGGCGATAACCTTTTCGCCAGATGCCTCGCGCCCCTCGATGGTGGCAGACCCCATGTGGGGCATCAACACGACATTGGGCAAGGCGACCAAGCGCGGATCGGGCGCGGGTTCATGCGCGAAAACGTCAAGCCCGGCGCCACCCAATCGCCCAGCCTCCAGCGCGTCGATCAACGCCGCCTCGTCGATCAGGTCGCCGCGGGATGTGTTGATGACATAGGCGTCGGGCTGCATGCTGGCGATGCGGGTGGCGGACAGGATGCCACGCGTTTCGGGTGTTGCCGGGCAATGCAGCGACAGGATATCTGCCCCGGTGATCAAGTCGTCCACCCCGCTGACATAGCGTGCGCCCAGCATCGTTTCGAGCGCTGTGGGCAGGCGGCGGCGATTGTGATAGGTGATCGACATGCCAAAGGCGCGGGCGCGGTGGGCGACGGCTTGACCAGTGCGTCCCATGCCCAAAATAGCCAAACGCTTGCCGCCGATGCGGTGGCCCATCAGGCCCGACGGTGCCCAGCCATGCCATTCCCCGGCCGCCAACGCGCGGACCCCCTCGGCAAAGCGGCGCATGGCCGAGATGATCAGCGCAATGGTCATGTCGGCGGTATCGTCGGTAAACACGCCCGGCGTATTGGTAACGATGATCCGGTGCGCGCGGGCGGCGGCCAGGTCGATATGTTCGATCCCCGCGCCATAGCTGGCAATCAGGCCGATGGGGCGGTTGCCCTGGCACGCCGCCGCGATCATCGCAGCATCGATCGTATCGGTGACTGTCGGAACCAAAACATCGCAATTCTGCATCGCGGCGATCATCGCCACACGGTCCAACGGCGTGTCGCTGACGTTAAAGTGGGCGTCAAACAATTCGGCCATGCGCGCTTCAACCGCAGGCAGCAGGCGCCGCGTAACGATCACCCGGGGACGGCCTTCGATCCGGCGGGTCGTATGATCGGTGATGATGGGCATGACATCAATCGCCTAAATTGGGGACAGAATCTGTAAATCAGTATGCGCCGGGCTGCGCGCGGGTCAAGCGGCCTTGAAGGGTGGGCGCTGTCGTGGTTATGGAATAGGGATGTTCTGTGATGATCTTCGCCTCCCGATCACCCGACGCTCGGCTGTCCGCCGGATGCGTCTCGCCTTGATGCTGATTGCCCCTTTGCTTGGTGCGGTCGCCACGCCCGTTCGGGCGGCGGACGATGGGGCATTTCCGATGTGGCGGTCGCTGCGCGATCCGGTGGTCAATATGCGCACCGGGCCGGGCGAGGATTATGGCATCCGTTTTGTGTACCGTCGTCAGCATTTGCCGGTAAAGGTGCTGCGGACATGGGGCGGTTGGTATTTCGTCGAGGATCCGGATGGCACGCGCGGCTGGATGATGATGCGATTTGTGTCGCGTGAACAAACGGCGCTGATCAACGGCCGTCGGCCGGTTGAGATGCATGCCGGTCCCGGAGAAACGACACCGCTGCTATGGAAATTGGCGCCGGGCGTGATCGGCAAGTTGGGCGATTGCAAGGAGCGTTGGTGCCGGCTCGATGTCGATCACCACGCCGGGTATGTTCCGGCTGAGCGGTTGTGGGGCGTGACCCTGAAGTAAGCCAGCGGTGAGGGGCGGTGGATTGCACCGCCCCTCATGCTGAAACCTTAGACGAGTTCGACAGCCACCGCAGTGGCTTCGCCGCCGCCGATGCACAGGCTGGCGACGCCCTTTTTCAGGCCGCGCGCTTGCAAGGCAGCGATCAGTGTGACGAGAATCCGCGCGCCGCTGGCGCCGATCGGGTGGCCGAGCGCGGTGCCGCCGCCGTTCACGTTCACTTTGTTATGCGGCAGGCCGAGGTCATGCATCGCAAACATCGCAACGCAGGCGAAGGCCTCGTTTACTTCGAACAGATCGACATCGGCAACCGTCCAGCCGGCCTTGTCCAATTTTCGTATTTCCAGCAGAGGAGATCCGGGGTAGTGATGGGGCCCGTTTTAGCCCCTTGGCATTTGTCCCACTTGCATCGGTCGTATTGTTCGGTGTACTTGGTTTCGGTCTCTCTTGCGAC
>CAIOKP010000376.1 GCA_903858875.1 uncultured Sphingomonadales bacterium
AAATATGCCGCGGCGCCGTGGAACCGCGAGATGGCTCGCTTGGACATTATTATGAATCGCTTGGGCATTGCGTACTATACGACCTACCATCATGGGGGCGATGTCGCGTGCGCTCGACCGTTTTTACGCCCGCGTGCGTTCGACGCCGGCCACGGCGCGGTTCTTTGCCGAAGAGCGCGAAATCAATGCCGCCAAGAGCGCCCAGAGCGAACATTGGGGCGTCATCGCGTCGGGTGAATTTTCGGCCGATTATGCCGAGCGAACCCACCGGATTGGTGTCATTCACGCCCGGATCGGGCTTGAACCGCGCTGGTATGTCGGTGGCTATGCTGTGGTGGCGGACGAATTGATCCGGGCCTTGGTCGCACCGCGTTTTAAATCGCGCCGGCAATTGGCCGATGAACTCGCCGCTTTGGTCAAGGCGCTATTGCTCGACGTGGAATTGTCGGTGTCGGCCTATCAGGAGGTCAGCGACGCCGAGGTGAATGACAAAATCGGCACGGGACTGGCAAAATTGGCGGCGGGTGATCTGACGTATCAGGTGTCGGGCGTGTCGTCCCGCTTTTCGCGGTTGGAGGTTGATTTCAACAATGCCGCGGCGCGGTTGAGCGAAAGCTTGTTGACCGTGGGCGCAGCGGCGGCCGCGGTGAATACCTGCGCCCGCGAATTGAGCACGGCCTCCATCGACCTTGGTCGCCGGACGGAGCAACAGGCCGCCAGCCTGGAGGAGACCACCGCCTCGATGCAGGAAGTGACCGAAGCGACCCAAACCACCGCCGGGCGCGCCGCCACGGTCAATGGCAATGTGGCGGCGACCGTGGACGATGTGACCGCTGGCCGCGCCGTGGTCGAACGCACGATTGCCGCGATGCAGGGCATCGAACAATCCTCGGCCCAGATCACCTCGATCATCGATGTGATCGACGGGATCTCGTTTCAAACCAACCTGTTGGCGTTGAACGCCGGGGTCGAAGCCGCGCGCGCCGGTGAATCGGGCAAAGGCTTTACGGTGGTGGCCAACGAGGTGCGTGCCTTGGCCCAGCGGTCGGCCGACGCGGCCAAGGATATCAAGGCGATTATCGCGACCAGCCTTGCGCAGGTGGCCTCAGGCGTAGCGCTGGTCGGGGAAACGGGCACCCAATTGGATCGGATCGTGTCGCGGGTGGGGACTATCAATGAACACGTGAGCGATATTTCCGATTCGGCCAAGGCACAAGCCAGCAGCCTGTCGCAGATCAATCAGTCGATCATCGACATGGATCGCATGACCCAGCAAAACGCCGCCATGGTCGAACAAGCTTCCGCCTCGGCCAATCAACTGGCCGACCGGGCGGGCGAACTGGCAGAGCAGGTGTCACTATTCAAGGTGGCGGACTTGAATATGGCGCGGGCGCCGCGTCGCAACGCCGCTTGATCGCGCAAGGGGCGCACGATGTCAGGATTGCATCGTATTATCGCTAGGCAACCGGGCCGCCGGTGATTATCCTCGTCGCTCACACCCGATGTACACAGGCCATCGACAAGGCCGCCGGGGGGCGAGAGGACAGAGACGGGCATGGATATGCAATCGGGGCAGCGATCGGCGGCCACCAGCAAGCTTGTGGCACGCGGCGGCTGGTATGCGCTGACTTTGGTGTCGGCGACGCAATTGCTCAGCCTGCTCGACCGCAATATTTTGGCGATCCTGTCGCCGCGTATCAAGCATGACCTGGCCATCGGCGATGCCGAGATGGGGCTGCTGTATGGCACGGTGTTCGCGCTGTTTTATGCGGTGTTTTCGTTGCCGCTGGGGCGGTTGGCGGATGGGTGGAAGCGGACGCGGTTGCTGGCTTTGTGCATTGGCTTTTGGTCGGTGGCGACGGGGCTGGCGGGCTTTGCCTCGGGCTTTGCTTTGCTCGCGCTATCACGCCTTGGCGTCGGCATCGGCGAGGCGGCGAGCCAGCCGGCCGGCACCAGCCTGATTTTTGATTATTTCCCCAAGGCGCGGCGGGGCACCGCGATGGCGATGACCGCCGCGGCGATCGCGGTCGGCCTTGGCCTGTCCAGCGTGTTGGGCGGCATAGCGGCGGATTGGTGGGACGGGCGGTTTGCTGGCGGTATGGCGCCGCTGGGGTTGAAAGGCTGGCAATTCGCCTTTGTCGTGGCCGCGCTGCCCGGCTTGCCGCTGGCCGTGCTGTTGTGGCGGATGCGCGAACCGGCGCGGGGGCAGGCCGATGGCATTGTGACCCTACCGGACCCTGCGCCGTTTACCGCCAGCCTGGCCGTGCTGGGCGCGGTGGTGCCGGTGGCGAACTGGGTAATGCTGGCGCGGCGTCGGGCCTCGGCGCGGGCGTGGGCGGCCAATCTGGCATGGACGGCAGTGATCGTGCTGGCGATGGTCGTTGCGGTGCGTATCGGTTCGGTCTTTTCCCCGCGCCCGCAACTGGTGCTGGGGCCGATCAGCGTCAATCCGCACGCGTTGCAATGGGCGGTTGTCGGCCTCGGGCTGTTTGCGGTGATGAACCTCGTCCAATCGCTGAAACTGACCGATGCGCCTGCGCTCGCGGTGATGCGAAATCCCTCGTTGGTCCTGTGCATGGCCGCCGGATCGCTGCAAAGCATGATCAATTATGGCTGTATGGCCTTTACCCCGGCCTTCCTGATGAAGACCTATCACCTGACCCCGGCGCATGTCGGTTTGCAGTTCGGCCTGTTGTCGGCGGGGCTTGGCGTGGTCGGGCCGATGATCGCGGGGCCAGTCACCGATTGGGCCAATCACCGGTTGCCAGGCGTTGGCCGCGTGTTGATCGCGATCTTTGCCATGGGCGGCTCGCCGCTGCTGGTGTATTGGGTCTATCATGCACCTGATGTGGGCGTGTTCTATGCGCGTTTTGTGCTTTACAGCTTTGTGCTGACCATGTGGCTGCCGCCGCTTTACGCGACGCTTTACGATCAGGTTCTGCCCCGGATGCGCGGCATTACCGCCTCGACCTATATCGTGGTCAGCACTATCTGCGGCCTTGGCATCGGGCCGTATATGGTGGGCATGATCTCTGATGCGAACCATGGCGATCTGCGGCACGCGATCCTGACGATCAATTGGGTTGGCGTCGGGATTGTCGTGCTGCTGGTTGCGCTGGCGATGCGGGTGCGCGGGGATGAGGCGTCGGTGGTGGCGCGGGCGCGGGCGGCGGGGGAACCGGTTTAGGCAAGTCGGTGCGAGGCCCCCCCGCACCCAATGCTTAACCCGAAGCCCCCATCACAACACCCGCCAAACCCACAACTTGATCCCCGCCGGATACCGCGCGCCCGAACACACAAAGATCGAGCGGTTGAGCCATTCATACGGCCCGTTAGGGGCGATGAATTCGGGCACGGTGCGGAAATAATACTCGGCCGGATCGACCACTTCGCCCGCGGCGAGGCGTTGCATGACGGCGGGCGGGCCGTGGCGCAGGCCGCGATTGCGGATCTGGATGAGGGCGCCGTCGTCGGTTTCGATGGCATAGAGCGCGTCGGCGACGGTCACGCCATCGGGCCGGGTTAATTGCCAGTCGGCCGAATTGCCGACCAGCCGCCCCTTGATCAGCGGCCCATCGACCCGCCCGCCGCCGACGATCGGGATGATCCGGCGGGTGCCATCATATGTGTCACCGATGGTGCGCGGGGGTTCGAGGTCGCCGGTGGCCTCATAGACGAATTCCAGTTCGGGCTTGATCATGCCGCTTTCTCCCATTTTCGCTATATGGCATAGCGGAATGGCGCGGGGTGGTACAGGGCCGCGCCGGGCTGGCGCTTTGGGGCGCGGCGCGGTAGAGGCGGGGCATGATCCGCCTGACCGACCTGACCCTGCCGCTGGGGCATACGCCCGCTGAACTCGACGCCGCGATTGCCGAAAGGTTGGGCGTTGTCCCCGCCCGTGTGGAGCGGGTGCATGTCGTGCGGCGCGGCAATGATGCGCGGCGGCGGGGGCAGATCAAGCTGGTCTATGCGCTGGATGTCGAAGTGGCGGATGAGGGCGAAGTGTTGGCCCGACTGGCCGGTGACACGCATGTGCGGGTCGCGCCCGATACCGTCTATCGCGCGCCGTTTCACGCGCCCGCCGGGTGGGAAGGCGATCGCCCGGTGGTAATCGGCGCTGGTCCCTGCGGCTTGATGGCGGCACTAATTCTGGCGCAAATGGGCTTGAAGCCGATCATCGTCGAGCGCGGCAAGGCCGTGCGTGAGCGGACCAAGGACACCTGGGCGCTATGGCGGCGGCACCAGTTGACGCCCGAATCGAACGTGCAATTTGGCGAAGGCGGCGCCGGCACTTTTTCCGATGGCAAACTCTATTCGCGCATCAAGGATCCGCGCCATCTGTCGCGCAAGGTGCTGACCGAATTTGTGAAGGCCGGCGCGCCCGACGACATCCTGTACGAAGCGCACCCGCATGTCGGCACATTCCGTCTCGTCACCATGGTGATCAGCATTCGTGAGACGATCGAGGCGCTGGGCGGTGAATACCGTTTCGGCACCCGCGTCACCGATTTCGCGATTGAAGGCGAGGACGAAGGTGGGGGCGAAGGTGGGGGCGAAGGTGGGCGCGAAAATCGCCAGTTGGTTGGCCTGCACATGGCCGACGGGTCCTATCTGCCCGCGCGGCACGTGATCATGGCGGTCGGCCATTCGGCGCGCGACACGTTCGAGGTGCTGCACAATCGCGGCGTCACGCTGGAGCCCAAGGCCTTTGCCATCGGCGTGCGTATCGAACATCCGCAGGCGTGGATCGACAAGGCGCGCTATGGCACCCACGCGGGCAACACGGTGCTTGGCCCCGCCGCCTATTCGCTGGCGTATCAGGCGTCGAACGGGCGGTCGGTCTATTCGTTTTGTATGTGCCCGGGCGGCCGTGTCGTCGCCGCCACATCCGAAGAAGGCCGCGTCGTCACCAACGGCATGAGCCAATATTCCCGCGCCGAATTCAACGCGAATTCGGGTCTGGTCGTCACCATCGACCCGGCGACCGACTATCCCGGCGGGCCGATGGCCGGCATGGCCTTTCAACGCCACTGGGAAAGCCTCGCCTTTACCGCCGGTGGCAGCGATTATTCGGCGCCGGGGCAAATGGTCGGCGATCTGCTGGCCGGGCGCCCATCCAGCGGCGATTTCGGCCAGATTGTGCCGTCGTATCAACCCGGCGTCAAATTGACCGACCTGTCGCTGTGCCTGCCCGACTATGTGATGACCGCGATCCGCGAGGCATTGCCCGTGTTCGGTCGTCAGATCCCCGGATATGATCACCCCGATGTGGTGATGACCGGCGTCGAAACCCGTACGTCCTCGCCCTTGCGCATCACACGCGGTGCCGATTTCCAAAGCCTCAACACGCGCGGATTGTATCCGGGTGGCGAGGGGGCCGGTTATGCGGGCGGGATTTTGTCGGCGGCGGTCGATGGGATTAAGCTGGCCGAGGCGGTGGCTGAGGATGTTTTGAAGGGGTGAAGGTGCGAGGTGCTTATCCTCTGGAAAAAACATCCCAAAGCCCTAGCCGCTCAAGCCCCCCCCCGCTACACGCCAAGCCGTGAGCGCATCCATCATCATTGGCGAGGAGCCCGGCGGCAAACCCGTCAGGATCGACATCGAGGAATTATTGGCGACCCGCCTGCTGGTGCAGGGCAATTCCGGGTCGGGAAAGTCGCATCTGCTACGCCGGTTGCTCGAGGAAAGCGCCACGCTGGTGCAACAGGTGGTGATTGATCCCGAGGGCGATTTTGTCACGCTGGCCGAGCCGTTTGGGCATATAGTCGTCGATGGCGCGGCCTATGGCGTGACAGAACTGACGCGCCTTGCCGCGCGCATTCGCCAGCATCGCGCGAGCGTTGTTCTGGCGCTCGACGGGTTGGAGATCGAAGCGCAGATGCGCTGTGCCGCGACTTTCCTCAACGCGCTGTTCGATGCGCCGCGTGAGCAATGGTATCCCGCATTGGTGGTTGTGGACGAGGCGCAGATGTTCGCGCCCGCCGCCGCGGGCGAAGTGAGTGACGAGGTGCGCCGGCTGAGCCTTGCCGCGATGACCAACCTGATGTGCCGGGGACGTAAGCGCGGGCTGGCGGGCGTGATCGCCACGCAACGTCTGGCCAAATTGGCCAAGAATGTCGCCGCCGAGGCGTCGAATTTCCTGATGGGGCGCACGTTTCTCGACATCGACATGGCGCGCGCCGCCGACCTGTTGGGCATGGAGCGGCGGCAGGCTGAAAACATCCGCGATCTGGCGCGTGGGCAATTTTTGGGGCTGGGACCAGCGATCAGCCGGCGGCCCGTCGCGGTGCGGATTGGCGCGGTGCAGACCATCAGCAATGCAGTGTCTACCGGCCTGTTGCCGCCGCCCAGCGTCACCGGCGATGACCTCCACGCGCTGCTCCACGCGGCGCCCACCGAGGCGGAACTGGCGTTGAGCGATGCGCCGCGCTCGTATTTGCCGCGCCCGGATGCCGGCGAATTAATGGACCAAATCGCGACCTATGTGATGGCCCCCGCGCCCGGCGAACAGCCAGTCGCGGTCGATACCGGCCCCAACCTGTTCAGCGTCGCCGCCGTCGCCGCGCCGCAATCATTGCCGCCCGACGAGGTGACGACGATCGTGGCCGAAATCATGGAAGACATCGCAGGCGAACCCGATGGCACGTTCCAGCCGCTCGCCTCGCTGTTTCAGGATTTCACCACGCGGTGCCGGATGAAGCGCATCGGCGCGCATGTCGGCGATATCGCGCAATTTCGCCGACGCTATGCCATGGCGGTCGCCGGAATTTTCCGTCCGCAGGATGACGCCTGGGCCGATCTGCTGGGACTGGCGCGGCAAGTGCCAGATGATCTGCTCGCGCCGTTTCTGGTCATCGCCCGCGCCGCCATTGACGAGGCGCCGTGCCCCGATGACGCCGCACTGGCGCGCGCCTATGGCACCAGTTCGCCCGGGCGGATCCGGCGGTTGCTTGACCACCTTGAAAAGAGCGGGCTGATTGTCGTGAAAACGGATTACAGCGGGCGGCGCGCGATCGGGATACCGGATCTGGGCGTTTCGACGGCGGCTGTTTAAGGGGGCGGTGCGAGGAGTAACCCCCTCGCGATCCGTGATATTTTGGCGTTATCTGGCAGGGGTGCGGAGGCAAAAGCCCCCGCACTTAACCCTATCAATTATACCGCGCTAACGCGACCACGCTGCGGTTGACCGCCACCTTGCGGGCGACGAGCAGGCCGGGCGCCTTCGGGACGCGCGCCTTCACGGCGAGCGCCTTCGGTGCGCGGTGCGTCCGAACGGGGCGCCTCGCGGCGAGGCGCTTCGCTCCGTGTATCAGGGCGCGTATCTGGCCGGGCGTCAGGGCGACGCGCTTCCAGACGGCCAGCGTTACGCGCGCCGCCATCGACGTTTTCGCGCAGCGGGTCGAACCGGGGACCGGTCGAGCGCGGTGCGCCGCGATCATCGCGACCGCCAGCAGAGCGGGCCGGACCGCGCGCGCCATCACGGCCACCGCGTCCATCGCCACGTCCGCCATCGCGGCCACCGCCACGGGCGTTGCGTTCGCCGCTACGTTCGGCGCCGCGGCCACCGCGTGAACCCTGATATTCGTCCGCGCCATTGGGGCGCTTGGCAGGGGCGGGCAGGCGGGCAGCTTCCTTGAGGAAACCCTCGGGCAGCGGCAGCATGGTCAGTTTCACACCGGTCAGCCGTTCGATCGCCTTGAGGTAAGGACGCTCGTCCTCGGCCACAAAGCTGAGCGCGATGCCATCGGCACCGGCACGCGCGGTGCGGCCGATGCGGTGGACATATTGCTCGGCCACGTTGGGCAGTTCAAAGTTGAACACATGGCTGACGCCCGACACGTCGATGCCGCGGGCGGCAATGTCGGTGGCGACCAGCACGGGCACCTTGCCATCGCGGAAGCCCTTGAGCGCGGCGGTCCGCTGGCCCTGGCTCTTGTTGCCGTGGATCGCGGCGGCCGAAACGCCGGCGGGGGTCAGGAAACGGACCACGCGGTCCGCGCCATGCTTCGTGCGGGTAAAGATGATCGCGCGTTCCACCGTGCCATCGGCCAAACCGTCACGCAGCTTCATGGTCAGCAGCGACTGCTTTTCCGACTGGTTGACGAAGATCGCCTGTTGATCAACGCGTTCGGCGGTGGTTGCCTGTGGGGCAACCTCGACCTTCACCGGGTTGGTGATGAACTGCGTGCCCAGTTGCTCGATCGCCTGTGGCATGGTGGCCGAAAAGAACAGGCTCTGGCGCTTGGGCGGCAACAGGCGGGCGAGGCGCTTGAGGGGCACGATAAAACCGAGGTCCATCATCTGGTCGGCTTCGTCGAGCACGAAGATTTCAACATCGCGCAGCGTCAGCGCGCGTTGGTCGATCAGGTCGAGCAGGCGGCCCGGCGTTGCCACCAGCACGTCGCAACCGGGGACCAGAGCGCGCGATTGCTTGCCAACTGGCACGCCGCCGAACACGCATTGGATGGTCAGATTCACATATTTGGCATAGCCGCGCATGTTATCGGCGATCTGCGCCGCCAGTTCGCGGGTGGGCGACAGCACCAGCATGCGGCACGAGGCCGGCTTGTGATGCTTGGGATCGTTGATCAGGCGGTGCAGCGAGGGCAGCGCAAAGGCCGCGGTCTTGCCGGTCCCGGTCTGCGCCAGACCCAACAGGTCGCGGCCTTCGATCAGGGCGGGGATTGCCTGGCTCTGGATCGGCGTGGGGTCGGTATACCCCTTGGCTTCGAGGGCGCGCAAAAGCGGCTCGGCCAGGCCCAGGTCGGAAAAAAATGACATGTGATTCTTTCAATATCTTCGCAGGCGGCACAATGCAGGGTAGCATGGCCAAACGCGCAAGGAGGCAGTTGGCGCACCCTGCGTGACGAGGAAGCGGATGGAAGCATGGTCGTGTGGAAGTGGGGCGGGTCGCTAGTTGCGGCCCTCACGCTGCCCAAATCCGGCGCTTGCCAACCTAGTTAGGAAGCGGGCGCCGACGATGCTTGACGCGGCGTCTATGACATATTTCCCAACATGGCAAGAAAATTACGCTGCGTTGCGGAATAAGGCGGAATTTCGCGGGATTTCAGGCGCGCACAGCATAAAGGGCCGACCCCGCGGCCGACCCCTTATCGTATTAAAACGCCGGTTTGGCGGCGTGCTGGCGCTCGATTATGACAGTTTCCACGTCATCGGCACGGTCAACGTGGTGGCACCGGCGGGCGGGGCGGGCACATGGCCAACCTTGCTGGGCACCGCCAGCGCTTCCTTGTCGAGGATCGCCGAGCCGGAGCCAGCGACAAGCTCCGCCTTTTGCACCGCGCCATCGGCACCGATGTAGATCTTGACCTTGGCGGTGCCTTCTTCGCCGCGCATCTGGGCGGTCGAGGGATAGGTCTGCTTCGACGCCATGATCCGCGACACCTGCCTTTGCCATTCCGGGCTATCGGCAAGGGCAGGGGCAGCGAACAGGATGGCGCCAGCGATGGCGAGCGAGAGCTTGTGGGTAAAAGCGAGCATGGTTTGCGCCTTTCATGGATAGGTTGCGGGGGGGGATTTGGGGGTTGAGGATCAGAACTCTGACCAGTCCTCGTCGATTTTCAGGGCATTGGCGCCCGACACAGCGGGCGGGGCAGGACGGCGTGCGCTGAAACTGGGTAATTCGACGGGCGGGCGGTCCGTGGTCGGGCTGGTGCGACGGGTGGCTGCGGCATAGCTGCTGACGCCGCCGTCGAGTCGGAAGCGGTGCAATTGTTCGACCAATCGCATCGTTTCTTCGGACAGATTGTGGGTGCTGGCCGAACTTTCCTCGACCATCGCGGCGTTTTGTTGGGTGAATTCATCCATCGAGGTAACCATCGCCGAGATCTCGTCGATGCCGGCGGCTTGCTTGGCGGCAGCCTCGGCGATTTCGTCGACCAGACCGGAAATCGCGGCGACCTCGCTGACGATTTCGCGCAAGGCATCACCGCTCGACGCGACCAGTGCCACGCCGCCGGAAACCTGTTCGCTCGAAGTGGTGATCAACGTCTTGATGTCCTTGGCCGCATCGGCGGACCGCTGGGCCAGAGCGCGCACCTCGTTGGCGACGACGGCAAAGCCCTTGCCGGCATCGCCGGCGCGGGCGGCCTCGACCCCGGCGTTCAGCGCCAACAGGTTGGTCTGGAACGCGATGCCGTCGATGACGCCGACGATTTCGGACATCTCGCGGCTGGAGCTTTCGATGGCGCGCATCGCGGTGATTGCCTGATTGGCGGTGGAATCGACCTTTTCGGCGGTCTGGCGCGTGGTGGCCAGGCGGCCGCTGGTTTGGCGGGTGTTGTCGGCCGTGACACGCACGGTATTGGTGAATTCGCTCAGCGTGCGGCTGGTTTCGGCGATCGAGGTTGCCTGATGTTCGGTGCGGCGGGACAGATCGCCGCTGGCCGAGGCGATTTCGTCGGTGCCGCGCCGTATCGCGTCACAGCCGCCCACGATATCTTCCATCACGCCGGCCAACTGGCTGGCCGCTTCGTTGAAATCGACGTGCAATTTGCCGAGCGCGCCTTGGCCGTTTTCCGGCACGCGGTGGGTCAGATTGCCCTCGGCCAGTGCGGCAAGGCCCGACCCGATCGCGTCGATTGTGCCTTGCGTCGCGCGGGCGCGCTCCAGTTCGGCCTGGGTGCGGGCCTGATCGGCGGTGAACAATTCCTTGAACCGGTCGAGCGCGCGGGCGAGGCTGCCCAACTCATCGTGGCGGCGGGTGCCGGGTACCTCGACGTTAAGGTCGCCTTCGACCAATCGCGCCACAGCCTCGCTCATCCTGGCGATCGGGCGGGCGATATTCTGCATCATGAACGCCATCATCGCGAGCGCGATCAGCACCCCGGCGCCAGCGGCGGCGATGATAAAGCCGCGCGCTTGGGCATAGATATTGGCGGACTGGGCCGAGACGGCGCTGGCGCCCTTGGCGTTAAGGTCGATCAGTTGGAGGATATCGTCCTCCACCGTGTAAAAGCTGGTTAACGAATCGCCTTCGAACAGGGTTTTTGCGGCCGCGACATCGGTGTCCGATACGTTCAGCAACTGGGTGTTCTGGGTGGTATAGGTGCCCCAATCCTGCTTCAGCTTGGCAAAGGCGGTTTTTTGCTCCTCGGTCGCCAGCAGCGCTTCATAATCGCTCATCCGCCCATCGATCGCGGTTTGCGCGGCGTGGATCAACTTGCCATGACGGACCTTTTGCGCCGGCAAACTGGCCGCGATATGGGCACTTTGCTTGATGCGGTATTGCGAAACAAAGGCGTGAATGTCGCCCACCGCCTGCGATGCGGGCAACCAGCGTCCGCGCAGGTCCGCCGACAACGCGTTGACCTCGCCGATCTTGATGACGGCAAAGGTACCCATGGCCGCCATCACCGTTAGCAAAATAGCAAAGGCGACCAAAAACTTGGCCGAAATTCCGATACGCAACAACGTCTGTCTCCCCAGTGCGAGCGACTTGGTGCGTCTGTTTAGGCCGGCGTCGGTCAGGATTTTGTGCAGTGCGATATGAGGAAAACCGCTAAAGAGCGGTGCAAGAGTCTGGCAGGATTTGGTTTTGCCGTGGTGCAGGTGATTGCAGCGACCGACTTGGGCGGATAAGGTCGGCGATTATGATTCAGACCTCAGACACCTATGCCATCCGCGATGCGCGGCCCGCCGATGCGGCGCCGCTCGCGGCGTTGAAGCTCATTTGCTTTCGCGAAACCTTCGGCCCGACCGGTTTTGCGATCCCCTATCCACCGGCTGATCTCGCGCTGTTCGAGGCCAGGTCCTATAGTGAGGCGACCGTCGCGACAGAGATCGCCGATCCAACCCACCGGACCTGGGTGGTCGAGGATGGCGCGGGCGAACTGGTCGCCTATGCCCATGTCGGCCCCAGTAAATTGGTGCATCCCGAACGCGCCGAGGGCGATGGCGAATTGTACCAACTGTACCTGCGCCGTTCGGTGCAGGGGGCGGGCCTTGGCAAGCGGTTGCTCGATCTCAGCCTCGATCATTTGGCGGCGACGGGGCGGGCGATCTGGATCGGCGTGTGGTCGGGCAATGTCCGGGCGCAGCATGTCTACGAAGGGCGTGGGTTTAAGACTGTCGGCGGCTATCAATTCGCGGTGGGCGAATGGCTGGATGATGAATTCATCATGCTGCGCCGGGCGACCGTTTGATGCCCGACACGCTGGCGAATTTGCGCAGCGCGGCACAGGCGCGGCCAGAGGATCCGGCGGGGTGGCGTAAATTTGCCGATGCGCTGTCCGCCGCGGGGCGTCATGGCGAAGCGGACGCGGCGTATAATCAGGCGACGCTGGTCGCGGTGAATGATCCGGCATTGCGACAGGCGGCGCTGGCGCTGGCGGCCAACCGGTTGGACGTGGCGGAGCGGGCGTTGAAGCCGCACCTCAAGGCGCATCCGACCGATACGGCGGCGATGCGGATGCTGGCGGAACTGGCGGGACGAATCGGACGGCTGGACGATGCCGAGGCGTTGCTCGTGCGGGCGCTGGACCTGGCGCCAGGTTTTTTGGCGGCGCGACAGAATATGGCGATGCTGCATTTGCGCAAACACCGCTTTGCCGAGGCTTTGGCCGAGGTTGAGGTGTTGATCGCGGCGGAGCCGGACAATGCGGCCTTCCTCAATTTGCAAGGCGTCGTGCTGGCTCGGCTTGGTGATTACGCCGATGCGGCGGAGCGGTTTGCCGCCGTGCTGGCGATCCGGCCAAACCAGCCGCGGGTGTGGTTGTCCTATGGTCATGCGCTGAAAACCATCGGGCGGCAGGACGATTGCATCGCGGCCTATCGCCGGGCAATTGCGCTGGAGCCGGGCTTGGGCGAGGCGTGGTGGAGCTTGGCCAATCTTAAATCGGCGCGCTTTACGGCGGACGACGTTGCGGCGATGGAGGCAGCGGCGCAAGCGGGCGGCTTGACGGACGATGACGCGCTCCATCTGCATTTCGCGCTGGGCAAAGCGTTGGAGGATGCCAAGGCCTATCCCGCCGCATTCGCCCATTATGCCGAGGGCAATAGCCTGCGCGCGGGGCAACTCGGCTATGACCCGGCCGGGATCGAGGCCTTGGTCGATGCGATGATCGACCAATGCGACGCGGCGTTTTTCGCAAACCGCGCCGGGCAGGGGCATGACGCGCCCGATCCGGTGTTCGTGCTGGGGATGCCGCGTTCCGGCTCGACACTGGTGGAACAGATTTTGGCCAGCCATCCGATGGTCGAAGGCACGCGGGAATTGCCCGATATCGAAATGCTGGCGCGCAGCCTTGGGCCGATTGACGGGCGGCATATTGCCACGCTGGCGAGCACACCGGCGGATCGGCTGGCGGCGATGGGACGCGCCTTTGTCGAAAACACGCGCGCCTATCGCAAGAGCGGTGCACCGATATTTATCGACAAAATGCCCAATAACTGGGCCTTTGTACCGATGATCCGGCTGATCCTGCCGAATGCGCGGATTATCGACACGCGGCGCGGTGCGATGGCCTGCTGTTTTTCGAATTTCAAACAGCATTACGCAAGGGGGCAGGCGTTTTCGTACCGCCTCGACCACATGGGAAGGTATTATCGCGCCTATGTTCGGGCGATGGCGCATCTCGACGCCGTGATCCCGCGCGCGGTCCACCGCATCACGCATGAAGCGATGGTGGCCGATAGCGAGGGCGAGATCCGCCGTTTGCTGGCCGCGATGGACCTGCCATTTGACGAGCGCTGTTTGCGGTTTTGGGAAAATACCCGCGCGGTGCAGACCGCCAGCAGCGAGCAGGTGCGCCGTCCGATTTTCGCCGATGGTCTCGATCAATGGCGTCCCTTTGCGCCCTTCCTTGGCCCCTTGCGCGATGCACTGGGGCCTTTGGCCGAGGGGTAGCGTCCACCCTTGCCGCATTCCCGCCAAATATTGCGGCAGTATTGCAACAGTGTCAGGTTGGTTACGCTGCGGCGCAGCGCACCTTATTGACATTGATGTCAAATCGCCTGTTTGTGGGAAATTAGGATAGAGCAAACCACAAAGGATTGAGACGCATGGTCGCGAAACGCATGGGTGTATCCCGCGCAGTAGGGAGCGCGTCGCTGGCGCTACTGGTTTCCGTATCGCCGCTGGGGCTGACCCCGGCCTTGGCCGCTGGCGCCGATGCCCCTGCCGAGAACGTGACCACCGAAATCGTCGTGACCGCGACAAAACGTTCGGAAAACCTCCAGAACGTGCCGATCAGCATCACCGCCATGGGTGGCGAACAATTGGCCCAGCATCAGGTCGCCAGCTTTGACGACTATGCCAAGCTGTTGCCTTCGGTCAGCTATCAGTCGTTTGGCCCCGGCCAGTCGCAGGTCAACATGCGCGGCATCACCAGCGGCGGCGATGGCGTGGCGGTTGGCCCGTTGCCCACCGTCGGCGTCTATCTCGACGAAGTGCCATTGACCACGATCGGCAACAGTGTCGACGTCCACATTTATGACATGGCCCGGGTCGAGGCTTTGTCCGGGCCGCAGGGCACGCTGTATGGCGCATCCTCGCTGGCTGGCACGTTGCGCCTGATCGCCAACAAGCCGAAGATCGGCGTGTGGGAAGGCGGCGTCGATGTCGAGGGCAACCAGTACGGCCCAGGCGGCGCAGGTGCCAAGCTTGAGGGATTCCTCAACATCCCGATCAGCAGCCGGGTCGCGGCCCGCGTCAGCGCGTTTTATACCCGCGACGGTGGCTTTATCGACAACACTTATGCGACGCGCACCTATCTGCGCACGCATGACGATGGCACCGGCACCTATGTCGATTCGCCGTTGACGGTGAACAACGCCAAATATGTTCAGAAGAATTTCAACACGATCGATTCCGCCGGCGCCCGCGCCGCCTTGAAGATCGATCTGGACGATAATTGGACCGTCTCGCCGGGCGTGATCTATCAAAACACCCTGTCGCATGGCAGCTTCCTCTATGATCCGCGTGCTGGCGATTTGCAGGTGCATGACTTTACGCCGGATCGTAACCGCGACGACTGGTATCTCGCGTCGATGACCATTCAGGGCAAATTGTCCGATTGGGATGTGACCTATGCCGGTTCGTATTTTGAACGTCGCAATGACAATATTGCGGATTATTCGTATTTCACCGTCGCCTATGACAATTTTGCCAAGGGTGATCCGGCGGATTATGCGGGCTATACGTATCTGAAGGACGCGCTGGGCCACGATATCGACCCGACCCAGGTTGTCCACACGCACGATAAATATACCAAAGCCAGCCACGAACTGCGTATCAGTTCGCCCGGCTCGAATCCTTGGCGCCTGACCGTCGGCGCGTTCATGCAACGTCAGACCGACTTGCATGAGGCGGATTACAACATCCCCGGCGTGTCCAACGCGGTCAACCCGTTCAGCCCGCAGGTGCGCGGCGCGCCGGTCGACGATGTGTATTACACCCATATCAACCGCGTCGACCGCGACTATGCCATGTTCGCGGAAGGCAGCTATGACCTGCTCGCAAACCTGACGGTGACTGCTGGTATCCGCGGCTTTATTGCCGATAACACGATCGCCGGTTTTTCGGGTGGCGATGGCACGATCGACAAGACCAATGCCACCACGCCCGGCGGCTGCGCCGCGTTGACAGTCACCGCTTGCCCCAACGTCAACAAGAAATATGTCGAGGCGGGCGAGACTCACAAGCTGTCGCTGAAATGGCAGGCAACGTCGAGCAAGATGTTCTACGCGACCTACTCGACTGGTTTCCGCCCGGGCGGCAACAACCGCGACTCGTTCTTCAATGGCCATGTGCAGAGCATTCCGCCATTCTCGGCCGATACGATCAGCAATTACGAGTTGGGTTGGAAGACCAGCTGGTTTGACCGCCACCTCTATATCAACGGTGCCGTGTTCCGCGAAGATTGGGATCAGGTGCAATATAGCCTGCCCGGTATCTTGGGCATCTACTACACGGTGAACGCGGGTAAGGCGCGGTCGTCGGGCGTCGAAGGCACCGTGATGTGGAAGCCTGCACCACAGCTGACGATTTCGGGCACTGGCACCTATATCGATGCCAAACTGGTCAGCGATTTCGGGAACCAGGCTCCTGCAGGTACGCGGTTGCCGGTCACGCCGAAGTTCAAGGCCAATGCGAACGCGCGCTATGAAATGCCACTGGGCGCTTACAAGGCTTTCTTGCAAGCTGGCGTGAACTATCAGGGCGGCACGACGTCCTATCTCGCTACGGCGGGTGAGGAGATTATCGGGTCTACCGCTGCCTTCACCACCGCCGACTTCTCGGCTGGCCTGTCAAAGGGGCCGCTGTCGTTCACCGCATTCATCAACAACGCCTTTGACGAACGCGGCATCCTGTCGAAGAATCTGTCCTGCGCGCCCAACATCTGCGGCGCCTATGCCCGGCTCTATCCGACCAAGCCGCAGCAGTTCGGCGTTCGGTCGAGCTACCGCTTCTGATCGAAGCACGTCAGCTGAGCAAAAAGGGGGCCGTGCCGGTGGGTGCGGCCCTTTTTGTTGGGCGAGGAAGGGGCCGCGCCCCTGCCTCGCCCCATTCAACCGGCTCAAAATCCCCGGGCAACCCCTTCACGCCGAGGGTCCGCAGCGCCTTCATACCCGTCCGCCCGGCGCACAATCACGTGCAGGCCGGAGTTCTCCCCCCGCGCAGTTTGCAGCACCATCCCGCGGGCGGCGAGGGCATCCATGATCGTGGGTGGGAATAGGTCGGCGGTAAACACATCACCATGTGCCACCAGATTGGGCAGTGAGACGGCGTCCTGCGGCCTCATCTTCCAGTCGAGCATCGCGACAATGGCCTTGAGGTCATAGGCGATGATCGAACTGCCCCCGGGGGAGCCGACCGCGATTTCGAAGCTGCCCTTGGGCGACAGGATGATCGCCGGGGCCATGCTTGATCGTGGGCGTTTGCCCGGTGCGACGGCGTTGGCCGCTGGCGTGCCGTCGCGGTCGGTGGTGGCAAAGGAAAAATCGGTCAATTGATTGTTGAGGAAGAACCCGTCGACCATCCGGCCATTGCCAAAGATGCTTTCGACCGTGGTGGTCATCGACACGACATTGCCCTGGGCGTCGGCGATGACAAAGTGGCTGGTGCCGCCCGGTTCGCGCGTGGCGTCGGGGCCGAGTTTGGGCGCGCCCTTGGGGGTGCCGAAGGTGACCGGGCCGACCTGTTCGCCGATCAATTTGGCGCGCTCGGCTGTATAATCGCGGGCTAGCAGGCCGCTGGGGAATGGCACGAAGGCCGGGTCGCCCTCGTACCGGTCGCGGTCGGCATAGGCGAGGCGGCTGGCCTGCGCGATCTGGAACCAGCCCATCGGATCACGGGCGTTGCGGCGGGCGATGTCGGTATGGGCCAGCATGCCCAGCGCCTCATGCACCGCGACGCCGCCAGCCGGCGCCTGCGGGGTGCAGACCACATGGCCGTGATAGGGCAGGCACAGTGCCTCGGTTTTCTTGGGACGATAGGCCGCGAGATCCGCCAGTGTCATCGTGCTGGGCAGTGATCCGCTGGTCAGCTTTGCGACGATGTCCGCGGCGATCGGGCCGGTCAACAGGCCGCGTGCACCCTGCGCCGCGATGCGGTCGAGCGCGGCGGCGTAGGCCTTGTTCACGATATGCTCGCCAGCCTGATAGGGGGTGCCGTCGGGCTTGTGAAAATAGGCTTGCGCATCGGCGCCCTTGGCCTGCGGCGCGGCGCTGACAATGGCGCGGGCCAGCTTGCCGGTGACGAGGAAGCCCCCGTCGGCAAGGCCGCGTGCCGCGCCAAACAATTGGTGCCATTTGAGGCGGCCATGCTCCTTTTGCGCCAATTCCAGCATGGCGATGGCGCCGGGCACGCCGCTGGCAATGCCGCCGACGACTGCCGTCGTGAAGGGCAGGGGTTTGCCATCCGCCCCCATGAACTGGCGCGGATCGGCGTGGGATGGTGCGACCTCGCGCCCGTCATAGGCGGTGACCTTATGCGTCCGGGCATCGTAGAACAGCATGAACGAGCCGCCGCCGAGCCCAGAGCTTTCCGGCTCGACCAGCCCCAACACCGCTTGTACCGCCACGGCGGCATCGACCGCGCTGCCACCGGCCCGCAGAACGCGCAGACCCGTTTGCACCGCCAGCGGGTTTGCCGCAGCGATCATCGCGTGGCGCGCAAAGCCAGCCTTTGCATCGCCCTCGGCCGGCGTGATGATGATTTCGGCAGCGGCAGGATGGACAGGCGCGCGGGCGACGGCGGGCGTGGCCATACAGGCGGACACCGCGGCAATCGTCAGTGCAAAAGGCGCGGCGCGGCGGGCGAGGGACAGGGCCAAGGCAAACTCCGAAAAAAGCGGGTTATTTGGCGCAAAGCTTTGCGCCTTTTGGTCAAAAGTCAAATGGCGCATTCGGCGTATTCCGGATAATATTTGCGGCATACGGGCACGACCGAGGCGCCATGAATAAATCTTTGCGCTGCTGCGTCATTGCAAACGGTCGGTTAACCAGACCTATGCAATATTCCGAATGTTATGGGACAAAGCCTGAATTCACGACAGGCCATGCGAAGGCCTCTGGAAATGCCAGCCCGTTGCCGCTTGATGAGCGGCATGGGCGAGGTTGCGCTGATTTGCGACCTGTCGACCCATGGCTGCTGCTTGGCGACGCATGCGTTGT
Organism: uncultured Sphingomonadales bacterium; assembly: GCA_903858875.1. Taxonomy (GTDB): domain Bacteria; phylum Pseudomonadota; class Alphaproteobacteria; order Sphingomonadales; family Sphingomonadaceae; genus Novosphingobium. The sequence continues at coordinate 18,637 of CAIOKP010000376.1, forward strand.
ATCCGGTGGTTGGCACAAGGATCCTGGTCAAGGTGACGGGCCTCGATGCGATGACCGGGATTGTCCGCTGGGCGGTGCATCACCGGTGCGGCGTGGAATTTGACCTGCCGCTGTACTCGCCGGTGGTTGACCATCTCTGCCGACTGCATGCCTGCGCCGCGGGCGAGCGTAAGGTGGCGTTGATCAAGACGCGCGGCTTGACCGGATAGCTTATCCCCGTTGGGCCTTGGCCAGCGGTTCGCCGAGCACCGGATAGCCCAGTCCGTCAGGAATGATCAGCCATTCCTGACCTTCGCGCCATTCACGCTGCGCGGTGATCGACGTCACCGGATGCGCGTTGGCATCGGCGCAGGCATCGCCAAAATTGGCGTGGCGGGCGAGGCGTTCGAGGTTGCGGCGGGTTGGAAAAATCACCCGGATCGCGCCTGCATCCGCATGAGCTAACACGGTAGCGGCGCTGGCCCAGAACAAGCGGCTGTTCTCGGTCGCATCGACCGCGATATCGACCGCGCCGGTGCCCAGACTGGCGAGAAAAAAGCGAGTGTCAAATCCACCGACATCCGGCTGGCACCAGCGGGCAAATGGCACAAGCGATGCGGTGTGCAAGCCCCAGCCATAGCGGTCGAGCACTGCGGCCAGCGTGCCTTCGGCCTGCAAGACCCGGCGCGCTTCTGCCGCTTGGACGGCAGAAATTGGCCGGTCGAGCCCCAACGCCAGGCCGGTCTCTTCCAGCGTTTCGCGGATCGCGGCGATCCGCGCGGCGAGATCCTCCAGATCGCCAGACATACCGATCCGCTCTGCCAGCCCCCGGTCTGCTGCATCAATCCGTCCGCCGGGAAACACAACCGCACCCGCGGCAAAGCGCATCGTCGCGGCCCGCTGAACCATGAGCAGTTCAGGCACCGCAGCCGGGTTTGGTTGGCGAAAGATCACCAATGTCGCGGCGGGAATGCGAGGCTGGGCTGGGGCTGGGGCATCGGTCATGTCGCATCCTCGCCGCCGGCGCGGGCAATGGCAAGCCGGGTGATGAGGCAAGGCGCAACCGAGGTGAAGCGGCGACGCGCCAAAGAGTGTCGCCAGAGTGCTGCCAGCGTGCCGCCAGTGTGTCGGTCAATTTTACAAATCCGGGCTGGCAGGATCGGTCGCAAGGACCAAAATTACCGTAAAATAGGGATTTTGGGAATTTGGCACGAGCCATGCATTACTTGTTGTACCCAAAGCAGTCTCGAAATCGAGGTGGGGCTGCTCCCCAGTCTCCGCGGCCCCACCTCTTTCCCGTTTCGAACACTTGGCGACGCCGGTTCCCCAGTCTCCCGGCCCGCCTAAATCCCCAACCGGCCCCCGCGATGTTCCTCAGTTTTCATCGCGGGGCCGGGCAGGGATTGGGTTTTGCCTATCGTCACGACAATGAAAAAGGCCGCCCCGGATGGAGCGGCCCCGTTTTATCGCGCACAGATTTGCACCGGCATCAGCCCTGCGTGGTGAGGCCGTGCTGTTGCATCAGCGTCTGCAATTCGCCTGCTTCATACATTTCCATCATGATGTCGCTGCCGCCCAAAAACTCGCCCTTTACATAGAGCTGCGGGATGGTTGGCCAGTCGGAATAGGCCTTGATGCCCTGACGCACTTCGGCATCCTGCAACACGTCGACGGTGTGATAGGCCGCGCCGACATGGTCGAGGATCGCGATCGCCCGGCTGGAAAAGCCGCATTGCGGGAACAGCGGCGTCCCCTTCATGAACAGCACCACATCATTGGTGGTGACGATATCGGTGATGCGGGTGTGTGCGTCGGACATGGCGGCTCTTTCTGAAACGAGGGTATGTGCCCCTCTTGCGAAGGATTCGCGTTTTCGTCAATCGCCCATACGTGAAGCCGGACGATCAACCCCAGCCTCTTAATTGGGGATGGCAGTGGTCAGTTGCAAGGCGTGCAGTTCGCCCCCCATCCGCCCGCCCAATGCGGCAAATACCGCCTTGTGCTGGGCAATACGCGGGCGCCCGGCAAAGCTGGCCGAAACGACATGGGCGGCATAATGGTCGCCATCACCGGCCAGATCGGTGATTGTCACCGTGGCATCGGGAATGGCAGTGCGGATCAGCGATTCGATCTCGGCGGCAGGCATCGGCATGGGACATATCCTGGGGTCGGGGGGGTACCCAGCGTGGGCAGGGGAAAGGGTGTCAGGCTTCGCCGATCAACGAGCGGCGGGCTTCGATTTCTTTGGCTTTCATCGCGGCGCGGACTTCGCCTTCGTCGGCATCGACACCGGCGCTGATCAGATCGCCCAGCAGTTTGCGCACGACATCCTCATCGCCAGCTTCTTCGAAATCGGCCTGTACGACCGATTTGGCATAGGCCTCGGTTTCCGCCGGTGACAGACCCATCCGTTCTGCGGCCCACGTGCCAACCATCCGGTTGCGGCGGGCATGGATACGAAAATCCATTTCTTCGTCATGGGCGAATTTGGCCTCTTCGGCGCGTTCACGATCGCTGAAACTGGTCATATCAGGCGGTGTCCCTCGGTATCTGCCCAAAGGCAATCTTCGCGAAAAGTATTGGCGATTTGAGATAGTGCCGCAACGACGCTGGTTCAATCCCCCGATTTGGCCACCGTCGTTGCGACCGCCAAATTACAGCATACCGCGCCCGGCAGGTATTTGCGCAGAAGCAAAACACCGCGATCTTTTGCCGCAACCGCGACCGAATGAACGTGCCGATCAACCGGCTTGGGCGAGAAAAGGCAAGTCAGCGCTAATCTTTGCCTCATGCTTGCGGATGGCCGCGTCGCGCGCCAGCGTCAGCCCAACCTCGTCCAGCCCGTCGAGCAGGCAGGCCTTGCGGAACGGGTCGATGTCAAAGGTAAAGCGGTCCTGAAATGGCGTGGTGACGGTCTGGGTTTCGAGGTCGATGTCGATGGGGTGGTCTTTGGCGACCTCCATCAACCGGTCGATGGCGTCCTGTGGCAAGCAGACGGTCAGGATGCCGTTCTTGAACGCATTGCCTGAGAAAATGTCGGAAAAGCTGGGCGCAAGGACGCAAGTGATGCCCATATCGAGCAATGCCCATGCGGCATGTTCGCGGCTCGACCCGCAGCCGAAATTGTCGCCAGCGATCAGGATCTGCGCGCCCGTATACGCCGGGTCGTCAAAAATATTGCCCGGTTCCGCGCGGATCGTCTCAAACGCCCCGCGGCCCAGCCCGGTGCGCGTGATCGTTTTCAGCCAGTGGGCCGGGATGATCACATCGGTGTCGACATTCTTGCGGCCAAACGGGATGGCCGTGCCGGCAACGTGGCGGATGGGGGTCATGGGATGGGCCTTCGGATCGGTTACGCAAACGGTTTTGGCAGAGCGGGAAAACCCGCCCGCGTCAGTCGGTTTCGGGCGCGTTTTCGGGGTGGGCGGGCGCGTCGGTCGGCGTGGGCTTGGCGCGGTTCACATAGATCAGCGCCGCGGCCAGCGCCGCCGAGCCAATCGCGGCCCCGGCAATCGTCGCCGCCCCGGCCCAGCTGAACCGCAGGCCGTCTGCCTCGGCTGCTTTGGTATCGATGCTGTTGTTGCTATCGCTCATCATCTTATCCGATCAGTTCACGAACATCAGTCAATTTGCCTGTCACCGCCGCCGCTGCCGCCATGGCGGGCGATACGAGGTGGGTGCGTGCGCCCGGCCCTTGGCGGCCGACGAAATTGCGGTTGCTGGTGGACGCGCAACGCTCGCCCGCTGGTACCTTGTCCGGGTTCATGGCGAGGCAGGCCGAACAGCCCGGCTCGCGCCATTCGATGCCCGCCGCGATAAAGATCTTGTCCAGTCCCTCGGCCTCGGCCTGCGCCTTGACGAGGCCCGACCCCGGCACAACAATCGCCCAGCGGACGTTGGCAGCCTTTTGGCGGCCCTTTACCACGGCGGCAGCGGCGCGCATGTCCTCGATCCGGCTGTTGGTGCACGATCCGATGAACACGTTCTGCACCTCGACCTCGGACAGTTTTTGCCCGGCGGTCAGCCCCATATAGGCGAGGCTCTTTTGCGCCGCCTCTTGCTTCGACGGGTCGGCAAAGCTGGCCGGATCGGGCACCACGCCGCCAATGGCTCCGGTGTCCTCGGGACTGGTGCCCCAGGTGACGGTCGGTTGAATATCGGCGGCGTCGATGATGACCACCCGGTCATACCTCGCGCCGGCGTCGGTCGCCAGGCTGCGCCACCATGCCACGGCCTTGTCCCAATCGGCGCCCTTTGGCGCATAGGGGCGGCCCTCTACATAGGCGATGGTCTTGTCATCGGGCGCAATCAGGCCGGCGCGTGCGCCATGCTCGATCGCCATGTTCGACACGGTCAGCCGCCCTTCGACCGAAAGGCCGCGAATGGCCGAGCCGGTGTATTCGATGACATAGCCGGTGCCGCCGCTGGCCCCCAGCACGCCGCAAATATACAGCACGACATCCTTGGCGGTAACGCCCGGGCCAAGGTCGCCCTCGACGCGCACTTCCATCGTCTTGGATTGCTTTAGCAACAGCGTTTGCGTCGCCAGCACATGTTCAACCTCGGACGTACCGATGCCAAATGCCAGCGCCCCCAGCCCGCCGTGGCAGGCGGTGTGGCTATCGCCGCATACAATCGTCGCGCCGGGCAGCGAAAAGCCCTGTTCCGGCCCGACAACATGCACGATGCCCTGTTCCGCATCGGCGTCCCCGATCAGCCTGATGCCGAATTCGGGCGCATTGCGTTCGAGCGCGGCCAATTGCTGCGCGCTTTCGGGATCGGCGATGGGGATGCGCAAGCCGGCACTGTCGCGGCGCGCGGTGGTCGGCAAATTGTGATCCGGCACGGCGAGCGTCAAATCGGGCCGTCGCACTTTGCGCCCCGCCACGCGCAGCGCCTCAAACGCCTGCGGGCTGGTCACTTCGTGAACGAGGTGGCGGTCGATCCAGATCAGGCAGGTGCCGTCATCGCGGCGTTCCACCACATGGGCATTCCAGATCTTTTCGTAGAGCGTCTTTGCTGTGCTGGCCATAATGGCTTGGACCTAGGCAGGGCGATGCTGAAAAACAAGGGGGGAATGGTTGCAGGGTGAACTTCGGGGTGGACATTCGGACCTCTGGCGTCCGGCGCCAGGGCGCGGTAAAAGGATCTCATGACCCCATTTGCCGCTACACTGATCGTCGCCACCACCTTTCTCGCCATGGAAGGCGTCGCGTGGAGCAGCCACAAATATATCATGCACGGCTGGGGCTGGGGCTGGCACCGCGACCATCACGAGCGCCACGATCGCATGTTCGAAAAGAACGACCTCTACGCCATCGTTGGCGCCGCGATGAGCATCGCGATGTTCGCCGCCGGCAGTCCCATCGTTATGGGCGCCACTGCCTGGGCGCCCGGCACCTGGATTGGGCTTGGCATCCTTGCCTATGGCATCGTCTATTCGTTGATCCACGATGGCCTGATCCACCACCGCTATTTCAATTATGTGCCAAAACGCGGCTATGCCAAGCGGTTAGTACAGGCCCACAAGCTCCATCATGCCACCATCGGCAAGGAAGGCGGTGTGTCGTTCGGCTTCGTCTTTGCCCGCGACCCGGCGGCGCTGAAGCGCGATCTGGCGGCACAGCGTAAGGCAGGGGTTGCGGTGGTGCGGGAGGCGGAAGGGGTTTGAGGATTCAAGGCACGCGGGGCATACCCCTCACACCTTGACGCCTTAAAACCACTACCCTGCCGCAATCCGCCCCGCATGATCCTTGATCAACGCGATCATGTTCGGCACACCCTGTGTCCGGTTCGACGACAGTTGGTTTTTCAGGTCAAACGGCGCGAGCGCGCCGGCGATGTCCATTTCGGCGACTTCGGCGGCGGGTTTGCCTTCGACGGCGCTCAGCACGAGGGCGATGATGCCCTTGGTGATCGCGGCGTTGCTGTCGGCCAAGAAGTTCAGCCGATCGCCCGCACCGGTGACGGGATAGACCCACACGCTGGCCGAGCAGCCACGGACCAGCGTGGCGTCGGTTTTCAGCGCGTCGGGCATCGGCGGCAAGGCGCGGCCGAGATCGATCAGCAGGCGATAGCGTTCGTCGGGTTCGAGGAAATCATATTCCTCGGCAATGTCGGAAAGGTTGCGCATTGCGGCGCGATAGCGGTCGGACGCCTAGAGATCAACGCCGGCGGCGATGGCTTCCAATTTGCGGATGCGTTCCTTCAAGTCGGCGATTTCGATGCGGGCCGTGGCTGACGGGGGATGGGGCGCGTCGGTGCTGCCGGGCAGATTGCCGGCGGCCTCCAACTCCCGGTGCTTCAGGGCCAACCAGCCGTGCCAGCCGCGAAGGCCGGCGCCCGTCAGCATGGCCAATGCAGTCAGGCCGCTGAGGGCGATGGTGGGGATCTGGGTTTCCATGCGGGGTGCTCCCTCGATTGGCGATCAGCGGTCGCGCAAGGCTGCGATTTCGTGGTCGGGCGGCGTGGCGGTGCGCGGGGCGGCGTAGGCCCGCATTGTCAGGCCATCTTGGCCGTCCTGCGCGATCTGGGCCATTTTGCGGTGGTGGCGCAGCATGATCGCCAAGCTAAAAATGCCGACCCACATCAGCGGCGTCACGGCATGAATGGAATCATGAAACATGGGACTGATCCTGTTGAAAAGCAGGGGATTTAGCGAAGGCGCTCGATCTCGGCGGCGAGATCCTGGCTTTGCCGGCCATCAGTAACGATCCGTTCGAGCACCTTGATCCGGTTGCGCAAATCCTCGACTTCGCGGCGCAGCGCGGCCTGATCGGCGGTCGTCACAGTGGGCGGCTGGGTTGGCGATTGGCCAAAATGCTCGCTCAGCGCGATCCTCGCGTGCCGCCACCGGACCGTCTTGGCGACCGAGGTGATAACGACGATCAGCACAATCGCTTCCCACATGTTCATGGTATCAGGCCTTTCTCGCTCGGGATCAGTTTAGCGGCGCATCGCGGCGCAGCGATTCGGCATTGCCCTCGCTTTGGCCCAGTTCGACCGAGCGGGTATCGCGCAAAGCCTCGATCTGGGTCGCTACATCATACCCTTTGTCGGTCACGATCCGTTCCAGAACGCGGACCCGTTCTTCCAGAGCGCGGCTCTGGGCAACGTATTGCGCGGCCTTTTCGGCGGACAGGTCGGCGGTGCTGCGGATCTGCATTTCGGCGATACGTTGCTTGTGCTTGGTCCAGATCGCGACGATCGGGATCGATAAGGCCACGATCGGGATCAAGGCTCCGATGGTTGCGACGGACATGATGTTATTCCCCTGTTAGGCGCGGGTTACGGGCGCGTTAGCGCAATTGTTCGATTTCCGCCGACAAGCGTGGGTTGGACGATACGTAATAGTCCTCAACCGCGGCCAGGCGCCGGTCGATGTCGCGAAACCGGGCGCGCACTTCGCGGGTTGTGCGGGTGGGCGATTGGCGCACCCCCTGCCAGAATCGCTGTTCGGCGCTGTCGGTGTACAATTCGCGAGGGCGGCTTTCCGACAGGATCGCGATGGCGAAATAGAGCGGAAACGTGAAGCCGACAGTGAAGGTCAACGCCAGCATCGCGACCCGGACCCACAACACATCGATCCCGGTGTAATCGGCCAGGCCCGCACAGACGCCAAACAGTTTGCCATTGGCCTTGTCGCGGTAAAAACGGGTGTGGACGGACATCACGGGCGGTTCCTTTCTGTTGTGCGGGCGCGCAATGTTGCGATGTCGCGCAAGGGGTGGTCGTCGATTTCGCGGCCTGGCATTTGGGCGGCGGGGCGAAATTCGGGATGGTCGGCGGTGACCAGTCGTTCGACCGTGTCCATCCGGTCATCCAGCCGGCGGGCCAGTTGATAGAGTTCTTCCAGCAAGGCCTCATCATCGCCGGTCAGCGTCGCGGCGGTTTTCCATTTGGTGACGTAATGCAGGATGACCCATGGCAGGCCGACAAAGATCGTGGGGATGACGACGATCGGAACGAGGATGTCTTCCATCGGTTCAGCCTTCCTTCTTCGCGGCCAATTGGCGCTTCATTGCGGCCAATTCCTCGTCGACCTTGTCACCAGCGGCCAGCGCGGCGATCTCGTCGGCCAGGTTCGGCGGGCTGTCGGCCAGCGACAACGCATCGGCGCGGCCTTCGGCAAAATCGACGCGGCGTTCCAGCGTGTCGAAACGGGCCATCGCCTCATCCACCCGTTCGGACGCCAGCAGCGTGCGCAACTTGACCCGGTTTTCGGCGGATTCGAGGCGGGCGGCAATCGCGGTCTGGCGGCTGCGGGCTTCGCGCAGGCGGGTTTGCAGCTTTTCGATATCGGCCTCAAACGCCCGCAGCGAATCGTCGAGCACGGTGATCTCGCTGGCCAATTGCCCGGCCATGTCGCTCGCCTTGCGCTTTTCGACCAGCGCGGCGCGGGCGAGATCCTCGCGGTCCTTTGACAGCGCCAGTTGCGCCTTGTCCGCCCAATCGGCCTGCAACCGGTCGAGTTTGGCGACGTGGCGGCGCATTTCCTTTTGGTCGGCAATGGTGCGGGCGGCGCTGGCGCGCACTTCGACCAGCGTTTCCTCCATTTCGAGGATGATCATGCGGATCATCTTGGACGGGTCCTCCGCCTTTTCGATCAGGTCGGCGAAATTGGCGGCGATGATGTCGCGTGTGCGGCTGAAGATGCCCATTGGCATAGCTCCCGAAAATGAGGTGGTCTGGTGCGAGGAACGGAGTTTTTCGATCTCGGCGTCAAGGCGCTTGGCCAGTGACGGGCGGGTCGGTGTGGTAAAAAACCGGGCCGGAACCGTGGTGTCCGCACAGCGCAGGGGTGGTGCGCCGACAGGGGGCAGCGCATTGTTGCCGCCACGTTCCGACCCGGATATCGCCCGCGGCGCGGCGGCTGGGGGCAGGGCCGCGCCGGATCCATCGCCCGCACGGCCGTTTCCGGCGGCGCTGGCGATGGGGTCAGGGGTAAGGGGCGATATCTCGGTCATGGCAGGTCTATCGCAAACCTCGTGCCAAATGGGTGGCGGGGGCGGAAATGCTCGGAAACGGTCGTGGATGGGCGTTGACGGATACGGTGAATTTTGCCAATCTTCGGCAAATTACGCCAAGGATCGGTATCAATGCCCCCCATGCAGCGCGATGCGCAGTTTATCGGCCAATCGGGCGCTTTCCTCGATGCCGTCGAACGCGCCAGTCGGGCCGCGCCGTTGCGTCGCCCGGTGCTGGTGATTGGCGAGCGGGGGACGGGTAAGGAGCTGATCGCCGAGCGGTTGCATCGCCTATCCTCGCGCTGGGATGAGCCGCTGGTGACGCTGAATTGCGCGGCGATGCCCGAAACATTGATCGAGGCGGAATTGTTCGGGCATGAGGCCGGCGCGTTTACCGGCGCCACCCGCGCCCGTGCCGGGCGGTTTGAAGAGGCGGACCGTGGCACTTTGTTCCTCGACGAATTGGGCACGCTCAGCATGGGCGCGCAGGAGCGTCTGTTGCGCGCGGTCGAATATGGCGAGGTGGCGCGCATTGGGTCGAGCCGCCCGATTCGCGTCGATGTACGCATCGTGGCCGCGACCAACGAGGATCTGCCGCGCATGGCGGCGCAGGGGCGGTTTCGCCCCGACCTGCTCGACCGGCTGTGTTTCGAGGTGATCACCCTGCCGCCGCTGCGGGTGCGCGAGGGGGATATTCCGGTACTGGCCGAACATTTCGGGCGGCGGATGGCCAGCGAGATGGGTTGGGAGCGTTGGCCCGGCTTTGCGCCATCGGCGGTGGCGGCGATGGAAAAATACGGCTGGCCCGGCAATGTGCGTGAATTGCGCAATGTGGTCGAGCGCGCGGTCTATCGCTGGGATGAGCCGGGGCGGGCGATTGCCGAGATCACGTTCAACCCGTTCGAATCGCCGTGGAAGCCGGCATCGTCGATGCGCGTGGCCGACGGTGACGATGCGCCGCGTGTGCCGGTGATCGCGGGCGAATTGGCCGAGGTGTCGGACCTGCGCGGGGCGGTCGACGCGCATGAAAAGGCGATTGTCGAGGCGGCGTTGGCCCGCAACCGGTTTAACCAGCGCCAGACAGCCAAGGCGCTGGGGCTGACCTATGACCAATTGCGCCATACCATGCGCAAGCATCAATTGCTGTGAGCCTAATTGTCTTGCTGCTGTCACATCTGCGGGCGTAAGGTTTGCCCATAGATGACAGGAATATGCGATGGGCAAGGTGATCGCCGTTTACAGCATGAAGGGTGGCGTGGGGAAATCCTCGCTGGCCGTCAATCTGGCGCATGGGTTGAGTGTGGCGGGCCATCGCACGCTGATCTGGGACATTGATGCGCAGGGGGCTGTGGCGTTCCTGTTGGGCCATTCCTATATCGCCGGGGCCAAGGCGAAGAAGATTTTCGCCAAGGATGCCGATGCCGCCGATGCCATCGTGCCCACCGATTGGCCGGGGCTGGACCTGATCGCGGCGGATTTGTCCTTGCGGCATCTCGAAACCGATCTGTCCGAGGATAAGCCCAAGCGGTTGCGCAAATTGCTGGCGGCGCTGACGCCGGACTATGACCGGATCATTCTCGATTGCCCGCCGGGGTTGGGTGAGATTTCGGACCAGATTTTTCGCGCCGCCGATCTGTTGGTGGTACCGGTGATGCCGGCGCCGCTGGCTCTGCGCACGCTGGATCAGGTAGAGGAACATCTGGCCGACGTGCGGGGCAAGAAGGCGCCCGCGCTGTTGCCGGTGCTGTCGATGGTCGACCGCCGCAAGGGGCTGCATCGCGACACCGCCGATGCGCATCCCGACTGGCCGACGATTCCCCATGCCAGCGTGGTGGAGCAAATGGGTGTGCAGCAATCGCCCCTGACCGCTTTTGCCGGCAAGAGCGCGGCGGCCAGGGCGTTCGCAAGCGTGGTGGTCAAGGTTGAGGCGGCTTTGGGGTGAGGGGCCCTGCGGTGGATGTGTCCGTCGGGGCCTCTTGCTTTTCGTAAACCTCGGGCGTATAGGGCGATCAATCCCGACATTGTGACTGCAAACGGGGCTGGCGCCGAGATGGGGCCGGCACGATCGTTTATTCGCATATTCGGATCCAAACGGAGCATTAATGGCTAATATCGCGCGCATTATCGAGATCGTCGAGCCCGAGGTGAAGGCCATGGGATTTGACCTCGTGCGTGTGCGGTTTTTTGGTCGGTCCGACTTTGGTGACGAAGAATGCACCTTGCAGATCATGGCGGAGCGGCCCGAAACCGGGCAATTGTTGATGGACGATTGCGTTGTGCTGTCGCACCGCATTTCGGACAAGATCGACGCGTTGGAAGAAGCGGGCGATGTGGTGATTCACGAGGTCTATCGCCTCGAGGTCAGCTCGCCCGGCATTGACCGTCCGTTGACCCGGTTGAAGGACTGGGTCGAGTGGGTCGGGCATGAGGCGCGCGTCACTTTGATCAACCCCGTCGATACCAACCGCAAGACGGTACATGGTATTCTGGCCGGGGTCGAAGAAGACATTATTCTGTTCGACGACAAGAAGTCGGGCCGGGTCACCTTTCCGCTGGCCGATGTGCAATCGGGCAAGCTGGTGCTGACCGACCGATTGATTGCCGCGACAAAGCCGATCGATATCAAGGGCGTTGACGACATTGTCGAAGACGCTGACGACGAAACCGAACTCACCGAAGCTCAGGAAGACTGAATATGGCCAGTGCGATTTCCGCCAACCGCGCCGAACTGCTTGCGATTGCCACCGCGGTCGCCACGGAAAAGATGATCGACAAGTCGATCGTCATCGAGGCGATGGAAGAGGCGATCCAGAAGTCGGCGCGCAACCGTTATGGCGCCGAAAACGACATCCGTGCAAAGCTTGATCCGCGCACTGGCGATCTGCGTCTGTGGCGTGTGGTTGAGGTGGTTGAGGTGGTCGAAGACTATTTCAAGCAGGTCGACATCAAGGCCGCTGAAAAGTTGCAGCCCGGTGCGCAGGTTGGCGATTTCATCGTCGATCCGCTGCCGCCGGTGGATCTGGGCCGTATCGATGCACAATCGGCCAAGCAGGTGATCTTTCAAAAGGTCCGCGATGCCGAGCGCGACCGTCAGTATGCCGAGTTCAAGGACCGCGCTGGCGAAGTTGTCACGGGCGTTATCAAGTCGGTTGAATTCGGCCATGTGATCGTCAACCTCGGCCGCGCCGAGGGTGTCATTCGCCGCGATCAGCAGATCCCGCGTGAAGCCGCCCGTGTGGGTGAGCGCGTCCGCGCGCTGATCCTCAAGGTTGAGCGTCAAAACCGTGGCCCGCAGATTTTCCTGAGCCGCGCCCATCCTGAATTCATGAAGAAGCTGTTCGCGCAGGAAGTGCCCGAAATCTACGATGGCATCATCGAGATCAAGGCCGCCGCCCGCGATCCGGGCAGCCGCGCCAAGATCGGCGTGATCAGCCGCGATTCGAGCATCGACCCGGTCGGCGCCTGTGTCGGCATGAAGGGCAGCCGCGTGCAAGCCGTCGTGCAGGAAATGCAGGGCGAAAAGATCGACATTATCCCGTGGAGCGATGATGCCGCGACCTTTGTGGTCAACGCGTTGCAGCCCGCCACGGTCAGCCGCGTCGTTATCGACGAGGAAGAAAGCCGCATCGAGGTCGTGGTGCCCGACGATCAGCTGAGCCTGGCGATTGGTCGCCGTGGTCAGAACGTGCGTCTGGCCAGCCAGCTGACCGGCAAGCAGATCGACATCATGACCGAGGCCGAGGCTTCGGAAAAGCGGCAGAAGGAATTTGCCGAGCGGTCGAAGTTGTTCGAGGAAGAGCTCGACGTCGACGAGACGCTGTCGCAGCTGTTGGTGGCCGAAGGGTTCACCGAGCTGGAAGAAGTGGCCTATATCGATCTGGCGGAACTCGCGAATATCGAGGGTTTCGACGAGGAACTGGGTCAGGAATTGCAGAGCCGCGCGCAAGAAGCGCTCGACCGTCGCGAGGAAGCCGCCCGCGCGGAACGTCGCGAATTGGGTGTCGAGGATGCGCTGGCCGAACTGCCGCACCTGACCGAGGCGATGCTGGTGGTACTGGGCAAGGCTGGCGTGAAGACGCTCGACGATCTGGCGGATCTCGCCACCGACGAGTTGATCGCCAAGAAGCGCAGCAATGATCAGCGCCGCCGCAACAACAACAAGGAAGAGCGTCGCGACCGCAACGATGATCGCCGCGAAGAAACACGCGGCGGTGTGCTGGGCGAGTACGGTCTCACTGAGGAACAAGGCAACGAAATTATCATGGCCGCGCGCGCGCACTGGTTCGACGACGAACCCGACACTGAGGAGGCCGCCAGTGCGGACTCCTCACAATGAGCGCGTAAGCTCCGACAGTACGGATGAAGGGCCGGAGAGGAAATGCATCCTCTCCGGGCGGATCGACGCGCGTGATGCGCTGATCCGGCTGGCGATTTCGCCAGAAGGCCCCGATGGCGTTGCCTATATCGCACCCGACGCCTTGGCGCGGGCGCCGGGGCGCGGTGCGTGGATCGGTGTGCCCCGTGCAGAACTCGAAATCGCTATCGCCAAGGGCAAGTTGAAGGGCGCGCTGGCTCGTGCCCACAAGGGGGCCGCGCTGACGATCCCGGACGATTTGCCGGACCGTATTCAGGTCGCGCTGATTCGCGCGATTACCGACCGACTCGGGCTGGAAATGCGGTCGGGCCGGTTGTTGGTTGGCTCTGACCGGATCGCGGAAAACGCGCGGATGGGCAAGGTTGCCTGGCTGGCCCATGCGTCGGATGCGGGGCAAGACGGTAATCGCAAGCTGGATCAAGCCTATCGCGTTGGGCTGGACGCCGAAGGGTCGGGGCAGACAGGGATCACCTTGCCTCTGGACCGCGCTAGCCTGTCTGTGGCATTGGGCCGCGACAATGTTGTGCATTTGGCGTTGACCGACCGTGCGGCGGCCGAAAGGCTGGCCCCGATGCTGGCGCGCCTATTCCATTTTCTGGGCCAAGCTGAGGCGCAAGACGCCGCAGCCGGGCAGGACGAGCAAAACGAGACGGTGGATGGCCATGAGCCGACCGCCGCGACGACGAATTGAGATTGAAGGGCTGGCTGACAAGATGACCGATAGCAACGACAAACCGACACTGGGCCGCAAGCCACTGGGGCTGAAGAGCGCAGTGGTGGCGGGCGAAGTCAAGCAGACCTTCAGCCATGGCCGGACCAACAAGGTCGTGGTCGAGGTCAAGCGCCGCAAGGTGTTGGGCAAGCCCGGTGAAGCCGGCGGCGTAGTGCATGAGGCCCCGGCGGCCGAAGTGCCCGTGGCCGCCGCTGCGCCTGTGCCCACCCCGGCGCCCGCGCCAGTTGTTGAGGCACCGGCAGCCGTCGTGGCCGCCCCCGTGCCCGTGGCGCCACAGCCCGCGCCCGTGCAACCGCAACGTGCGCCCGCCCCGCGCCCCGCGCCGCCCCGCAACGAAACGCGTCAAGAAGCGCAATCTCGCCTGCTGCGCGAAGCCGAAGAGGCCCGCATGGTAGCCACCGAAGCGGCTACCCGGCGCGAGCATGAGCAGCGCCTGCGGGCGATGGAAGAAGAAAAGCGCCGGGCTGAGGAAAACCGCCGGATTGCTGCTGGCGAGGCGGAAGCTGCCGCGGCCCCGGTGGTCGAAGCCGCGCCGGTCGTGGTAACGCCTGTGGTCGAAGCCTCTGCCGCGCCGGTGGCGGCGCCCGCCGCCCCGGCGCCTCGGGCCGAGCGTGCGCCGGCTGCTGCGCCTGCGCCGCGCCGCTTTACCCCGGTTGCCGCGCCTGCGCCGGCCCGCCGTCCGGAAGCCGCCGCCGCCAAGAAACCCGGTGCCGCGCGTGACAAGGCCGGTGCAGACCGTCGCCAGTCGGGCAAGTTGACCGTCAGCCGCGCGCTGAACGAGGATGAGGGCGCTCGCGCTCGCAGCCTTGCCGCCTTGAAGCGCGCCCGCGAAAAGGAAAAGCGCGCCCATTACGCCGGGCAATCGCAACAGCGCGAAAAGCAAGTGCGCGACGTTGTGGTGCCAGAAGAGATCACCGTGCAGGAATTGGCCAACCGTATGGCCGAAAAGGCCTCGGATCTCGTCAAATCGCTGTTCAAGATGGGCGTCGTTGGTAACGTCAACCACGTGCTCGATCAGGATACCGCCGAGCTGTTGGTCGAGGAATTCGGCCACAATATCGAGCGCGTGTCTGAAAACGACGTCGACATTAACATCGCCGCCGACGTCGATGCCGAAGACACCTTGCAGCCGCGTCCGCCGGTGGTCACCATCATGGGCCACGTCGATCACGGCAAGACCAGCTTGCTCGACGCTTTGCGCGGCACCGATGTGGTGCGCGGCGAGGCGGGCGGCATTACGCAGCATATCGGCGCCTATCAGATCAAGACCAAGGGGGGCGATCTGATCACCTTCCTGGATACGCCAGGTCACGAAGCGTTTACCGACATGCGGATGCGCGGTGCCAATGTCACCGACATCGTCGTGTTGGTGGTGGCCGCCGACGATGGCATCATGCCGCAGACGATCGAGGCGATCCGCCATACCCGCGCGGCGGGCGTGCCGATGATCGTCGCGATCACCAAATGCGACAAGCCCGAGGCCAACCCGCAGAAGATCCGCGAACGTTTGCTCGAACATGAAGTCGTGGTCGAGCAGATGTCCGGTGATGTGCAGGATGTCGAACTGTCGTCGAAGACCGGCGTGGGCTTGCCGGAGCTGATCGAAAAGATCCTGTTGCAGGCCGAATTGCTTGAATTGCGGGCCAACCCCGACCGCGCCGCCGAGGCGACGGTGGTCGAGGCCAAGCTCGATAAGGGCAAGGGGCCGCTGGCGACTGTCCTGATTACGCGTGGTACGTTGAAGATCGGCGATATTCTGGTTGTCGGCACACAGTCGGGCCGCGTTCGCGCGATGCTCGATGACAAGGGGCGCCAGATCAAGGCTGCACCGCCCGCCTTGCCGGTTGAGGTGTTGGGCCTGTCGGGCGTGCCGATGGCTGGCGATACGCTGACCGTGGTGGAGAGCGAGGCCCGTGCCCGCGAAGTCGCCGCGTTCCGCCATGAACAGGCGACCGCCAAGCGCACCGTGAGCGAGGCACCAAGCCTGGAGAACATGTTCTCGGCGCTGAAGGCCAAGGCAACCGTGATCGAATTCCCGCTGGTCGTGAAGGCCGACGTGCAAGGGTCGGTCGAGGCGATCGTCAATGCGCTCAACAAGATCTCGAACGACGAGATCAAGGTACGCATCCTGCATGCAGGCGTTGGCGCGATTACCGAGAGCGATGTCAGCCTGGCGGCGGCATCGGGGGCACCGATCGTCGGCTTTAACGTGCGACCCAACGCCAAGGCGCGCGAATTGGTCGACCGTTTCAAGGTACGGATGAAGTATTTCGACGTGATCTATCACCTGACCGACGACATTTCGAAGGAAATGGCCGGCGTTTGGGGTCCGGAACGCATCGAAACCGTCGTCGGCCGCGCCGAGGTCAAGGAAGTGTTCCCCGCCGGCAAGCACGACAAGGCCGCTGGTCTGTTGGTGCTCGAGGGCTACATCAAGAAGGGCCTCTACACCCGCGTTACCCGCCACGACGTCATCATTTCGAAGACGCACATCGGGTCGCTGCGCCGGTTCAAGGACGACGTTGCCGAAGTGCGCGCCGGGCTCGAATGCGGTGTGGTGTTGCAGGACACCAACGACATCCGCGCGGGCGATATGCTCGAAACCTTTGAAGTCGAGATGCGCGAACGCACGATGTAATGGGAATGGGCGGGGTGAAAGTGTCTTGGCTCTTTCCCCCCGCCGCCCAATTGTCGGGACGCCGCCGGCGCGTTTTATGGGCGGTCTGACGGCGCAACGGTGCGGTATGACTGTGGGATTTCGTATTAATGCCCCGCTACATCGCCTTTTTCAGCTCCATCAACGTCGGCAGCAACCGTCTGTCGATGGCCGACCTGCGCTATGCGTTTGAGCGGGAGGAGTTTGAGAATGTCGAGACGGTGGTGGCCAGTGGCAACGTGCTGTTCGACTATGAGGAGCGGCCGAGTGAAGGGCTGGAGGATTTGCTCGCCCATGTGATGCTCGACCGGTTCGATATTGACAGTTTTTCCGCTGTGCGCAGCCGGGATGAGGTTGCCGGGGCGATTGACGGCAACCCTTTTGCCGCGACCGGCGATCCGGCACAGGTGCATACGCTGTTCCTGTCGGGCGCGGTCAATCAGGCGGCGTTTGACCGTCTGCAGGCCGACCATGCGACACGCGGGCCAGAGCGGATCGCCGCCGGGCCGAGGTCGCTGTATATCGATTTCGTCAATGGTGTCGGACGGAGCCGGCTGACCAACGCCTTTATCGAGCGGCGGTTGAGCTTGCGGGGAACCGCGCGCAATATCAGTTCATTGCGGCGCATTCTTGCCAAGATGGATGGGGATACCGGACACTAACGTGCCGAAAGGCAAGCAGCGCGGGGTGGATCATCTCCGCCCCGCGCTTCCTGTGACTATTAGCGCATGGCACCGATCATGATGCTGGCGACCACACCGCTGGCGATGCCGACCAACAGCGCATCGTCGCCGTTGCGCACCCAGTGGTAGCCGCGCGGCGGCGGGCGCAGCCGGTGATATTGACGATAATCGATCTCGGCATAGCGCCATGCGTGGTTGCGATCAAAGCGATCACCACGGCGATACTGATGCCAGCCCATCGGCGGGCCATCGCGACGGTCCGGGCCACCGCGCCAATCGGGACCGCGCCAATCGGCACCACGATGGTCGGGGCCGCGGTTTTGATGGTCACGGTAATCGCCGCGTTGGTGTTGATCATGCTGGTCTTGATCGTGATGATCTTGGGCGAGAGCGGCGGTCGGGGCAACCACCGGCAACAGCATCGATGCAGCGATGGCTGCGGAGAGAAATTTGTTCATAGGCCTCCTCCTGTATGAGGATTTATACTTGGTCGCCACGATGTGACCCCAAGCTGAACCATATCGACAACTGTGTGACAGGATGAAGAAGTTCGTTGCCAAGCGGTGCCTTCCGGGGGCAAAGCGGGCGGATGAACGGCGGGCGGCGCATGAACCGTCGCCACCTGCGAAAATGGAAAATTATGGCCCGTCTCCCGACCTCCACCGCTGAAACCCGCTCGGTCCGCCTGTTGAAAGTGGGCGAACAGGTTCGCCATGTGATCTCAGAATTGCTGACGCGTCAGGCGGTACATGATGAAGTGCTGAGCGCCCGCACGGTTTCGGTGACCGAAGTGCGGATGTCGCCCGATTTGCGCCATGCAACGGTGTTCATCAAGCCGCTGCTGGGCGAGGATGAGGAGGCGGTGCTGAAGGCATTTCGCACCCACACCGCCTATTTCCAAAAGGAAGTCGCGGGCAAGTTGAAGCTGAAATACGCGGCAAAGGTCAAGTTTCTGTCCGACGACAGCTTTGACGAGGCCAGGCGCATCGAGATGTTGTTGGCCGATCCGCGTGTGCGGCGCGATGTCGCGGTCGCCGCGGATGGCGCCGAAGAAACCGATGAGGACGCGGGCGCGTAATTTCCGGTGGCCAAGCTCTATTTTTATTATGCCAGCATGAATGCGGGCAAATCGACCACGCTGTTGCAAGCCGATTTCAATTATCGCGAGCGCGGTATGGCGACGATGCTGTGGACCGCCGCGCTCGATCATCGTGGTGGGGACCGGGCGATTGAAAGCCGGATTGGGCTCAACGCCGGGGCGCATCGTTTCGATGCCGGGACCGACCTGTGCGTGGCGGTGGGGGTGGCCCATGCCGCGACGCCGCTGTCCTGCGTGCTGATCGATGAGGCGCAGTTTTTGACCCCGGCACAGGTGTGGCAATGCGCCAGGCTGGCCGATGAGGTGGGTATTCCGGTGCTGTGCTATGGGTTGCGCACCGATTTTCAGGGCGAATTGTTCCCCGGATCGGCGGTCTTGCTGGGTATTGCGGACGCGTTGGTTGAGTTGAAAGCGGTGTGCCATTGCGGGCGCAAGGCGACGATGAACCTTCGCGTCGATGCCGCGGGCCATGCGGTGACCGCCGGTGCGCAGAACGAGATTGGCGGCAATGACCGCTATGTCGCGTTGTGTCGTCGGCATTTCGCGGCGGAAATGGGCCTGTATGGCGCGGCGCATGGGGCCGGGGCATGAGCGTGCACGGCTGGATCATCCTCGACAAGCCGGTGGGGATGGGGAGCACGCAGGGCGTTGCGGCGGTCAAGCGCAACCTGCGTGAGGCGGGGTTCAACATGAAGTTGAAGGGCGGGATCAAGGTCGGCCATGGCGGCACGCTCGATCCGTTGGCCAGCGGGATCTTGCCGATCGCGGTGGGCGAGGCGACCAAGATCACCGGGCGGATGCTGGACGCGTCCAAGATCTATGATTTTACCATCACGTTTGGCGCGGAAACGGACACGCTCGACCTTGAAGGGCAAGTGATCGCCACCAGCGATGTGTTGCCCGGCGCGACCGAAGTGGCCGGCGTGCTGCCACAATTTACCGGGCCGATCGAACAGGTGCCGCCGGCCTATTCGGCGTTGATGATCGACGGGGTGCGCGCCTATGACCGGGCGCGGGCGGGCGAAGTGGTCGATATGCCGACTCGCGCCGTGACGATCTACACGCTCGACCTGCTGGATGCCGATGCTGGTTGCGTGACCTTGCGCGCCTTTGTGTCCAAGGGGACCTATATCCGCAGTCTGGCGCGCGATATCGCGCTGGCGCTGGGCACGCGGGGGCATGTGACGATGCTGCGTCGGATCAAGGCGGGGCCGTTCGGGCTGGATCAGGCGATTTCGCTGGACAAGTTGAATGAAGTGGGCAAGGGGGCGAGGCTTGAACATATACTCTTGCCGCTCGAGGCGGGGCTGGTCGACATCCCGGCTCTCCCCCTCAGTCCAGAGGCGGCAAGGGCGGTCCGACAGGGCCGCGTTCTGACTGGGCAGCCCCACTCCGACGGGCTCTATCTGGCATCCTTGGGCGCAACGCCTGTGGCGCTGATGGTGGTTGACGGGGGTTCGGCCCGGGTCGAACGGGGGTTTAACTTTTCCGATGTCGCGGAGTAGTGAAATGTCGGTTAGCCCCGAAAAGAAGCAGGAAATCATTCAGGACAACGCCCGCGCCGCCAGCGACACTGGTTCGCCGGAAGTGCAGGTCGCGATCCTGACCAGCCGCATTCTGACTTTGACCAGTCACTTCAAGCTGCACCACAAGGATAACCATTCCCGCCGTGGTCTGCTGATGATGGTCAACAAGCGGCGCACCCTGCTTGCCTACCTGAAGAAAAAAGATGTCGCGCGTTACAATGCGCTCATCGCGAAGCTGGGTCTGCGTAAGTAAGACCTGTGAAGCGCCCCGCTAGCGGGGCGCTTCTTGCATCTGGGTCGGGGAAATCGGACGCGAAAATCGTGTCACCGGCCTGCAAAATGTTACGGGTATGCCTGCAATTCGGCGGGACCCCCATGGGGCCAGACACAATGCCCCGCACCGGACCGGGACGGTATCCCCGGCAGCAAACCCTGGGCGTGCAATAGGGCCGCGCGGGAACGAAGGAAATACGATGTTCGACGTCAAGACTGTATCGATGGAGTGGGGCGGAAAGACCCTCACCCTCGAAACCGGCCGCATTGCTCGCCAGGCCAATGGCGCTGTGCTGGCGACTTATGGCGAAACCGTGGTGCTGTGCGCCGTGACCGCCGCAAAGAGCGTGAAGGAGGGCCAGGATTTCTTCCCGCTCACCGTTCACTATCAGGAAAAGTTTTCGGCTGCCGGCCGTATCCCCGGTGGCTCGAAAGAAACAGAAAGTGCATCGGCTTTCGCTGGAACGGGCACAAGCCGTCCAAAGAGGCGGCGTTCGTGATGCCAGATAACCGCACGACCATTCCGCGCAACTCGCTATCCAACGGGTCAAATATCGAAGAACTGTACTATCCTTTCGATTTCATGCATATGCGAAGAATGTTTCGCCTGCGCATGAGCGAGCACGGTGAGCCAATTTGGTCGGAAGCCGAAGGCATTTACAAGAAACTGAAGATCGCCATCGACCAAATGGCGGTGATGCGCGCCCAGGTCCAGCCCGATCCCC
>CAIOKP010000377.1 GCA_903858875.1 uncultured Sphingomonadales bacterium
CCAACATCATCGCCTTTCCGCGCGCGCCGTTGCAGGTCGGGTTCGACCGGATTGAGCTGATGCGTATTCTCGATGTCTATGGCCGGATGGCCGCCGCCGGGCAATGGCGCGACTACGCGATGGATTTTTCGAAAGACGCGGCCAGCTTCTCCGCCTTTAAACGCGCCGCCGAACGCCCGCAGATGCGCGTGGAAAAGCGGCCGGCGTTGCGGGGGAAACAGGGGATGTGGGCGATCTATGGCGAGGCGGGCCAAGTGCTGAAGCGCGGGCATGAATTGGCCGGCGTTCTGGCGGTGATCGAGCGGCGGTTGATGAAGATTGTCGAGGGGTAGGGGGTAAGGCGAAGATACGAGGGGCTAGTGCCTCGCACTCTTCCTTAGCCCCTAACAACCAGCCCCTCCAGCGCGCCCACCAGATCGTCATAATGGTCGATCACGGCATCGGCGCCCAATTCCCCCGCCGGGCGGTCGCAGAAGCCGAAGCTGACCGCGACGCAGGGGATGCCCGCGGCGCGGGCGGCGCCGGTGTCGAAGGTCGTGTCACCGACATAGGCCGCGCGCCGCGCGCCTGTGCGCTCGGTCATCAGGTGGAGCAGGTCGGGCTTGGGCTTGGCGCGGCCGGGGCCGAGGGTGTCGCCGCCGATGATCGTGGCAAAGCGCGATGTCAGCCCCATTTCACCCAGCAGGCGTAGCGCGAGGTGTTCCATCTTGTTGGTGACGACGGCGATGGGCACACCGCGCGCGGCCAGCGTGTCGAGCATCGCCTCGCCGCCGGGGTAAAAGCAGGTGTGGACCGCGATGTTGGCCTCGTAATGGCTGACGAGCTGCGCGGTGAGGGCGGTCATCTCGTCCTCGTCCAGCGGTGCGCCCGACAGGCTGAGCGCACGCGCCAGCATGTGTCGCGTGCCGCCACCGACGAGGGTGCGCACTTGGTCAGCGGGCACCTGCGCCCGCCCGGCGATGCGTAGCGCGTGGTTGAGCGCCACACCAAGGTCGCCGCTGGTGTCGAGAAGCGTGCCGTCGAGGTCAAAACCCACGAGATCGAAAGGAAAACTGTGCATGGGCGCGACCGATGCCCGCGTCGTATGGAATCTGCAAGAAATTGCTGGCATGAGGCAGAGCATGACCTCGCAACCGATTCCGCTCGCCCTCGTTGTTCTGGCCGCTGGCAAGGGCACCCGTATGAAGAGTGACACCCACAAGGTGTTGCATCCCATCGCCGGGCGCCCGATGCTCGACCATCTGTTGGCCAGCGCGGCGCAATTGGACCCGGCACGGCAGGTCGTGGTGGCCGGCCATGGTCGGGCGCAGTTGGAACAGGCCTTGGGCGGGCGGGCGACCATCGCGGTGCAGGACCCGCAATTGGGCACCGGCCATGCGGTTCAGCAGGCCGAGAGCGCTTTGGCGGATTTTGTCGGCGATGTGTTGATCCTGTACGGCGATGTGCCGTTTGTGCGGCCCGAAACGATGCGGGCGATGATTGCCCGGTTGCACGAGCAAGACGCGCCCGCGGTGGTGGTGCTGGGTTTTGAGCCGGACGATGCATTGCAATATGGGCGCGTGCTGGCCACCGATGGCCGCATTACCAAGATGGTCGAATACAAGGACGCCACCGATGCCGAGCGCGCCTGTCGCTTGTGCAATTCGGGATTGATGGCAGTAAAAGCCGCAGAGCTGTTCCAGCTGCTGGCTCGCGTTGGCAATGATAATGCGCAGGGCGAATATTACCTGACGGACATCGTGAACATTGCCCATGCCGATGGCCGCGTATGCGCTGTGGTGGTGACCGACGACGAACACGAAGTCGCCGGCATTAACAGCCGGGCCGAATTGGCGCAGGCCGAGGGCCGCTGGCAGGACCGCCGCCGCGCACAGGCGATGGCCGATGGCGCCAGCCTGATCGCGCCAGAGACGGTGTGGTTCAGCTGGGACACGGTGATCGGCCGCGATGTGACGGTCGAACCCAACGTGTATTTTGGCCCCGGTGTGACGATTGCCGATGATGTGAAAATTCACGCCTTTTCGCATCTGGAAGGCGCGAAAGTCGCTAGTAAGGCCGACATCGGTCCTTATGCGCGGCTGCGCCCCGGTGCTGACATCCGCGAAAAGGCCAAGGTCGGTAATTTTGTCGAGATCAAGAAGTCCGTGCTGGGCGTTGGCGCCAAGGCTAACCATTTGTCTTATATCGGCGATGCCGAAGTCGGGGCAGGAGCCAATCTCGGCGCAGGCACGATCACTTGCAATTATGACGGCTATTTCAAATACAAGACGGTGATTGGCGAGCGCGCCTTTATCGGGTCCAATTCAGCGCTGATCGCGCCAGTGCGGATCGGTGCCGATGCGATTGTCGCAGCGGGCAGTGCGGTGTCGCGCGATGTCGCCGATGGCGAATTGCGTTTGGTGCGCGCCGAACAATTGATCAAACCTGGCTGGGCAGATCGCTTTCATGATGCGATGAAGAAGAAGAAGGCCGAAAAGCAGGGCTAACCCCCCGATTAAGCAGGCAGCAAGCCTGTGGGCCTATAGAATTATTTTTCCGGCCTGGGCCGGGCGTTTGAACATGGGGCATACCTGAACATGTGCGGCATTATCGGCATCGTCGGCAAAGAAGAAGTAGCGGATCGTCTGGTCGATGGCCTGCGCCGGATGGAATATCGCGGCTATGATTCGGCGGGCGTTTGCACCGTCCATGATGGCCAGTTGATCCGTCGCCGCGCGCCGGGCAAATTGATGAATTTGGTCAAGGAACTGGCCGGCAACCCGGCCGACGGCACGACCGGGATCGCGCATACGCGCTGGGCGACGCATGGCGCGCCGACGGCGGCCAATGCGCACCCGCATGCGACCGAAGTGCTGGCCTTGGTGCATAACGGGATCATCGAGAATTTCCGGTCGTTGCGCGAAGAATTGATGGCCAAGGGCCGCCGGTTCGAATCCGAGACCGATACCGAGGTGGTCGCGCACCTGATCTCGGAAAAGGTCGAGGGCGGGATGACGCCGGTGGAGGCGGTGAAGGCCTCGCTGCCGCAATTGCGCGGGGCTTTCGCGTTGGCGATCGTGTTCCGCCAATATCCCGACATGCTGATCGGTGCGCGGTTGGGCTCGCCTTTGGTGGTCGGCTATGGCGAGGGCGAGGTGTACCTCGGGTCCGACGCGCTGGCGCTGGCGCCTTTGACGCAAAAGATCTGCTATCTGGATGAGGGCGATTGGGTGATCATCACCCGCGACAGTGCCGAGATCTTTGACAAGGACAACAACCCGGTCAAGCGCGCCATCACGACCAGCGGTGCATCGGCGGCGGCGGTGGAAAAAGGTAATTTCCGCCACTTCATGCAAAAGGAAATCTATGAGCAGCCCACTGTGGTTGCCCAGACCCTGCGCAGTTATATCCGGCAGGTCGATGAAAGCGTTGCCTTGCCGCAGATCGATTTCGACCTGTCGTCGATCAAGCGCGTGACGATTGTCGCCTGTGGTACGTCCTATTACGCGGGCCTCGTTGCCAAATATTGGTTTGAGCATTTTGCCCGCCTGCCGGTCGACATCGATGTGGCGTCGGAATTCCGCTATCGCGATCCTGTGCTCGAGGCGGGCGGACTGGCGATTTTCATCAGCCAGTCGGGCGAGACGGCCGATACGCTGGCCGCGCTGCGCCATTGCAAGGCGGCGGGGCAGACCATCGCGGTGGTCGTCAACGTGCCGACCAGCAGCATGGCGCGCGAGGCCGATCTGTTGTTGCCGACCCATGCCGGGCCGGAAATCGGCGTGGCCTCGACCAAGGCGTTCACCTGCCAATTGGCAGTGCTGGCGGCGCTGGCGGCGCATCTGGCGGTCAAGCGCGGGCGGATGAGCCGCGAGGAAGAGCGCGATGTTGTCTCGCAATTGATCGAGGCGCCGGCCGCGTTGAACGCGGCGCTGGCCTATGATGACGCGATTGCGGCGATGGCGCATCTGGTCGCGCCGGCCCGCGATGTGCTGTATCTGGGCCGCGGGCAGGATTACCCGCTGGCGATGGAGGGCGCGCTAAAGCTGAAAGAAATCAGCTATATCCATGCCGAAGGTTATGCAGCAGGTGAGATGAAGCACGGGCCGATCGCGCTGATCGACGAAAGCGTGCCCGTTATCGTGCTGGCCCCGTCCGGCCCGCTGTTCGAAAAAACCGTGTCGAACATGCAGGAAGTGCGGGCGCGCGGCGGCAAGATCGTGCTGATCTCTGACGCCGAAGGGCTGGCCGAGGCGGGCGAGGGGTGCATGGCCACCATCGAAATGCCCAAGGTTCACCCCTTGATCGCGCCGCTGGTCTATGCGGTGCCGGTGCAATTGCTGGCCTATCACGTTGCCTGTATCAAGGGCACCGACGTTGATCAGCCGCGCAACCTGGCCAAGTCGGTCACGGTGGAATGATTTTCGCCGACTGACGCGGAAAAAATAAACCATCCTCGGCGGGGCGCAGCGCGCTCCGTCGACCGTTTTGCGTCATATTTGCTGTGCTGTTTACCTGCGCGTTACCATGTCTTCCCTACGTCCCGATAAGCATTCGGGCCTATAGGCTGGACGGGTGATGAAACTTCAGACCTCTCCTTCTGCCAACGGTGAATTGAGCATCTGGTCGGTGCTCGGCCTGACGGGGCGTGGCACGGATGAGTGGGCGCGGTTGCGCGGGTTTCAATATGCGCAACTGGCGCTGGTATCGCGGTCGCGATTATTGGCACAGGCATTGGCGGCAATGGTGACAGCGGTGCTGTTCGCGCCGATCGTGGGGCATGGCTTGATCGCGGGCTGGCTGGGCGCGCTGTGTGGTTCGCTGACCTATACCGCGCGCAGCGATGGCCAATTGGGCGATGCCGACCGCCGTCGCATGACGCGCGAGGAATTTCGCCGCCAAGCGATGGGTACGGTGGTCAATGCGCTGGTCTGGGTGATGCCGATCCTGATGTTTGATCCGCATGCGCCGGTGCATCTGCGGTTTGAGCTGTGGACTGTGCTGGCGATGTTGATGACGGTGTCGGCGGTGATCGTACCGACCGTGCCGCTGGCGACCTTGTTGTTTTCCTCGATTGTGGGCGCGGCGTCGGTCGCCGGCTTTCTTGCGCTGCACCAACCGGGGATGGCCGGGGTGGTGGCGATCTTTGTGGGTTGCATCGCGCTGGGAACGATCGAGGCTTCGCGACATTTTCTTGCCTCGCGCCTGGCGACCGCCGGGATGGCCGAACGCAATGAAGTGGTCAGCCTGCTGCTGCGCGAATTTGACGAATCGGAGGCCGACTGGTTGTGGCAGATCGACCCCCAACGCCGGGTGCGACTGGTTTCACCGCGCTTTGCCGAGGCGTTGGGGCGGTTGCCCACAGGGGTCGAAGGCGAGAATTTTCTGCGATTGATCGCCGGGCCGCCCATCGACGGCGAACGGGTCGAGCCGGGCCTGCAGGCGTTGGCGGATCGCTTGAATACGCGGACGCCCTTTTCCAATGTATTGGTTCAGGTCGTGACGCAGAATGAAAAACGCTGGTGGTCCTTGTCGGGCGCGCCGCGTTTTGACGAAACGGGCGATTTTCTCGGCTTTCGCGGCGTCGGCTCCGATGTGACGGAGCAGCAGGAAAGCACCCAAAAGATCGCCTATCTCGCGCGGTATGACACGTTGACCGGGTTGCCAAACCGGATGATGGTGATCGACGCGGTGGCCAGCGCGCTGGCCACCGCGTCGATCACCATCATCCGGTTTGGCAACCCGGTCAACGTGTCATACC
>CAIOKP010000378.1 GCA_903858875.1 uncultured Sphingomonadales bacterium
CCCTTGGCTGCCGGATGAACCTGTCCGAGAGCGAGCATCTGAAGCGCATGCTGGCGGGTGAAGGCGATCTGGTGGTGATCAATTCCTGCGCGGTGACGGCAGAGGCGATGCGCCAGACGCGCCAAGCCATCCGCCGCGCCAGGCGTGCCCGCCCCGATGCGCGGCTGTTGGTAACCGGCTGTGCGGCCGAGATCGAGCGCGCCGCTATTGCCGCAATGCCAGAGGTCGACGGGTTGATCGCCAATGCCGCAAAGCTGGACGCGCGGGCGTGGAATGTGCCCGATACCGCGCCGGTGGTGATGCGGTCGGCGCAGCATACCCGCGCCTTTGTCGCGGTGCAGAACGGCTGCGATCATGCCTGCACCTTTTGCATCATCCCGGCCGGGCGTGGCCCTAGCCGGTCGCGCGATGTGGCCGATGTGGTGCGTGAAGTATCCGCCCACGTCGATGCCGGAGTGGCCGAGATCGTGCTGACCGGCGTTGATCTGACGTCATGGGGCCATGACTTGCCCGAGGCGCCGCGTTTGGGTGCGCTGGTCGCGGCGATCTTGCGCGCCTGCCCTGCCCTTCTGCGCTTGCGGCTGTCCTCAGTCGACGGGGTGGAGATTGACCCGCAACTGCTCGACCTCATCGCTGATGAGGCGCGGGTCATGCCGCATCTGCACCTCTCGTTGCAGCATGGCGCGGATCTGATCCTGAAACGGATGAAACGTCGCCATTTGCGCCATGATGCGCTGGACCTGGTCGCCGGATTGCGTGACCGCCGCCCCGACATCGCCATCGGTGCCGATATCATTGCCGGTTTCCCGACCGAGGACGAGGCCGCGCATCACGCCAACCTGTCGATTGTGGCGGACCTTGGCATCGTGCACGGCCACATCTTTCCCTATTCGGCGCGGGCCGGCACCCCTGCTGCCCGGATGCCGCAAGTCGCCCATGCCACCATCACCGCTCGCGCCGCTCAATTGCGCGCCGCCGTCGCGGTCGAACGGACACGCTGGCTGGGTGGTTTGATCGGGCAGCCGCTCTCTGTTCTGGCCGAGCGCGATGGCACCGGCCATGCCGCCAATTTCGCCCGCGTCGCCTGCCCCACGGGCAGCGTCCCCGGCACCATCCTCACCATTACCCCCACCTGTATCATCGAAGGACTGCTGGCATGAGTGCCGAGAGCTGGAGCGAGCGCGTGCTTGGCGGGTTTGCCAAGACCTCCGACAAGCTGGCCGGGAATTTGACCGGCATTCTGGGAGCCGTTGTCGGCCTGGGGGGGAAACTGACCCCGGATCAGCTCGACGATATCGAGGATGCGCTGATTTCCTCGGATCTGGGCCCGCGGGCGGCCGCGCGGATTCGCGCAAAACTGGCTGATGCCAAGTTCGTCAATGGCGCGGACGAGGCCGCCATTCGGCAAGCCGTCGCTGATGAAATTGCCGTCATTTTGCGCGGCGTCGCAAAGCCGCTGGAAATCACCGCCTTTCCCCGCCCGCATGTCGTGTTGGTGATCGGGGTCAATGGCTCGGGCAAAACGACCACTATCGCCAAGCTGGCGCATCTGTTCCAGGAACAGGATTACGCGGTGATGCTGGCGGCGGGCGACACGTTTCGTGCGGCCGCGATCGGCCAGTTGGGCGTATGGGCCGACCGTTTGGGCGTGCCAATCATCAAGGGACCAGAAGGCGGCGATCCGGCGGCCATCGTGTTCGACGCGGTAAAGGCCGCGACCGAGGCAGGCACTGATGTGTTGATCGTCGACACCGCCGGCCGTTTGCAGAACAAGCGCGAATTGATGGACGAATTGGCCAAGATCCACCGCGTGCTGGGGCGGATCAATCCGGCGGCGCCGCATGATGTGGTGCTGGTGCTGGATGCGACCAATGGTCAAAATGCCTTGTCGCAGATCGAAATTTTCAAAGAAGTGGCCGGCGTCACCGGCCTCGTCATGACCAAGCTGGACGGCACCGCGCGCGGCGGCGTACTGGTCGCGGCGGCGGAGCAATATGGCTTGCCAATCCATGCCATTGGCGTTGGTGAGCGGATCGACGATCTGCGCCCGTTTGATGCCGACCTCGTCGCGCGCGTGATCGCGGGAGTGGCCGAATGACCGATACACCCGACATCAAGCCTGTGCGTCGCAAGTCGGGCTGGCTCAACATTGTGATTGATTACGGCCCGATGCTGGCGTTTTTCCTCGCCTATCGCGCGTTTCGCCCCGTCGCCAGCACGAGCGGCGTCGGCGATGTGGTCGCCGTGACCAAGGGCACCGTCGTCTTTATCATCGCGACCATCGCCGCGCTGATCATGTCAAAATGGCGGCTGGGGCGCATCTCGCCGATGCTGTGGCTGTCGAGCGCGCTGGTGGTGTTCTTTGGCGGCATGACTGTCATCCTGCACGATGCGACTTGGGTGCAGATCAAGCCGACGGTGATCTATCTCGCCAGCGGATTGGCGCTGTTGATCGGCCTGTGGCGCGGGCGGGCTTTGCTCAAGATCCTGCTGGAGGATGCGTTCCACGGGCTGGATGACGAGGGTTGGCGCCTGTTGTCGCGCAATTGGGGCTGGTTTTTCCTCGGCCTTGCAGTGTTGAACGAGGTGTTGCGCCATATCTACAATCAGGCGAACCACAATTTCGACACGTGGATCGCGATGAAAATCTATGTCTTCATGCCACTATCGTTCCTGTTCACCTTTGCCCACATGCCGATGTTGTTGAAGCATGGGCTGGGGCAGGAGGAGGAATAGACCTCGCCTGATCCCGGTTGAAACAGAAACCCCGGCCTTGCTTGTCGCAAGACCGGGGTTTCTTTTTACCCGTATGGGATCAGGATTAGCCCTGATCAGCGCGCGAAGCGCCGGCGCCGTCAAGGTTCTGGCTCACGAATTCCCAATTGATCGCGTTGTTCAACAGCGCGTCGAGGTAGTTCGGGCGGGCATTGCGATAGTCGACGTAATAGGCATGTTCCCAAACGTCTAGCGTCAGCAGTGGCTTGACGCCTTCGTAGGCGACAGGCGTATCGGCGTCATGGAACGAGGTGACCTTCAGCGTGTCACCTTCCAGCACTAGCCAGCCCCAGCCGCTGGCGAAATGGCCAACGCTTTCGGCCTTCAGCTTGGCAAGCAGGTCGGCGGTCGAGCCGAAATCGCGCGTGATCATCTCAGCCAGCTTTCCGGTCGGCTCCTGCTTCACAGGCGACAGGCAGTGCCAGTAAAACGTGTGGTTCCAGATCTGGGCGGCGGCGTTGAACAGCTTCTTGTTACCGGCATCCTTCGCCGCCTTGATCACGGTCAGCAGGCTGGCATCGGCCAGGTCGGTGCCAGCCAGTTGGTCATTGGCCTGCGTCACATAGGCGTTGTGGTGTTTGCCGTGGTGGTAATCGAAGGTTTCCGCCGACAAAATGTCGCCAAATGCGTCCTTGGCATAAGGCAGCTCGGGAAGAACGAAGGCCATGGCTTTCTCCAGTTTCTAATTCGCATCCCCGACAGGGGGATGCGGGGGGATATGGGCATTCCTGCATGTTTGCGCCACCGGCCGTGACACAATAATTCTGCTTCCCGGCAAGGCCCGGCTTTAGGGTCGAACCGCGTCAAATTTCGACTTGGCTGCCCAATTCAACGACGCGGTTCACCGGCAGGCGGAAAAACTCCATCGCGCTGGCCGCATTGCGCAACATCCACGCAAACAGCTTTTCGCGCCAGAGCGCCATGCCTGGCTTTGCCGACGCCAACAGCGTTTGCCGCGACAGGAAGAAGCTGGTCTTCATCATCTCGATCGGTTCGCCACCCAATAGAACCCCGCGCAACGTGGCGGGCACATCGGTCTCTTCCAAAAAGCCGAACCGCAAGGCGAGTTTGTAAAAGCCCTGCCCGACCTCAGTCACCAAGACCCGGCGCGCCTCTGGCACATAGGGTATTTCCTCGATGATCACGGTCAGGATGACAACCCGTTCGTGCAGCACCTTGTTATGCTTGATATTATGCAGCAACGCCGAGGGAACGCCCTCTGCCGTCGAGGCCATGAACACGGCGGTGCCCGACACGCGGGTCGCGCTCGAATGGGCGCTCTTGGCGAACACCTCGATCGGCAACGCCCCTTCGGCCAGATTGGCCCGTAACAGCGCGCGCCCCTTGGCCCAAGTGGTCAACATCACAAAGATGATCAGCCCGACCACGACCGGGAACCATGCCCCGTCGAAAAACTTCGCCGACCCCGCCGCCAGATAGGCGAAATCGACCAGCAGGAAGAAAATCAGTCCCAAAATCCCCTTCCAGATCGCGACTTTCCAGATGCGGAAGATCACCACGAACAACATGCCCGTAGTGATGAACATCGTCCCCACCACGGCCAAGCCATAGGCAGGCAACATCGCCGCCGACGATTTGAACGAGATCACCAACGCCGCCACCATACAGGCGAGGAACCAGTTGATCGTCGGGATATAGATCTGTCCGGCCATGTCGTGACTGGTATGCTTGATCCGGAAACGCGGGATGTAGCCCAGTTGAATGGCCTGTTGTGTCACCGAATAGGCGCCCGAAATCACCGCTTGGCTGGCGATCACCGTGGCCATTGTGGCCAAAATCACCAGTGGCAGTTGCAGTTCCACCGGCACCATGTTGAAAAACGGATTGCTCGATGCGCCAGGCGTGGCGATCAACAGCGCCGCCTGCCCCATATAATTCAGCACGAGACAGGGGAACACCAGCACGAGCCAAGCATAGGTAATGGACTTGCGGCCGAAATGCCCCATGTCGGCATACAATGCCTCCACCCCGGTGATCGCGTAAACCACCGCCGACAGCGACAGAAACGAGATCAACGGATGGGCGGCAAAGAACAGCCAGATATACCAAGGGTTCAGCGGTTCCCACATCACCTGGGGATGCAGGCGGATGTTCCACAAGCCCATCGCGGCGATCACCGCGAAATAGACCAGCATCACCGGACCAAACAACTTTCCAACCTTTTCCGTGCCGCGTGCCTGAATCACGAACAGGCCCGATAGGATCACCAAAGCTATCGGGACAATATAGGGGTGAAAGCGGTTGCTCACCACATCCAGCCCTTCGACCGCTGAAATCACAGAAATGGCCGGCGTCAGCATCGAATCGGCGTAAAACAGCGCTGTCGCCAACAGGCCACCTGCGACCAACAGGCCCATCCGCCGCGTTTCGGGCCGCTTGCGATTGATCAGCGCCAACAGCGCAAGGCTGCCGCCTTCGCCATTATTGTCGCAGCGCATGACAACAAACACATATTTGATCGTAACGACAACGACCATGGTCCAGAATATCAGGCTGATCACGCCATAGATATTCAGGATGTCGATCTGCAACGGATGTTCGCCCGTCATGATCGCTTGAATGGCGTATAGCGGACTGGTGCCGATATCACCGAAAACTACGCCGATCGCGCCCATGGCCAGCGATAGCTGGGCACCATGCGAGACGGAATGAGAATTGGGAGGGGATTCGGCGCCTGCGGTATGTGCAACCACCCCGGGCTCTCCCTGCCGTGCCATTTCACTCATGCGACTTGTGCCCCTGAGTCGCCGCGCAGGCGACGAGGCCCGGCGCTTAGCAGCGCGCCCGTGGCGCCGCAACAGGCCGTTTTACCGCAGCTTCCCAAGACGACAGCCAAAGGTGCCCTCAACGCGGCGGCGGCACCATCCCGTCCCCCGACCCATCACCGGCGGCCTGCGACTGACGGATCATCGCCATCAATTTGTCGAGCCGTCCCAACCGCATGACCAAATCGTCACGCCACGGGGCCTTGGCCGGCGTGCGCATCAGCAATCCTGCCCACAACGCGCGCGCATCATCAAATCGCCCAGCCCGCGCCATCGCCATCCCAAGAAAGAACGGCGGTCCCGGCGCTTGCGGATCAGCGGCGGCGGCATGGCGAAACGCATAAAGCGCAGCAGGCGACAAATTGCCCTCGGCATGGCCGACCAGCGCATTGGCCATCGCCAGCCACGCATCGCTGTTTTTGGGATCCGCATCGACCGCGCCACGCAGGATCGTCGCTGCATCGGCATATTGCCCCTGCCGCGCCAACGCATCGCCAATCATCACCCATTTATTGCCGGTCGTATCCATCCCGGCCAGCTGTTGACGTTCTTGCACTGCGGCGGCCGCGGTATCCGTGCTTTTTTCCCGCGCCGCCTTTGGCGCGCCGGGCGTATAGGGGTGCCCCTGCATCGCATAGCCGGCAAGACCCACCAAGAGTGCAGCGGCAATCGCCTCCCACCCGATACGTTTGGCGCGCAAGTTTAGAACCAGCACGACAAACACCACGGCTACCAGAGCGATCAACACTAGCCAGGTCATGTATTGTCTCCCTTGCCAACGTCGCCACCGATAAACCGTTTGCGTAAAAGCAATCCGGCCAATGCCAGCAATACCAATGGCGCCGCAAACAGTGGCCAGGTGATCGCCGTCACACGCGGCTCATAGCTAACATAATCACCGTAACGCTGGATCAGCCAGTTGCGAATTGCCTCTGGGTCCTCGCCCGCCGCGATGCGTGTGCGCACCTGACTGCGCATATCGCCGGCGATCGACGCATCGGAATCGGCGATCGACTGGCTCTGACACACCAAGCACCGCAGCGTTTCCATCAAGGCCTGCGCCTTGGCTTCCTGCTTGGCATCGGGCAATTGGCGATAGGCATAGGGCGCGGGCGGCATCGAATCATCCGCCATCGCGGGCGTTGCCAGCACCAAAGCCAAACCAAGCGCAAAACGACGGATCATTGCCCCGCCTCCGCCAGTTTGGCGAGGATCATCGGCACCTGTTCGGGCCGGATATCGCCGATATGTTGATAGCGGATAACGCCCTTGCCATCGATGACAAAGGTTTCGGGCACGCCGCTCGACCCAATGGCCAGTTGCACCGCACTAACATCGTCGGCGCCAATCCGGGCATAGGGGTTGCCATATTGCTTGAGATAACTGGCCAAATCATCCTTGTGATCACGGATGGCGATGGCGTCGATTTCGACACCCTGCCGCGCGATTTCGCCCAAGACTGGCGCTTCGGCACGGCACGGCACGCACCAACTGGCAAAGATGTTGAGCAGGCGCGGCTTGCCGCTCTGGAAATCCTTGTCGGCAAGGCCCGGCTTCGCATCACTCGCCGCGCGCAGGGTAAAGGCGGGCAATGGCTTGCCGATCATTTGGCTGGCGATATCGGTGTTCTTGGGCCGTACAAGGCCAACCACCACCAGCGCCACAAAGGCGACAAACAGCGCCAATGGCAACCATAGTGTCCAGCGCGGCGCCTTGGGGGATGGGGTATCGGTCATGCCGCTTGCTCCACTTTGGCCAGACTTTCGCGGCGGTCGGCCATACGGCCGCGCACCGATCGGCGGCGCAAGTCCTGCGCGATGCGACTGAACAATGCCAGGACGCCGCCCAATGCGACCAAGATCCCGCCGATCCAGATCATCGGCACAAACGGCTTCCACCACAGCCGCAATTGCCAACGGCCCGGCCCATTATCCGCGGCGGTTTCCTCGCCCAGCACCGTATACAATTGGCCATTCCAGCGGGTCAGCAGCGCCGACACCGAAGTCGTCTGCATCGGCGCCCAGAAGGTACGCGATTGCGGCATCAACCGTTGTTCCGCGCCGCCCGCGTATCGCACCTTGAGCGTGCCCTCCATCGCGGTCCAGTTCTGGCCCGCGACAGGCGACACATCCGCCAAAGTCACCGCCCAGGGCCCAACCATCGTCGTCTCACCGATATGCGCCGCAACCAGCTTTTCAACGCTGAACGCACTATCGCAAGCCATGCCGAACAGCGCCACGCCCAGCCCCATATGCGCAATCACCATGCCCCACAGGCTGAACGGCGCGCGGGCCAGCGACCGGCCCCGCAGCGGCAGCAGACTGGCCACCACCAAGCCCGGCGCAATCGCCAGCCCCAGCAGCGGCAACACATGCGTGACGCCAATCACATAGGCCACAACGCCCGATGCCACCGTCACGACCGCCGGCAACACCAACACCGCCCCCACCCGCGAAAACTTGTCCCGTCGCC
>CAIOKP010000379.1 GCA_903858875.1 uncultured Sphingomonadales bacterium
GCCGCGGCCCTGTTGGTCGCGCCCTATTACAACCGGCCGAGTCAGGAAGGGCTGCTCGCGCATTTTTCCTATTTGGCGGAAAAGATCGACCTGCCGATCGTGCTGTACAATGTGCCCGCCCGCACGGTGACCGACATCAAGCCGGAAACCGTGGTCGAACTGGCCCGTCGCTATCCCGACAAGATCATCGCGATCAAGGATGCCAGCGGCGATCTGTCGCGCGTGACCGATCACCGGATGGGCATCGGCAAGGGCTTTGTGCAATTGTCGGGCGATGATGAACTGGCGCTGCCGTTCAATGCGGCCGGCGGCGTGGGGTGCATTTCTGTCACTGCCAATGTCGCGCCGCGGCTTTGTGCGGAGTTCCAAAAGGCTTGCGCCGCGGGCGATTTGACCGAGGCGCGGCGGTTGAATGACCTGCTGTATCCGTTGCACTATGCGATGTTTGAAGATGCGTCGCCGGGGCCGGTGAAATATGCCCTGTCGCGCGTGTTCGAGGGGGTGCGTGAGGAATTGCGCCTGCCGCTGGTGTCGTGCAACGAGGGCGCGCGCAAGGCTGTCGATGCGGCATTGGTGCACGCCGGGTTGATTTAAGGGGCGGAGGCGCAGGGGCCTCGCTCCCTGCGCCTCCGGGGCATGCATTTTGCCCCTTATCCGCTTGTGAAAACCCTAACATCTGATACGATCCACTCCATAACAGGCGCCGTAAAGGCGCGCGATATGGAGCGGATGATGGCAACCCTGACCGACACAGCGACTTACTACGATCCGATCGAAGACGGCGCGCGTGAGGCGCCTGCGCTCATTCGCTATCTTGCGCCGGGGGACTTCGTCACGCGGCGCTATGTTCGGGCCGGGGCGGAGATCAACACGGGCGAATATCGCGATTACGACGCGGTCATCCGCGATGGGATGCCGATCCGCGACGATTTCACATTCGACACGCATGGCTTTGTAATCGGCAAGGGGCCGACCGGCGTTGTTGATTTCGAAAACCGCGAAGAGGTCGAGGCAAAATATAATGCCGAGGCGGTCGAAATCATCAAGGCGCTGACCGGGGCGGATCGCGTTGCGCCGCAGGGGTGGATGATCCGCACTTCGGCCGATCTGTCATCGCGCGCGCAGGAAAAGACCGCCGGCTATCAGCATTCGGGCGGCATTCAGCCCCCGGCTGGCGAGGCGCATGTCGATTACAACACGTTGACAGCGCATATGGCGGCCAAGCGGATGCATCAGCAGCATTTCGGTTCGCCCGACGGATTTCGCCGATTCATCTGCGTATCGCTGTGGCGCACGTTCAGTCCCGGCCCGCAAGATTGGCCGCTGGCGGTGTGCGATGGGCGCAGTGTGGGGGACGAGGAGGGGTTGTCGAACACGCTGTTTGTGGTCGACGAATTTCCGGTTGGTGACGCACTGACGGCACCAGTGGCCGGCGAAGATCAGATGATCGCGGCTTTTATATTTCATCATCGTCCAGAACACCGCTGGTGGTATTTCAGCAATATGGACCGTGATGATGTTCTATTGTTCAAATTTCATGATAGCGACCATTCGCATACTTGGCGTTGCCCGCACACCGCTTTCCACGACACCAGTGTGGCAGGTGCGCAGACGAGATATAGTATCGAATTACGTGCTGTGGCTTTTTTTGATTGAGCGTCCGGCGCTCGCTGTAATTGCCAAGACAAAATAAGTATCAATACTTAATTTTTACGACGATGATGTCACAGATTGCCGGTCGCATCGTGCGCGCGATTGATCGGCAATCTGCGGCAGCGCAGACGATCCGGATTTGGAAGCGAGCTTTGACTTTGATGGACTGCGCGGCGGGGGCGCTCCTGTGTGGCGATGGCGCAAGGTTTGGCGCTGCGTGGGCAGGTCGCGGCGCCCCCCCATTGTTCCTATGCCACCGGGCATCGGCGTTTTTCGGCTTGTTCCGATAGTCTACTTTGGGAAATAATTGGCGCCGCGACGGGCTTTTTTGATCTCAAGGATACCTGCGAATCCTTATGCGGCCAGCGCGGCCGCGCCAAAATTGGGGGATGCAATTAATTCGTACAAAAACACAATAATTGCGCATATATCATTTTTTACTATTGAACAAATGGGTCAGTGGCGCCTGAAAATCGATAAAAGTGCTTGATTTCGGTACGATAATGGCATTCGCCAGAGTCATGCCCGAACTGAGCTCCGCAAAAGATAATCGCCGTAATCGAAATTTTGCGGAAACGCATCGCCAGTTGATCGTGCGCGCAGTTGCGATGGTCGGCACCCACGGTGTTGATTCGCTGTCGGTCGCGACCCTGGCGCGCGACGCCGGGATGAACCGGTCCACGGTCTACTACCATTTCGACAGCCGAGAAGCTTTGTTGGCCGAGGTCAAGCATTGGGTGGGAACATGCCTGTCGGACATGTTGACCGCGCCGGGCGATCCGGCCACGCGGCTGGAGATGGTGATCGCTTTTGTGCTGGCTCGACCCGTTCTGATACATCTGTGGTTGATGGATATGATTGCAGGCGGGGATATCAATAAACAATTCCCGCGCTGGTTGGGGCTGATTGGCATGCTGGAAGGCGGTTTGCGCAAAGCCGGGCTGGATGGCGTGGGCCAGTTGGATACCGCCGAGGCGGAGGTTTGGGCGACGGTTTTGGTGTCGGCGGCGATCATGGCGCCGCGGCTGTTTGTCTTTTCCGTGCGGCGGCATGAAGATCCGGCCCGCGTCGCGCAACGGTTTGCACAGGCCTTTGCCAAATTGCAGAAGGCCCTCGACGTCCGCAGATAGCCGGCATCGGTTCAGGCTATTTGGGCGGTGACATGCATTGTCGTGGCTCTATCGTCGGGTTGTCCGGCAAGGCGTGCATCGCCGCCATCGACAGCCCGATTGCGGCCGGTGGCCTTGGCTTCGTAGAGCGCCGCATCAGCCCGGCGGTACAGGTGCAGCCAATCCGCTTCTGTCGATATCGGCGTATGCGATGCCCCGATCGATACAGTCACAATAATGCCGCCTGAAAACTGATGGCTGCGCACGTCATGCAGCACAGCCAATGCGACCGCGGCAGTGAGCCGTGATGCCGGGCCGATCAGGGCGAATTCCTCGCCGCCCAAGCGGGCGACCACACCATAACCGCCGCAACGGCGCACCAACACCTTGGCCAATTGGCGCAGCACCGCATCACCGATATCATGGCCGTAACAGTCGTTGATCTGTTTGAAATGGTCGATGTCGACCAGCAATAGCCGCTGGCATTCGCCAATATCGGCGACATTCGGCGGCATCAGGACGCGATCCAGCAAGGCCCGCCGGTTGAGCACCCCGGTCAGCGGATCAATCTCGGCAAGCCGGCGGGCGACCCGTTCTTCGGCGCGCGCGATATCGCGCTCGCCGGTGATGCGCTTGAGCCGCAGCGCCATCGCCAGCGCGGACAAAAGCGCCTCGACGCTCATGGTCAGAATCGCGGAATGTTCGACGATCGGATCAAAGTGGACGATATTGAGCGAATGCAGGATACGCGCCGAAGCCATCATCGCCGGCGCAACCCAGGCCAGCAACAACCCGCGCGCAGCATCCGATCCGCGCCACATCGCCGCCAGCGTGATTGTGGTGGCGACAAAAGGCAGTGGCACAAAGGCATAGACGTAAAACCGCTCGGCCATCGGCAGCAGCGCTGGTGGCAAAAGCAACATCGCCAGCGATGCTGCCAGCAACCACAAACGGCACAGCCAGCCTAGCCTGCGGACCGCTTGCGGCAACATCTGCCGTTCGAGAAAATCGACAAAGAACCGCATAGCCAGTGCCGCAGCCAACCCCAGCGTCGCATAGGAGCAGCGAAAACGCAGCGTAATATCGCTGTCCGGCGCGACCAACGACCATGCGCCCGAATGCGTCCATCCATAGCCCATCATCGCCAACAGCATCAGGCAGTAGGTCAACTGAAAATGTTCGCGAACAGGTAGCCAGATTGCGAGATTGTAGATGAATAATGCAATACACATGCCTGCAAAAGCGGAATAAAGTGCGGTTTCCAGCACCGTGGATCGCTCACCCGCCGCCGCGTTGCGCAACGTGGGAGCATCGATCAGTCCGGTGCCGTTGATGGCCCCGGTAATGCCAATCACTGCCGCCACGACGGGGCTGTCATCGCCGCTATCGCTGATCAATGGCACTTCGACGTCGCCACCCATGCGGGTCAGGCGGGACAAAGTTCGATTGTCGAGGCGGCGTTCGGTGATGCGGCCATCGGCGTGGAGCGCATAGAATTGCGCGTCTTTCTGCCATTCAGGCACAAAACTTA
>CAIOKP010000380.1 GCA_903858875.1 uncultured Sphingomonadales bacterium
ACAGGATTGGTGACGGCGCCTGATTGTGGTATGGATCAAGGGGAACACCGGCGGGATGCATAAACGTGGGCGCGAAGTCTTCGCCGTCCGTTGACGATAGTCTCCGAAAGTATCAATTTTCGGGATGTTTCTAAAAATCCAATGAAATCAATAGCGACGATTTTTGACGGCTTAGCTGACGGACTTTTCGTCAGAAAAATTTATAAAAGCATTATAAATCAAATAGATATAAGTCGAATTGATAATCGAGTGGGAGTAGGTGGAGCGCGTGTCGGGCCCGGGTTTTCAATGATTCGCGACTGACACCCGATTTGCTCGGCATAAAGCAATACCGGCCTCGTCCGGCATGGCGGCGCGTTTCCAGATACGGAACGCGCCGTCGTTCGTTTCGCCGCGCAGGCGAGGATACTGCGCGAGCAGGTTTTACCCAGGTGGGCATGGAATAGCTGCCGTCTCGTACCTTTGGCCAATTTCGCCCGCCCGGCAATTGGTGGCACTCTCCGCTCCAGAAGCAGACGCATTGACGTCGCGCTGAACCAGAGGAGCTTGAGAGATGGAAGCCACAACGGCTGAACGCCAGGGTGCTGTTGCCCCCTTTGCCGCCAAATATGACAATTTCATCGGTGGCAAGTGGGTTGCCCCGCGTGCCGGCCGCTACTTCGACAACATCTCGCCGATCACCGGCAAGTCGGTGTGCCAGGTTGCGCGCAGCGACGCCGATGACATCGAACTCGCGCTCGACGCCGCCCATGCCGCCAAGGACGCGTGGGGCCGTACGTCGGCCGCCGATCGTTCGATGGTGCTGTTGCGCATCGCCGATGTGATGGAACAGAACCTCGCGCTGATCGCAACCGCCGAAACATGGGACAATGGCAAGCCCATCCGCGAGACGATGGCTGCCGACATTCCACTGGCGATCGACCATTTCCGCTATTTCGCCGGTTGCCTTCGTGCGCAGGAAGGTTCGATCAGCGAGATCGATCACGACACGATGGCCTATCACTTCCACGAACCTTTGGGCGTGGTGGGGCAGATCATCCCGTGGAACTTCCCGATCCTGATGGCAGCATGGAAGGTTGCCCCGGCTTTGGCCGCTGGCAACTGCATCGTGCTGAAGCCGGCAGAGCAGACCCCGGCCTCGATCCTCGTGGTTGCCGAGCTGATTGCCGACATCCTGCCGCCGGGCGTGCTCAACATCGTCAACGGCTTTGGCCTTGAATGTGGCAAGCCGCTGGCCTCGTCGAAGCGCATTGCCAAGATCGCGTTCACTGGTGAGACCAGCACCGGCCGGTTGATCATGCAATATGCGACCGAGAATCTGATCCCGGTGACGCTGGAACTGGGCGGCAAGAGCCCGAACATCTTCTTTGCCGACGTGGCCGACAAGGACGATGATTTCTTTGACAAGGCGATCGAAGGCTTTGTGATGTTCGCGCTCAACCAGGGCGAGGTTTGCACCTGCCCGTCG
The DNA here is from genome assembly GCA_903858875.1 of uncultured Sphingomonadales bacterium. Classification (GTDB taxonomy): domain Bacteria; phylum Pseudomonadota; class Alphaproteobacteria; order Sphingomonadales; family Sphingomonadaceae; genus Novosphingobium. The sequence goes on from CAIOKP010000380.1 coordinate 1,469, forward strand.
CGCGCGCTGATTCAGGAATCGATCTACGACCGCTTTATGGAACGCGCGCTAAAGCGTGTGGCCGCGATCAAGCAGGGCAGCCCGCTCGACATCAACACGATGATCGGCGCGCAGGCGAGCCAGGAACAGCAGGAAAAGATCCTGCGCTACATCGACATTGGCCGGGCCGAAGGCGCCGAAGTGTTGATCGGTGGCGCCGCATCCAACCTTGGTGGCGATCTGAGCGAGGGCTTCTACATTCAGCCGACCGTGCTGAAGGGCCACAACAAGATGCGCGTTTTCCAGGAAGAAATCTTTGGCCCGGTGGTTTCGACCACCACGTTCAAGGATCAGGAAGAAGCACTGGCCATCGCCAATGACACGATTTTCGGCCTTGGCGCCGGCGTGTGGAGCCGCGATGCCAACACGTGCTATCGCTTTGGCCGCGCCATTCAGGCCGGTCGCGTCTGGACCAACTGCTATCACGCCTATCCGGCCCATGCTGCCTTCGGTGGCTACAAGCAGTCGGGCATTGGTCGCGAAAACCACCGCATGATGCTGGAGCATTATCAGCAGACCAAGAACATGCTGGTCAGCTACAGCCCGAAGAAGCTCGGCTTCTTCTGATCGATGGAGTTCGGCGCGGGGTGCCGGTTATTGGCCACCTCTCCCAGCCCCGCGCCGGATGAATGTTGAACCAAAAGGGGCGGTGCCAAGGGTGCCGTCCCTTTTGCGCATCTGGCGCGCCCTGTGCTAATGCCGAACGGATGATCGACACGCTGCCCAAATCCACCAGCATCCCGCGCTGGCTGATCTATGCCTTCGCCGCGAAGGTGGCGCTGGCAGTCGGGATCTTGCTGGCGGTCATGTGTTGGGCACATCGGTGATGGTGCCGGTTTACACCACCCTGCTCGACCTCTGCGAAGCGGCGGGCATCCGGGCGATTTTCGGCATTCCCGACCCCGGCTTTTTCCATCTGTTTCAGGCCGCCGAGGCCCGCGGCTGGACAGTCGTCGCCCCCCATCACGAGGCGGCGGGCGGCTTTATGGCCGAAGGTTGGGCGCGGATCACCGGCAACCCGGCGATCTGTGTCGGCAGCCTTGGTCCCGGCATGACCAATGCCGTCCCGGCGATGGCCCATGCGATGGCGGAACATAGCCCGGTGCTGTTCCTTGGCGGGCGGCGCGGCGGATTGACCGGCGCACCGACGCGGCGGGGGCGGTTTCAGCATATTGCACAATTGCCGCTATTCGCCCCGGCGGTGAAATATGCCGCAGCGATTGAGTGCCCGGATGACGTTGGACCCGTCATGGGCGAGGCCTTGCGCGCGATGGTTACCGGCACGCCGGGTCCCGCCTATGTCGAGGTGCCCGGCGATGTGATGCTGGCCACTGGCCCAACGGTTGCGCCGTCGGTGCAGGAGAGATCGGCGGTGGATGCCACCCTCATTGCCAGCGCTGCCGCGATGATCGCTGCCGCCCGGCTTCCAGTGATTCTTGCCGGGCACGGCGTCCACACCGCTCGTGCGGCGAGCCAATTGGCTGGACTGGCGCGGGCGCTGGCCTGCCCGGTGGTGCAGACCCCGGCGGGCCGTGCCGTTGCGGCGGGGTTGGTGGATGTCAGCTTTCCCTATGGCGCCGCGGGCCCCCTGCGCGAGATCCTCGCTGCCGCCGACCTCGTCATCGCCGTCGGAACAGAAATCGGCGAACAGGTCCATTTCGGCACCCGTCGCCACTGGCAGGCGGGCAATGACACCCGCCGCTGGATCCATATTGAGGCGGATGCGGCGGCTATCGGCGTCAATCGCGCCATCGACCTGCCGA
>CAIOKP010000381.1 GCA_903858875.1 uncultured Sphingomonadales bacterium
CAAGTCGCCCTCTGGCGCCAGCGCGGGGTCGAGCAACCGCAAGGCCCCAAAGGATACATCATTATGCGCATTGGCGACAAATACCTGTGTGTCCGGGCGCAGGCTGGCCAGCGCCCGGACGAACACCTCCGCCTCGGCAAAGCGGCCCTCGACCAACAGGCGTCCGGACGACCCGATCAAATCGAGCGCGCAATCCGTCACCAGCGCGGCATAGAGGCAGGCGGCGGCGCGGCGCTCGTACCAATCCTGCGGCGCATTGACCCAGTGCCCTTGCGCGGCGGGAAAGGGGCCACAGCCAGGCGCCAGTGTCGGTAAATGCATCGCGCCGGAGGCCAAAACATGCGGCACCGCGGCCAGCAGCTTGGGCTGATCAGGCTTGATATCGACGCGGCGTGTGTCGATCTCGATCAGGGCCTCGATCTCGCGGCCACCCATGAACCGCGCCGATGGCACCGGCGCGCCATAGGCATCGACATTGACGAGGCAATCGCGCGCCTCGGGCAAGGCGGCGGTCGCAACCGGCGTCGCGGGCAGGCGCATCGCGATGAACCATGTGCCGGTGGACAGTACCGTCGCCTCATGCCGCGCAATATCCGCATGGCCCCGCGCGGCCAGCAAAGCCGCGTTGGAATCATGCAGGCCCGCCAGCACCTTGATCGTTGGCGGCAGGCCGGTGGCGGCGGCAATATCGGGGCGCAGCGTCCCCAGCACATCGCCCGCCTTTGCCACCGGGGCAAAGCGGTCGACCCACCCTTGCGCTTTGGCCAGCGCCGACCAATCGGCCGCGTCCGGCGCCCATAGGTCGGAATGACAGCCAAGGCTGGTCACTTCGCTGGCCGCGACGCCCGACAGCCACCAGGCCCAATATTGCGCCCATGGCACGAGGGTCGCATGCGCCATTTCCGCCGGATACAGGTGATCCGCCCAATAGACCTGCGCGCCAAAATTCAACCCTTGCGGCAGGGCGGGCGACCCGGTTTCCGCAAAGGGCGAGCGCAGCGCGCGATAGGCGGCCATGATCGCTGCGGGCGGTTCGGCCTCGTAATCGAGCGGCGGGAAGGCGAGGTTGTCCGCCATCAGCGCGGCAAAACCAGCCCCATGCCCCACCGGCACGATATATTCCGCCCCGCTGTTGGCATGGGCCGCCAGCACCGTGCGCAGCCAGGCCGCGATGCCATCGGCGTCGAGCCGGGCGATGCCCTGTTCCGTACACGGCGCATTCGGCCGCACCTGCCGGTCGAGCAACCGCCCGGCGCGTGACCATAGCGTGACCTTCGCCATCGTCTTGCCGATGTCGATCACAATGGCGAAGCCAGTGGTGGCCGAATTCTGGGTCAGAAGGCTCTCCTTGCCCTTTTGGTTGACGCTGTTTTGCGTGTGCGAGCCCATGCTGCATGTGCGAAATTGAGCGAAAATCACGAGCTTGATGATCAGTTATGATTATCTGTTATCGAATCAGATTGCCAATGGAAAGTCCCTTTGTTAGGGCTTGGCACAAATTTGCCGCCTTGGGAGCCGCCATGACCAGCCTAGTTTTCCCCGCCGCCATCCCGTTTGCCGTACCCACCAGCCGTTGGGACGACGCCCATGCGGCCGCGCTCAATCCGCAAGAACTGCTGCTCTATCGCTCCAATCTGCTCGGCTCTGACCTGACTGTCACCAATTTTGGCGGCGGCAACACTTCGGCAAAGCTGACAGGCACCGATCCGTTGAGCGGCGAGGCGGTCGAAGTCCTGTGGGTCAAGGGGTCGGGCGGGGATATCGGGTCGATGAAGCTCGATGGCTTTTCGACGCTGTATCAAGCCAAATTGCTGGGGCTTGGGGTGCATTATGCCGGGCCGGATGATGACGACAAGATGGTCGGCTATCTGCCGCATTGCACGTTCAACTTGAATGGCCGGGCGGCATCGATCGACACGCCGTTGCACTCGCTCTTGCCATTTGCCCATGTGGACCACGTGCATCCCGATGCGATCATCGCGCTGGCGGCGTCCTCGACTGGCGAGGCGGCGACGAAGGAGATCTGGGGCGGCAAGATCGGCTGGTTGCCTTGGAAGCGGCCGGGTTATACGTTAGGCGTGATGTTGCGCGATTATGTCGCGGCCAATCCCGGCGTCGAAGGGGTGATGATGGCGGGCCACGGCATCATCTGCTGGGCAGACAGCGCCAAGGCCTGTTACGAACATACCGTCGAATTGATCGCGGATGCCGCGAAATACCTCAATGCCAAGCAGGCTGGCGCGCCGGCATTCGGCGGTCAGGCGGTGGCGCCAAATCCCGACCGGGCCGCGATTGCCGCCGATTTGATGCCGCGTTTGCGGGGGATGATGACGGGCGCGCGGCGCAAGTTGGGGCATTATTCCGACGATGCGCAAGCGCTGGAATTTGTCGGCAGCGTTGATTTTGAACGTCTGGCCGCGCTCGGCACCTCGTGCCCCGATCACTTCCTGCGCACAAAGATTGCGCCGTTGACGCTTGATCCGGCGCGCCTTACCGATGACGCCTATCTGGCGCAACAGATTGCCGACTATCGCGTGATGTATGCGGCCTATTATGACCGCTGTAAACGCGCCAACAGCCCGGCGATGCGCGATGCCAACCCGGTGGTCGTGCTGGTGCCGGGCGTTGGCCGCATCACCTTTGCCACCGACCGCGCCACCGCGCGTCTGGCGGGGGAATTCTATGGCAATGCGATCAACGTGATGCGCGGCGCAGAGGCGATTGGCGATTATATCGCGCTCGACGAACAGGAAGCGTTCGACATCGAATATTGGCTGCTCGAAGAGGCCAAGTTGCAGCGGATGCCCGCTCCCAAGCCAATGGTGGGCCGCATCGCCTTTGTGACCGGCGGCGCGGGCGGCATTGGCGCGGCGACGGCGGCACGGTTCCTAAAAGAAGGCGGCTGCGTCATGTTGGCCGACCGCGATGCGGATGCGGTGGAAGCCGTCCGCGCCGGTTTTGCCCAGCAGTTTGGCCGCGATGTGGTGCGCGCGGTGGTCTGCGATGTGACCGACGAGGCCCAGGTGAAGGCTGCCTTTGACGCCTGCGCGCGGGAATTTGGCGGGTTGGACATTCTGGTCGCCAATGCCGGGATCGCCTCGTCGGCGGGGATTGAGGACACGACCGTCGCCTTGTGGCGCAAGAATTACGACGTGCTGGCCGAGGGCTATTTCCTGACCGCGCGGGCGGCCTGGCCATTGATGAAGCGGATGGCCGAGCAGGGCGGCACGTCGATGGTGTTCATCGGGTCGAAGAACGGTGTGGCCGCAGCGGCGGGCGCGTCTGCCTATGCCAGCGCCAAGGCGGCGGCGAACCATCTGGCGCGCTGTCTGGCGCTGGAAGGCGCGCCGGTTGGCATCCGCGTCAATGTCGTCAACCCCGACGCGGTAATCCGGGGCAGCCGCATCTGGGACGGCGATTGGCGCAAGGAACGCGCCGGCACCCATGGTATCGACCCGGGCGCCGAACTGGAGGCGCATTACCGCAACCGTTCGATGCTCAAGCGCGATGTCTTGCCCGAGGACATTGCCGAGGCGGTCTATTTCCTCGGCTCTGAGGCTTCGGCCAAATCGACCGGCAACATGATCAACGTCGATGCGGGCAATGTGCAGGCGTTCACGCGCTAATCGCTATGGGCAAGAGGATACTATCATGAGCAACCTGCCGATTTCCGCCGAATTGATTGCGGAGCAGAACGCCGCCGGGCTTGACGCCCTGCACGAGGATTACGCGGCGCTGGGCCGCCAATTGGCGCGCCGGGGCGTCGGGATTGACGCGATCAAGGCGCGCGTCGCCAATTTCAGCGTTGCCGTGCCAAGCTGGGGCGCGGGGCGCGGCGGCACGCGGTTTGCCAAATTCCCGATCCCGGGCGAGCCGACCAACATCCACGAAAAGCTGGAAGATTGCGCCGTCATCAACCAGCTGAGCCGGGCGACGCCCCGCGTATCGCCGCATTTCCCGTGGGACAAGGTCAGCGACTATGCCGCGCTGCGTGAGGAAGCCGCCAGCCTTGGCCTCGGGTTTGACGCGGTCAATTCGAACACGTTTCAGGATCAGCCGGGGCAGGCGCAAACCTATGCCACCGGATCGCTGTCCTCGACGGTGGCCGCGACCCGCGCACAGGCGGTCGAACACAATATCGAATGTATCGAAATCGGCCGGCAATTGGGCAGCAAGGACCTCACCGTCTGGGTCGGCGATGGCACCAATTTCCCCGGCCAGCAGGATTTCGCGCGCAGCCTCGACCGCTATCTCGACGCGGCGGCCGAGGTCTATGCCGCGTTGCCCGATGATTGGCGGATGTTGCTGGAACACAAGATGTTCGAGCCGGCGTTTTATTCCACGGTCATTTCCGATTGGGGCAGCTCGATCCTTGCTGCACAGCAATTGGGGCCAAAGGCGAAATGCCTGGTCGACCTTGGCCACCATGCGCCCAATGTGAACATCGAACAGATCGTCGCCCGCCTGCATCGCTTTGGCAAATTGGGTGGTTTCCACTTCAACGACAGCAAATATGGCGATGACGACCTCGATTCAGGGTCGATCAACCCGCACCAGTTGTTCCTCGTGTTCAACGAATTGATCGAGGCGGAAAACGCGCCGCGTGACGGCTTTAACCCCAGCTATATGATCGACCAGTCGCATAATGTGACCGACCCGATCGAGAGCATGTTGTCGAGCGCCGAAGCCATCGCCGGTTGCTTTGCCAAGGCCAGCCTGGTTGACCGCGCCGCGTTACACGCCGCGCAGGAATCGAATGACACGATGATGGGGTTTCAGGCACTGCGCCGGGCGTATAATGTCGATGTCGCGCCGATCTTGGCGATGGCGCGGGTCGAGGCGGGCGGCGCGATCGACGTGCTGGCCACCTATCGCGCCAGCGAATATCGCGGGCGCAAGGCACAAGAACGAAAATCCGTGGGATTGGGCGCCGGTATCGTCTGAGACGCGACACCTACTGACAAAAACAAAAACGAGACGACAGGGAGAGACGGACATCATGATCAGGACCAACCACGCCCGCCATTGGCGTATTGCTCTGGCCACCGCCAGCGCGTTGACCGCTTGCCCGGCGTGGGCCGATGCACCGGCGCCCGCGGCACCGGTTGCAGCTAGCCCGTCCGTCTCCCCCGATCTTGCCGATCAATTCCGCGATCCGCCCAATTCCGCCCGTCCGCGTGTGTGGTGGCATTGGATGAACGGCAATATCACCAAGGACGGCATCGCCAAGGACATGGCGTGGATGAAGTCTGTCGGTATTGGCGGCCTGCAAAACTTTGACGTCAATCTGATGACGCCGCAGATTGTCGAACATCGCCTTGCCTATATGACGCCGGAATGGAAGGACGCCTTCCGCTTTGCCGCCAGCGAGGCGGATCGGCTGGGGCTGGAATTGGCGATCGCGTCCTCGCCCGGCTGGTCGGAAACCGGCGGGCCATGGGTGACGCCCGCCGATGCGCTGAAAAAGCTGGTGTGGAGCGAGACGAATATCCCGGGGGGCAAGGCATTCAAGGGTCGTCTGGCCGCGCCGCCATCGATCACTGGCCCGTTCCAAAGCCTGGGCAAGCCGATGGGGCTGGACGATATCGCGACGGGTGAGGCGCCCAAGGCTGGCCCGGTGCTGTATGGCGACATTGCCGTGCTGGCGGTGCCGGACATGGCCGCGGGCGATGTCATGCCCAAGGCCAGCCTCGGTAATGGGCAGGCGGTCGATGCGGCGCGCTTGCAGGGTGGCGATTTGATGCATGGCATCGACATCCCCCGCGGCACTGCCGATGCACCGGCCAGTGTTACCTATATCTATGCCACGCCGCAGACGATCCGCTCGGCCAGCTTCTTTCTGCCCGGCGCCAAGGTGATGTTTGGCGGCGCGACCGTCGCCCCGGTGATCGAGGCCAGCGACGATGGCAAGGCATGGCGCAAGGTTGCCGACCTGCCCCCCGCCGAAGTGCCAACGACCGTGAGTTTTGCACCCGTTACCGCGCGCCAATTCCGGCTGGTGCTGAACGGTTTGCCTTTCAGCATGTCGAACATGGGCGCCCCGGCCGAAGGGATTGTTGCGCCCCCGATGTTTGCCGGCCTTGCCGGAAATGCCGACGCGCCATGGGCGCTGCGCGAGTTCCGCCTGTCTGGCAAGGCCAGTGTCGATCAGTATGAGGCCAAGGCCGGCTTTGCTATCGCCATGGATTATTTCACGCTGGCCACGCCGGGCGACCATGCGACCGGGCCAGCGGCGGCGCAGGTGATCGATATCACCAGCCATATGCAGGCCGATGGCACGCTCGACTGGACAGCGCCGCGATTGCCCGATGGCGGGCATTGGCGCGTGGTGCGGCTCGGCCATTCGTTGCTGGGCACGACCAACCATCCCGCCCCGGCTGAGGCGACCGGGTTGGAGGTCGACAAGTTCGATAGCGCGGCCGTGACCCGCTATATGGATCATTATCTGGCGATGTACCGCGATGCGGCGGGGCCGGGGATGCTCGGCGCGCATGGCGTCCGCGCTATCCTGACCGATTCCATCGAGGTGGGCGCCGCCAACTGGACGCCGCGCCTGATCGAACAGTTCAAGGCACATCGCGGCTATGACCCGACACCGTGGTTGCCGACACTGGCCGGGGTGTTGATCGGCGGGCGGGCCGATGCCGACAAGTTCCTGTATGATTGGCGCCGCACGCTGGCCGAATTGATGGCGTCCGAACATTACGGCACCGTCGCGCGGATCGCCCATGCCGCGGGCCTGAAGGTCTATGGCGAGGCATTGGAGGACAAGCGCCCCAGCCTTGGCGATGACATGGCGATGCGGACGCACACGGATATTCCGATGTCGGCGATGTGGACCTTCCCGCGTGGGGGGACGCCCAACCCATCCTATCTGGCCGACATCAAGGGCGCGGCCAGCGTCGCGCATATCTATGGCCAGAACCTGGTTGCGGCGGAATCGATGACTTCGGCGCTGAATTACTGGGCCGACAGCCCCCAGACATTGAAGCATGTCATCGATCTGGAATTCGTTACCGGGGTCAACCGCCCGGTCGTCCACACCAGCGTTCACCAGCCGGTGGATGATAAGGTGCCCGGCCTGTCGCTGTTGATCTTTGGCCAGTTTTTCAACCGGCACGAGGCATGGGCGCCGCTCGCCAAGGCGTGGGTGGATTATATCAGCCGCAACGCGCTGATGTTGCAACAGGGGCGCAATGTCGCCGATGTCGGCTATTTCTATGGCGAGGAAGCGCCGCTGACCGGGCTGTATGGTCTGAAACCGGTGGGGGATGCGCCGCGCACCCATGCCTATGATTTCGTCAATGCGGATGCCTTGGCCAGCGCGCTGTCCAATGATGGCGCGGATATCGCGACCCCCGGCGGCGCGCGGTATCGGGCGCTGTATCTGGGCGGATCGTCGCGGCATATGACGCTGGCGGCGCTGCGGCGGATTGCGGCGCTGGTCGACGGCGGGGCGACGGTGGTCGGCCATGCGCCCCAAGGCACACCCAGCATGACCAACGGCACCGACGGCGATGCGGCGGAATACCGCGCTTTGGTCGCAAAACTGTGGCCGGGGTCGGGCGATGCGCAGGTCGGCAAGGGCCGGGTGATCGCCTCCGACACGATCGAGAGCGCGCTGGATACGATGGGCGTTGCGCCCGATTTCCGGATGACGGGCGGCGCGGCGGATGCCGATGTCCCCTTCGTCCACCGCCGCTGGGCCGCGGGCGAGGCGGGCGACAGCTATTTCCTCGTCAATCGCCAGATGCGGCGCGAACAATTCGACGCCCATTTCCGGATCACGGGCAAGGTGCCCGAACTCTGGCATGCCGAAACCGGCACTTTCGAGCCGGTCAGCTATCGCATCGCCAAGGACGAGACCGTGGTGCCGATGACGCTGAATGCGGAGGAATCGGTGCATATCGTGTTCCGTAAGCCGGCAACCGCGACGGCTTTGACCGTAGCCAAGCCAGCGGCAGTCAACAGCAATGCCATCAAGGGCCCGTGGAAGGTCAGCTTCCAGGCCGGGCGCGGCGCACCGGCCAGCATCATGCTGCCCGAACTCCAGCCATTGAATGCGCAGGCCGACACCGGGGTGAAATATTTCTCGGGCGTGGCGACCTATGCCATCGACGTTGCGGGGCCAAAGCGCGCCGAACACCAATGGTTGAACCTGGGCCAAGTCAATGAATTGGCCGAGGTGGTCGTCAATGGCCAAACGATCGGCACGGTATGGCATGCGCCCTATCGCCTCGACATTGGCCAGGCGTTGAAGCCGGGC
>CAIOKP010000382.1 GCA_903858875.1 uncultured Sphingomonadales bacterium
ATGCATTCAATGTCTCTGCTGCCTTAAGTGCCGGCGTGAGCATGGAACCGAAAGCGAGAATGGCAATATCCTTACCGTTACGCCGCAATTCGCCGCGCCCGATCGGCAGCGTGGTTAGTGCTTGCGCGGTGGCGACTCCAGGCCCGCTGCCGCGCGGGTAGCGCACTGCAGTCGGCCCGGTATGGTGATAGGCGGTCGTGAGCATGGCCCGGCATTCGTTCTCGTCGCTCGGCGCCATGACCACCATGTTCGGGATGCAGGTCAGGTAAGAGAGGTCAAAAGCACCGTTGTGGGTTGCACCGTCGGCGCCGACCAGGCCGCCGCGGTCGATGGCCAGCATCACCGGCAGGTTTTGCACCGCGATGTCGTGGATCAACTGGTCGTAGGCGCGCTGCAGGAAGGTAGAGTAGATCGCCACCACCGGTTTCATGCCGTCACAGGCCAGTCCGGCGGCAAAGGTCAGCGCATGTTGCTCGGCAATGCCGACATCGAAATAACGGTCCGGGTATTGCTCGGCAAACTGAACCAGTCCCGATCCCTCGCGCATCGCCGGCGTGATGCCGATCAGGCGGTCATCCGACGCTGCCATGTCGCATAACCATTCACCGAATACCTGGGTATAGGTTTTCTTCCCGCCAGCCTTGCCGCCGACGATGCCGTTGCTGGTATCGAACTTGGAGACCCCGTGATACAGCACCGGGTCGTCTTCGGCCAGCTTGTAGCCCTGGCCCTTCTTGGTGATGATGTGCAGAAATTGCGGGCCGTCGAGCTTGCGCAGGTTTTGCAACGTCGGCACCAGGGATTCGAGATCATGGCCATCAATCGGGCCGATGTAATTGAAGCCCAGTTCCTCGAACAGGGTCCCGGGCACGAACATGCCCTTGACGTGCTCCTCGAAACGGCTGGCAAAGCGGTACAGCGGTGGCACGTCCTTGAGCAGGTTCACCGCGCCCTGGCGGATCGCATTGAACGGGCCGCCCGAGAACATGCGCGCCAGATAACGATTCAATGCGCCTACCGGCGGCGATATCGACATGTCGTTGTCGTTGAGGATGACCAGCAGGTTGGCATCCGTAACCCCGGCATTGTTCATGGCTTCGAACGCCTGCCCGGCCGACATCGCACCGTCGCCGATGACGGCCACCGTGCGCCGGTCGCTGCCCTGTCGCAGGGCCGCCACCGCCATGCCCAGCGCCGCTGAAATTGACGTAGACGAATGGCCGACGCCAAAAGTGTCGAATTCGCTTTCACAGCGGCGCGGAAAACCGGAAATGCCGTCCTTCATGCGCAGTCGCGACATGCCGGCGCGCCGCCCGGTCAGTATCTTGTGCACATAGGTCTGGTGGCCCACGTCCCACACCAGGCGGTCGTCAGGCGTATTGAATGCATAGTGCAGGGCGATGGTCAGTTCTACCGTGCCGAGATTCGACGACAGGTGACCGCCGGTTTTGGAGACGGACTCCAGCAGGAATTCGCGCAACTCCTGCGCCAGCTGCGGCAGGGATTCGACCGGTAATGCGCGCAGG
>CAIOKP010000383.1 GCA_903858875.1 uncultured Sphingomonadales bacterium
CATCGTCCGGTCGCGGGCGGCATTCTGGCGCTGCTTAGCGTTGTGTACCTGTTTATGGCCGCCGGGCATGTGCAATTCCATCTTGCGCTGCGCGAGGGCAAGAATGGGGCGCTCGCGCGGATTTCGGGCACGCAGGCGATTGCCGATCATATCCTGACCGCTGTGTTATTGCTGATCTGGCCCAACCCCTGGTCATTGGCGCTGCCCAAATTGCTGACTGCGCCGTTGTGGATGATCATGGTGCGCCGGGCGCGTCCATGGTTTAGCAATCCTGACGCCGGCCTGATCCCGGTGGCCGAGATGTTGCGCTATTCGCTGTCGATCTTGGCGTCGGAAATGATGATGGCGCTGCGCTCGCAAGGCGACAATCTGATTATTGCCGCGACATTGGGGACGACGGCGCTGGGCACCTATTATTTCGCCTTTAACGCCGGACTGGGCATCGTCGGTTCGCTGATCGGAGCATATGGACAGGTGGTTTTTCCGATGCTGTGCGCGGCGCCCCGCGGGGCGCTGCGGATCGCGGCGCTGCGCAAGGTGATCCTGTTGGGGGCTGCGGCCTTTGGGCCGGTGATCTTGCTGCAAAGCCTTGCCGCGCCATTTTATGTGCCGATTATCTTTGGTGGAAAGTGGGGCTTTGCCGCACCCTTGATCGCCACGCTGTGCCTTGCAGGGGTGCCTTTGTTGATTTCAGCGATCATCTCGGACTGGCTGCGCGCGCAAGGGGAGGTCGGGCGCGATGCGGTGTCGGCGACATTCGGCGCAGTCGCGGCGCTGACCGGCCTGTATGTGGGCGCACACACGGGCAGCCTGCTGCTGGCCGCTTCGGGTCTGGTGGCCGGACAGGCCTTTGCGACCTGCGTCTATGTTGCGCAGGTGTTGATCCCGGCCTTGCGCCAACACGGTTCGGCCCGAGTGGAGGAGGCGGCATGAGCCATCCGCCCCAAACGCGCCGTCTCGTCAATGTGCTCGATGATTTCAACCTTGGCGGCGTGTCGCGCGCGCTCGCGGTCTTTGACAGCCCGGCGGTGGCGGCGCTGGTCGCGGCAGAGGTCCGGGCCGTGCATCCCGAAGCGTTGGTGGCGCCACGGATCGATGCTGACATCCTCGTGCTGCATTTTCCGCCCAACTGGCGGCGTTTGGCATGGGTGGCATCGCTGCGCTGGCGCAATCCGGGGGTGCGGCTGGTGTGGGTCGAACATTCCTATACCGGCGCGTGGGAAGCGCGAAAAGTGCACGCGCCCGCACGCTTTCACGCGATGTTGCGCCTGGCCTATCGCATGGCCGACCGGGTGGTCTGCGTCAGCGAGGGGCAGGCGGCGTGGCTGCGCCGGGTAACGGGGCTTGGCGGTTCGGCGGTGTCGGTGATCCATCCCTATGTCGCCAATCCGGGGCTGGGGGCGCTGGATTTGCCGCGCGGCGATGGTCCTTTGCGCATCGGTGCCTATGGCCGGTTTTGCGAACAGAAGGGCTTCGACCAATTGATCCGCGCCCACCGTGCGGGCGCGATGCCGGGGACGCAATTGCGGATTGGTGGCTTCGGCCCGGATGCGCCGGCGTTGCATGCGCTGGCGGGCGGTGATCCGGCGATAACCTTTACCGGACAGGTCACCGATGTCGCCGCGTTCCTGTCGCAATGCGATGTGGTGGCCGTGCCCTCGCGCTGGGAAGCGTATGGTATGGTCGCCAATGAAGCGCGCGAGGCGGGGCGCCCGATTTTGGTCGCGCCGGTCGATGGCTTGCCCGAACAGGTGGGGGCTGCGGGGATGGTCGTCGATTTTGCCGATGGTGATGCGGTTCGCGCCGCGGTGGACCGGTTACGGGCGGCGGATCTGGCCGCGATGGGCCATGCCGGACGGTTGTCCACGCTGGATTGCGGGGCCGCCCGGCAAGCGCAATGGGCCGCGTTGATCGCCAGCTTGGCTGGGGCCATGTCACGGGCTGCCTGAACCGCCGGTTGCGTCGCTTCCCAAACTGCTACGCTTTGCGTCCCTGACTTTATGCGCTAGAGAAAATCACGGGACTGAGGGGGGCAGGACAAAGCCAATGGGTGTGGGATCTGCTGCGCTATTTGCGCTGGCCTGGATCGGGGTGCTGTTTACCGTTGCGGCACTGGCTGAGGCGGGGGGCGGGCGCCGTCGTCTGCCGCGCCTGCGACACATGGCTTATACGCTGGCTCTCGGGGTCTATTGTTCCAGTTGGACCGTCTATGGCGCGGTCGGCAGCGTTGTGCGCGAGGGTTGGAATTACCTGCCGATTTATCTCGCGCCGATGTTGTTGCTGGCCTTGGCGCCCGCGTTTCTGCGCCGTTTGGCAGAGGCTGTGGCCGAGGAACAGGCCACCACCGCGTCGGATTTTATTGCTGCACGGTTTGGCCATGATATCGTGGTGGCGCGTTTGGTCACGATCATCGCGCTGTCGGGCACGGTGCCATATATGGCGCTGCAATTGCGTTCTATCGGCAATGCGGTCGCGATTGTCACCGGCCGGGGCGGCACCGAAGGCGCGCTGCTTGCGCCGACGATGATTGCCGCCGCCGTGCTGTTGGCGGTGTTCGCCATTCTGTTTGGCGCGCGCCGGTTTGAACGTGCCGGGCGATCCGAAGGGATGGTCTATGCCATCGGGATCGAATCGCTGATCAAGATCATCGCGCTGTCGCTGGTCGGCGGCTTGGCGATCACAATGTTGAGCCATGCCAGCACGGCTGAATTGACGCAGGGGGTCGCTGTGCTGGCCCAGCGGTTCCAGCCGTCGCAATTGTCGCTTGAAACATGGGTCATCGCGCTCGTGTCAGCGATGGCGGTGTTGGTCCTGCCGCGACAATTCTACATGGCGCTGGTCGAGGCGCAGGCGAATGATGATCTGGTTCGCAGCCGGTGGGGCATTGTCGCCTATATGGGCGTGATGGCGCTGTTGGTGGTGCCGATTGCGTTGGCCGGGGTCATCATGTTGGGCGGGCGAGTGTCGCCCGACTTTTACGTGTTGAATCTGCCGATGGCGTCGGGCCACGGGCTGATCGCGGCAGCGGCGTTGATCGGCGGGATCAGCGCGGCCGCCGCGATGGTGATTACCGACGCGACGGCGCTGGCGACGATGGTGTCGAACGACCTCATCTTTCCGACGCTAATCCGCGGGCCGGGTGAGGGGACGCCAGGCGATCTGGCCGCGGGCTTGCTCGGGCGGCGGATGCTGGTGGTGCGGCGGGCGTCGATCGTCGGGATTATCGCGCTGGCGCTGGCCTGGGCGATGTTGGTGTCGCCGCGCCAGTCGCTGGCTTCGATCGGGCTGGTGGCCTTTGCCGCGATGGCGCAATTTACGCCGCACATGATTTTGGCGACCACCGGGCGGCATCGCGATGCCATGGCGGCGCGGGCCAGCCTGTTGGCGGGGTTCCTGCTGTGGCTTTACACGCTGGCACTGCCGCCGATTCTGCCGGATTCTTGGCGAGCGGTGCTGGCCACGGGGCCGTTTGATCCGTTGCGTCTGTTCGGCATCGGCCATGCCGGACCGCTGGTGCATGGTGTGGTGTGGAGCCTGGGCGTCAACTTGGTGGTGTTTGCCGCCGTGGCTGCGCGCAAGGTGCCGTCGGCGCCGTTGCCATCCTTGGTGCGTTGGCAACGGCAAGTGTCAGATCTGTCCGACCTCAAGGACCTGACCGCCAGCTTTATTGGACGCGAGCGGGCCGACCTTGAATTTCCCAATTCGTCGCGAGGCATGGGGATCGACCGCCGTTCGGCGCAGCGGGCGCGCAAGTTGATTGCGGCGGTGGTTGGCACATCGTCGGCGCGAGCGCTGGTTGCCTCGGCGTTGGCGGGCGGCACGATGAGCCTGTCCGATGTGACCCGCCTGCTCGATGAGCGGGGGCAGTCGCTCGGCTTCTCGCGCCAGTTGCTGGCCGCGACGTTTGAGAATATCGAGGCAGGGATCAGCGTCGTCGATGCCGGGCTGAACCTTGTCGCGTGGAATACGCGGTACGAGCAATTGTTCGCCTATCCGCCGGGGCTGTTGCACGTGGGCGCGCCGGTTGCCGAACTGATCCGGCACAATGCCCGGCGCGGCGATTTCGGGCCGGGTGATATCGAACATCATATTGCCAAACGCCTGACGCACCTGCGCCGGGGGCAGGAATATACGTTCGAACGCCATCGGCCCGATGGGCAGGTGATCAAGATGGTCGGTGGGCCGATGCCCGGGGGTGGCTATGTCACCAGCTTTATCGACATTACCGAGGAAGCCCGCGTCCGCGCCGAGTTGGAGCGGACATTGGCCACGCTGGAAACCCGCGTGACCGAGCGGACGCATGAATTGTCCGACGCCAACCGGTTGCTGGCCCAGACCGACCGTGACAAGACGCGCTTTCTGGCCGCTGCCAGCCATGATTTGTTGCAGCCTTTACACGCCGCGCGGTTGTTTACGGCGGCGCTGGCGCGGGAAGTGCCGGATCGCTCGCAGGGGTTGGTGGGCCGCGTCGACAATGCGATCACCGCGGCGGAAGACCTGCTGCGCGCGTTGCTCGACATTTCCAAATTCGATGCAGGCGGCGTGCAGGTCCGGCCGGAGCCGCTGTTGCTCGGCCCGTTCCTCGCCGATCTGGTCGAAGGGTTCCGCCCGATGGCCGAGGGCAAGGGGCTGCGGTTGCGGCTGGGGCCTTTGGGTGATTCGCGCACGCCGCGCCCGATGATGGTGCACAGCGACGCGGGGCTGTTGCGGTCCTTGTTACAGAATTTTGTCGCCAATGCGCTGCGCTATACGGTGGATGGCGGGGTATTGGTGGGCGTGCGGTGGCGCCGGGCCAAGATCGGCGATGAATTGCGGATCGATGTGGTCGATACCGGCGTCGGCATCGCGCCGGGGTCGGTTGATGCGATCTTTGGCGAATTCACCCGGTTGGGCGAGGTTGAGGCCGATGGGTTGGGGCTTGGACTGGCGCTATCGCGGCGGATTGCGCGGTTGTTGGGCGCGCGGATCGAGGTCAAATCCAATCCGGGGCGTGGTAGTCGGTTCAGCTTGTTCCTGTCCGCTTGCGAGGCCGCCGAGGCACCGGTGCCGGATGCCGATGTCGCGCCTCTGGCAAAGCTCGGCGCGTTGGCGGTCGAGGCGGGCGTGCTGCATGTCCTTGTGCTCGACAATGACCCGTTGACGGTCGAGGCGACCTGCGCGCTCTTGTCGGCGATGGGGCATTATCCAGTCGGGGCGCAGGATGGCGATGCCGCCCGCGCGGTGTTGGGCCAGAGCGATGTCGATGCGGTGCTGGCCGATTTCCGGCTGGATACCGAGGAGGATGGCCTCAGCGTCGTTGCGACCTTGCGCCAGGCGCAGCCGGATTTACCCGCCCTGTTGGTGACCGCAGAGACCAGCCCGGCGATCCGCGAGCGTGCCCAGGCGATGGGAGTCGCGATGCAGGGCAAGCCGGCGTCCGCGGTCGGGATCGAAGCGTTTCTGGCCGATGTTGCCGGCAAGCGCCAGTCCGTTTCCCAGACCTTGTCAGTGCCGCAGATCTAGTCCCAGCGAACGCGCGACCAGCGCCGCCTGCGTCCGATTTTTGACATCCAGCTTGCGCATGATCGCGGTCATGTGGGCCTTCACCGTTGCCTCCGCAATACCGAGGCCATGGGCGATTTGCTTGTTGAGCTGACCGTCGAGCACCGCCAGCAGCACCTTGAGCTGGGTCGGGGTGAGCCCAGCGACCTCGCGGCGGATGGTGTCCAGTTCGCCATTGTCGTCTGCTGTGGTGGCGTCAGAGGCGGGAGGACTGGCAGGAACCTTGGCGCCGACCACCTTGGCAATCGCGGCCTCGATCGCCACCAGGTCGCTGTCCTTGGACAAAAATCCGATCGCGCCGAAAGCGCGAGCTTCTTGCGGCGCGGCGGCCCCCTCGGCACTGGATACGACGAGGATCGGCACCTGCGGCTTTTCCGCATGGAGCAGCGCAATGCCCGAATAGCCCACTGCGCCCGGCATCTTTAGGTCGAGCATGATGAGGCGGAGGTCTGCTGTCTCGGCTGCCACGCGGGCCGCGGCGGCCAGTGTGCCGGCCTCGATAATCCGGGCGTCGGGCAAAACCCGACTGACCGCCAGGCTGAGGGCCTGGCGGAACAGCGGGTGATCATCTGCGATAAGCACAGTGCTCGTCAAAGGCGGGATAGACAACACAGGCGCAGTCACGGCTCTCCGTTCCTCGCCCGTGATGTCACCGCGCCGACCGGATCAGGCCGAAGCAAGTTGCGGACGATGTGCCAGCAGATGGTCTACAACGGACGGATCCGCAAGAGTGGACGTGTCCCCAAGGCTGCCAACATCATTTTCCGCGATCTTGCGCAGGATGCGGCGCATGATCTTGCCCGACCGGGTTTTGGGCAGGCCTGGTGCAAATTGGATGACGTCCGGAGTCGCAATCGGGCCGATTTCCTGGCGAACCCACTTGATCAGCTCTTTGCGCAGCGCCTCGTCCGGCTCTATATCGGCGTTGGTGGTGACATAGGCATAGATGCCCTGACCCTTGATCTCATGCGGCATGCCGACAACGGCAGCCTCGGCGACCTTGGGGTGGGCTACCAGCGCCGATTCGATCTCCGCCGTCCCCATGCGATGGCCCGACACGTTGATCACATCGTCGATGCGACCGGTGATCCAGTAATAGCCATCGTCATCGCGGCGGCACCCGTCGCCGGTGAAATAATAACCGGCAAATGTCGTGAAATAGGTCGCGAAGAAGCGGTCTTCATCGCCCCATACGCCGCGCATCATGCCCGGCCACGAATCGGCAACCACGAGGCATCCATCGCCCGGCCCGTCGATCACCGAGCCATCATTATCGAGCAGTACCGGCCGGACGCCGAACATCGGGCGGGTGGCCGAACCTGGTTTCAACGCCGTGGCGCCGGGCAGCGGGGTGATCATCGCGCCGCCGGTTTCGGTCTGCCACCAGGTATCGACAATCGGGCAGCGGCTGTCGCCGACGACTTTGTGATACCATTCCCAGGCTTCGGGATTGATCGGTTCGCCGACCGAGCCGAGCAGGCGCAGCGAAGACCGGCTGGTTTTTTTCACCCAG
>CAIOKP010000384.1 GCA_903858875.1 uncultured Sphingomonadales bacterium
CACTTTCAGCCCGAACCGCCGCGCGAGGTCATAGGCAAACCCCGTCGCGCCCATTTTCGGGATCGCCGGGCCGCCCGTCGCAATCACCAGCGCCGGGGCCGATACCGAACGCCCGCTCGCCGTCACATGAAACAGCCCGTCGCGGTGCGCTACATCACGCACTGTCAGGCCACAGGCCACCTCTACCCCGCCGGCCGCGCATTCTTCCAGCAACATCGCCACGATCTGCCGCGCCGACCCATCGCAGAACAATTGCCCCAGCGTCTTTTCGTGCCACGCGATATCGTGCCGCTCGACCAGTTCCAGAAAATCGGCGGGCGTATAACGGCTTAGCGCCGAGCGCGCGAAATGGAGGTTCTGCGACAGATAGCGGTCGGGCGCGGTATGGATATTGGTGAAATTGCAACGCCCTCCGCCAGAAATCAGGATCTTGGCCCCCGGCGCGCTGGCGTGATCGATCACCAGAACCCGCGCCCCGCTCTGTCCGGCAATGGCGGCGCACATCAATCCGGCGGCGCCAGCCCCCAGCACGATGGCGTCATATGGGGCGGATTTGGCAAGTGTCTCGGGCATGGCAAAGCTCATAGGCGATCGGCATCGCCGCCGCCACACCCAAGCGCATCGCATCTGCGATCACACTTATGCCCAAATTAACCAAGCCCCCTCGTCGCGATTTAAGGGTTTTAGCGGATATGGATGGCTTGCATATTCCGATGCAAGGTTGCCGTGACAGGATTTCATGCACCACCCATCGCCGCCTCTATTACATCGGTTATTGCGCGATCGGGCTGGTAATGCTTTGGCGATGATGGCCTGTTTCATGATCGTTCTGGTGGCGTTTGCCGGTTGTGCGGTTGATGGTACGCGGCTCTATATGGTCAATGTTCGGCTGCAACAGGCCTGCGACGCTGGTGCCTTGGCCGGGCGCAAGGCGATGACCGATACATCGATGTCCAATACCACGCTGGATGCAACCGCGACGGCCCAGGCCAATGCTTTCTTCGCCAATAATTTCCGCCTGGGCTGGTTCGGCACTACCAGTGTCACGTTCACCCCGTCCAAGACGGCGCAGGCCCAGGTGGCAGGCACCGCCAAGGCGACTATGCCAATGACGCTGATGCGGATCTTTGGCTTTGGCAACCTCAGCCTGACCACGACGTGCGAGGCGAGTTTCGATGTGGCCGATACCGATGTGATTTTCGTGCTGGATACCACAGGGTCCATGGCCTGCCTGCCAGCGGATGACGAGACGACCTGCACGAACTATGTCGGATCGGCCGGGACAACGACCTATTCCCGTCCCGCCGACGGCACCGGCAGTGGCAATGACAGTGCGGCGGGCTATCCCGGTTCGACCGGCTATTCGGTGCCGGAAAAATCGGGCTCACGCATATCGGCGGTGCGCTCGGCCGTGCTCAGCTTCTTTGACACACTGTCGGGCGCCGTCGATCCCAGCACGCATATCCGCTATGGCTTTGTCACTTACACATCCACGGTTAACGCGGGCAAGGCGATCATGGAAATGTCGCCTGCCTATATGGTTGGCGGGGCGGGTAATTCCAACACCAATTGGACCTACGATGCCCGAACGGCATCGGGATTCCCGGGCAATTGGACCTATGCGGCATCCAGCTTCAACGTGGCAGGCTTTGTCCAGAACACCTCCGTCGCCGATCCGACCAAAACGACAGGCGCGACGAGCAGTTGGGCCGGCTGTATTGAGGAACGCGCAACAACGCCCGGCGTCATGACCTTTGACGTCAATGCCCTGCCCAACGACCTGAACCCCGACCTCATCCCGACCAACGCCATCGCCACCCAATGGAAACCGATGTGGCCCGAGATATTCTACGCCCGCAACAATTTTGTCACGACCAATGCCGCGACCTCGTTCGGCGATAGCGGCAATGATCCCAACATCGGCACCGCCCCCTATTATCAGGCGGGCTGGATCACCTGCGGCAAGCCGGTCTCGCGGTTGAAGGTGATGACCCGGACGCAGGTGGCCGCCTATGTCAACGCCCCCGATTTCGTACCGATCGGCGGGACCTATCACGATACGGGCATGATCTGGGGCACGCGCATGTTGTCGCCAGGCGGCATTTTCGCCAATGACACCGCCGCCTGGACTGGGCGAGACGCGCCAAACCGCGTAATCGTGTTCCTGACCGACGGAGACATGGAGCCGAGCCAATACGTCTATGGCATGTATGGCAATGAATATTACGATGGACGCGTGGCCGGCGGCGACCTCGGCAATCTAAAGGCCTATCACAACGCTCGCTTCCTGGCCGAATGCGCCGCCGCAAAGGCACGCAACGTCAGCATCTGGACCGTCTCGATCGCCTCTACCGCCACCCCCCAGATGCAGAGCTGCGCCACGACCAATGCACAGGCCTTGGCCACCACCGACGGGACCGGGCTGTCCAACGCCTTTATCGCCATCGCCAAGAATGTCGCCATGTTGCGGTTGTCGAAATGAGCAGCCGGCTGTTCATCCTTGCCCGCGATAGCAAGGCGACAGCGGTCATCGAATTCGCCCTCGTTTTGCCCGCGATGCTGTTGTTGATCATGGGGATGAGCGAAGTATCTTATCAAGGATATATGCAATCAGTGCTGAGCGGCGCGATGCAAAAGGCTGGGCGCGACAGCACGATACAAGGCAATTCGACCAGTAGCGTCGATACAGCCGTGCTGGCACAGGTGCGATCGGTCAATCGCAACGCGGCCTTTGTGGCCGGCTATCCCCTGCGCCAAAGTTTCAACGCCTTTGGTGCGATCAAGCCCGAGCCGTTCACCGACAGTAATGGCAATGGCGTGCGCGATCCTGGCGAATGCTTCAGCGATGTGAACGGCAATGGCGTGTGGGATGCCAACCCCGGCATAGCCGGCCAAGGCGGTGCCAGCGATGCGGTCGTCTACACCGTATCGATCACCTATCCGCGCCTGTTCCCGGTGGCCATGCTGTTGGGTTGGAACAGGCTAACCACAATGTCGGCCACCACCATATTGAAAAACCAACCCTACGCCGCCCAGACCAGTTCCATTCCCGCCACGGTGTGCACATGATCCCGTTGATGCATCGGTTACGCACAGAGATCGGCGCGGCATCGCTCGTTGAGTTTGGCCTTGCGCTGCCGATTGTGTTTTTCCTCGGTGCCGGTGGCATTGAATATGCCAATCTGGGGCGCAGCCAATTGCTTGTCAGCCAGATCGCGCTGAACCTCGCCGACAATGCCAGTCGTGTGGGACTGACCAGCAATCTGGCAACCACACAATTGCGCGAGGCCGATATCAACGACGTGCTGCAAGCGGTGCGTTTACAGGGCAATGGCATCGGGATCGCCACCAACGGTCGCGTCACCCTGTCCAGCCTCGAAAATATCCAGCAGAGTTATGATAAGGCCCCGGTCCAGCGCATTCATTGGCAACGCTGCATCGGGCTCCAAAGCGGCGCGAGCTATACTTCCAGCTATGGCTCCGCGCCGGCAACGGCCGGCATCGATGCCACGCTGGGCAATGCCGGCACACCCACCACCGGCATGGGCGACACCGGATATCAGGTCACCGCCCCCAGCGGGGCCGGCGTGATGTTTGTCGAGGTGAATTTCAATTACCAGCCGATGTTCAGCGCCATGTTCATCAAAAACCGCCAAATCCACTACACAGCCTCGTTCATCGTGCGCGACAAGCGGGATTTCAGCCAGATTTTCAACCCTTCACCCACCGCGCCGCGCGCCACCTGCGATCTCTACACAGCGTGATTGAAACGACAAAATAGGATAAATGTTCCACTTTCGCACTACAACGGTTGACCCCATCTTGGATTGCGGCGCGGCATGCACTACATTGGCGCCATGGTACCGGACGAGATGATCACCCACAGCCGCATCGCTGCCGTTATAAGCGATCCAAGGCGCCCCGATAATCCGATCATCGCCTGTAACGAGGCGTTTTTGGCGCTAACCGGCTATTCCCGCGAGGAAGTCCTTGGGCGGAATTGTCGGTTCCTGCGCGGGCCGGATACCGAAGATTGGCTGGCGGATATGTTGCGCGATGCTGTCCGCGCCCGGCAACCGGCCATTGTCGAGATCCGTAACTACAAAAAAGACGGGACGCCCTTTCGCAATGCCGTGATGATTGCGCCAATTTTCGATGCAGCCGGCAATGCAGAATATTTCCTCGGTTCACAGATGGAAGTCACCGACCGCGGGGCCAGCCCCCAGTTGAATGACGATGCCCATCAACAGGCACTTGCACGGATCGAGATATTGACCCCGCGCCAGCGCCAGATTCTGGTCGAAATGGCTGGTGGCAAGTTGAACAAGCAAATCGCCTGGGAACTTGGCCTGTCGGAACGGACAATCAAGATGCACCGTTCCGCGACATTCCGCGCGCTCGGTGTCCGTACCAGCGCCGAAGCGATCCGGGTGGCGGTCGAAGCCGGCCTATAGACCTGACCTTTCGGGCAAGGCATTTCCCCAATGAACAGGCTGCCGATCGGCCGGTCTGAGGTTATTTAGTCATTGCCCGATTGTTCCCTCTCTATTTTCGTCGGGCCCTCTTAAGTCTGGCGAGGTCAGGGTAGCCCCGGCCTCGCCTTTTTTTTGGCAAAAGGCGAAATATGGACAAACGCATCGCCTGTGTGCTTGGCGCCAGCGGCGGGATCGGAGCAGCGCTCGTGGCCGAACTGTTGGCGTCGGGCCGCTATGACACTATTCATGCTGGATCCCGTTCGCCTATGCCGACGACATCCGGCGTTATGCCGTTTTCGTTCGACCTCACCGACGAAAGCACGATCGCCAAGGCCGCCGCCGCGATTGCCGCGACCGGTCCGCTGGACTTGATCATCATCGCCACCGGTGCGCTACAGGATACCGCAACGGGCATGGCGCCGGAAAAAAGTTTTCGCGCCATCGACCCTGCGGTGATGGCGCAGGTGTTTACGATCAACACCATCGGTCCGGCGCTGATTGCCAAACATTTCCTGCCCCTACTGCCCCGCGCGCGGCGCTGTGTGTTGGCCGCGATTTCCGCGCGGGTGGGGTCGATTGGCGACAACCGATTGGGCGGTTGGCACAGTTATCGCGCTTCAAAGGCGGCGCTCAATATGCTGATCGCCAATTTCGCGATCGAGGCACAGCGGCGCAACCCGCAGGCGATGGCGGTAGCGCTGCACCCTGGCACGGTGGACACGGCCCTATCCGCCCCATTTCAGACTGGTGTCGCTCCTGACCACCTGTTCACGCCCCACTATAGCGCAAGCTGCCTGTTGCGAGTGATTGACACCCTGACGCCTGCCGACAATGGCGGGTTGTTCGCATGGGACGGCGCCCGCATTCCATTCTAGGGTTAGCTGGCCAGCGCGGCCCGCCCGACTAAGGCGCGTTGAGAACAATCCTGTTCGTCACCAAAAAATGTCAGACTTGGTGACGTGTGCGAAGCAGCGGGCCTTGTTAACGGGACTATGCCCGATTCTCCGGCAAAAAGGGCACCACGGCCGCCAACGCTTGGTGAATATAAGCCTCCTTTTGGCCCACGGGCGCGACATATTCGATCGCCGCCGCCGCATCCTGCGTCGATGCCCGTCGGGCAATCATCCAGGCGGCCAGATATTGCGCCGCCAAACATCCGCCGGCGGTCGCCACATTGCCATGCGCGACAAACGGCGTGTCGAGCACGCGAACCCCCGCCGAAATCACCCAAGGCTTTGTTGTCAGATCCGTACAGGCTGGCAGGTCACCGATCAGGCCTAATCTCGCCAACAGCAGCGTGCCCGAACACTGGGCACCGATCAGTTGCCGGGCGGGATCTAGCGCCATGCGTGCCAGCAATGCTGTATCCTCTGCGATCTCACGCGTTCGAATCCCGCTCCCGATCAGCACTGCGTCGGCCTCGCGGGCAAATTCGAGCGGCTTTTGGCGCTGGACCGTCACGCCATTCATCGATGTGACGAGCGGCGTTGGGGAAGTGATATGCGCAGCCCAGCCCTTAGCGCTCATCCGATTGAGAATTACGGCGGCGACGAAGGAGTCCAATTCATTGAAACCATCGAATGTAAGTACCGCAATTTGCACAATATTCTCCTGCACGCGCTGAAGCTCAGGCGAACATCATATTCAAACGGCAGCGGTTGGGAAATGGTTAGGGTGGTGCACCCGGCGGGATTCGAACCCACGGCCCCCAGATTAGGAATCTGGTGCTCTATCCGGCTGAGCTACGGGTGCACGCAAGACGGCTCTTAATGGTCCATGCGCGGCATGGCAACGACAGACCATCGGCATCAGTTGACTTCGTCGGGGGACGCTATGGGAAATAGGATCGGGGCGATGTCGACGCCCTCTTCGATCAAGGCCTTGGCTTCTTCGGGGCTGGCCTGACCGTGGATCGGATCGGGCGCGATATCGCCATAGTGCATGGCACGGGCATCCTCGGCAAAACCCTTGCCAACCCAACGCGAGGATTTCAGCGCTTCGGCCTGGACGGCGGCGATAGCTTCGAAGGCGGCGTGCAATTTGGCCTGCGCTTCGGGCGGCAAGGTGGGCGGCGCGGTCATTGCGTGCTGCGGCACCGAGGCCGGATGTGGTATGGTCTGTTGATTGCCCTTTCGCCCTACATGCGCGGCCATCGGCGCCTTTGCGACGTCCGGCGCACCGCATTCGGGACAGGTGATAAGCCCGCGCGCCATCTGGCTGGCGTAGTCGTCCGAGGAGGCAAACCACCCTTCAAAACGATGCCGCGATGGCTGACATTCCAAATCAAAAACGATCATGCGGCCGACTTAGGCATTTCGCGCCGATTGGCAAGGCTGGGCAATTGGCGGCGCACTTCGGCAATCCGCGCCGGGCTGATTTCGGCAAAACCCAACCCAGCGACCTGGCCCCCCATGTCGAGTATGACGTCGCCCCACGGGTCGACAACCAGGCTGTGGCCATAGGTCGCACGGCCATCCTGATGATGCCCGACCTGCGCCGCCGATACGACATAGGCGCTGGCCTCAATCGCGCGGGCGCGTTGCAGGATATCCCAATGCGCCGCCCCGGTCGGCACGGTAAAGGCGGCGGGAATGGCGATCAGATCGCAATTCGTCCGGCCCAGCGCCTCGAATAGCGCGGGAAAACGCAGGTCGTAGCAAATGGCAAGGCCCAGCCGCCCAACCGGCGTTTCGACCGTCACCACTGCATCGCCCGGCGCATAGGCGCTGCTCTCGCGCCAGCTTTCGCCCGTTGCCAGATCGACGTCGAACATGTGGATCTTGTCATACCGGGCGCGGATTTCACCTGTATCGTCGATCACGAAACTACGGTTGGCATAGCGCGCCTCGCCGTCCTCGCGCCGGATCGCCAGCGACCCGAGCGCCACCCAGATTCCTTCCCGCACCGCCGCATCGCGCACGGCGGCGAGCACGGGATTGGCGGCTTCGGTCACGATATGCGGCACCGCCCTTGCACGATCCCGATCGATCAACCCGCACATCTCCGGCGTGAAGAGCATCGCCGCGCCGCCTGCCTTGGCCGCCGCCATCGCGTCGGTGATCGTGCGGGCATTGGCAACAGGATCAATCCCCGATGTCATCTGCAACAGGGCGACTTGCGGCATGTTAAAGGCCCAACACCGCGTCGAGCCTGCCTTGTGCATCCAGTGCGTGAATATCGTCGCATCCCCCAAGCGCAATATCACCGGCAAAAATCTGCGGCACCGTACGGGCGCCGGGCTTACGCACAGCCATTTCGGCGCGCTTTGCGGTGTCCATCGTCACGTCGATCTCGGTATAGGTGACGCCCTTGGCATCCAGCAACGCCTTGGCGCGGGTGCAAAAGGGGCAACCCCATTGGGTGTAGATGTCGACCTTGGGTGCGGGCATCGATGGTCCTTACGGTTGGTCGCGGGGAAAATGCGCGAGCGTATTTCCTTGCCGGGACAGGTCTTGAAATGCCGTCCGGCTACCATATCTCAAGAGGCGTGTCATGGGCCACTGAAGGGCATGATATGCCGAGCGAGGCGCCATATCCGGGCCTCGATTGAACCGAAAATTGCTCAAGCAAAGAGGATTTTTGTTATGAACCGTTTCGATTTCACCCCTTATCGCCGCAATACCGTTGGCTTTGACCGATTGTTCGACCTGTTGGAAAACGCCACCCGTGCCGGGGCGAGCGATAATTACCCCCCGTTCAATATCGAACGCCGCGGCGAGGATTCGTTCCGCGTCACGCTGGCCGTCGCCGGGTTCAAGTCCGGAGATATCGACATCACCGCGCAACAAAACATGTTGATCATCCAGGGCCGGAAGGGCGACGAAAACGCCGCGCAGGGTGAATTCCTGCATGTCGGCATCGCCCAGCGGGGCTTTGAGCGCCGCTTTGAACTTGCCGATTTTGTCCGGGTAGAGGCGGCCGACCTAGAGGATGGCCTGCTGATCATCGACCTCGTTCGCGAGGTGCCCGAGGCGATGAAACCCCGTAAGATCGCGATTGGCGGTACGCCGCAGCCAATGACCGTGATCGAAGGCGGCGAAAAAAGTGCGGCTGCGTAATTAGAATGTGAGGTGGAGCCAATGCGCTCCACCTCTATATATCAAGCGCAGGATTGGCGCAGCGGCAATGCCCCTGCTCCCCCCTTCAAGCCTTAAACCAACCGAGCCTGACGCAAAGCCGCGCCGATAAACCCGGCGAACAGTGGATGCGGCTCAAACGGGCGGCTCTTCAACTCGGGGTGGAATTGCACGCCCACGAACCACGGGTGATCCGGCCGCTCGATAATCTCGGGCAGCAGGCCGTCGGGCGACATGCCGGAAAACACCATCCCGCCTGCCTCCAACGCCTCGCGATAGTGGGAGTTCACTTCGTAGCGGTGGCGATGACGTTCGAAAACCGTCGTCGCGCCATAGATGCCGGCGACATGGCTATTACCCGCCAGCGTTGCCTCATAGGCGCCCAGCCGCATCGTGCCGCCCATATCGGAACTGGCACTACGCTGCTGGATGCCGTCTTCGCTCATCCATTCGGTGATGATGCCGACAACGGGTTCGTCAGTCGGACCAAATTCGGTCGAGGAGGCGCCCGCAATTCCCGCCGTGTTCCGCGCGCCTTCGATACAGGCCATTTGCATGCCGAGGCAGATGCCGAAAAAGGGCACTTTGCGTTCGCGCGCAAAACGTACCGCGGCAATCTTGCCCTCAGTCCCGCGTTCACCAAAGCCGCCGGGTACCAAAATGCCGTGCAGCGGTTCTAGCAGCGCGGCCGTCTCACCATCGTCTTTTTCAAAAATCTCGGCGTCGAGCCACTTGATGTTGACCTTGACCTTGTTGGCCAGGCCGCCATGCACCAGCGCCTCGTTCAGGCTCTTGTAAGCGTCTTGCAACACGACATATTTGCCGACCACACCAATCGTCACCTCGCCCTCGGGGTTCTGGTACAGGGTGGTGATCTTGTTCCACCGGGCCAAGTCCGGCTCTGGCGCGGTCAGGCCAAAATGGCGCAGCACTTCGTTGTCCAGCCCTTCGGCATGGTACTGCAAAGGCACGGCGTAAATATTGGGTGCGTCGAGCGCCGGGATCACGGCTTCCTTGCGCACGTTGCAGAACAGCGCGATCTTGGCACGCTCGTTCTCGGGCAATTCCTGTTCGCAACGGCACAGCAGAATGTCGGGCTGAATGCCAAAGCCGGTCAATTCGCGCACGGAATGCTGGGTCGGCTTGGTCTTCAATTCGCCCGCCGCCGCGATATACGGCACCAGCGTCACATGGGCAAAACAGGTCGCCTCGCGGCCCAACTCGTTCCGCAACTGGCGGATCGCCTCGATGAAGGGCAAGCCTTCAATATCGCCAACCGTGCCGCCAATCTCGCATAGCACGAAGTCGAGATCCTCGACCGCGTCCTGGGCAAACTCCTTGATGGCATCGGTGACATGCGGGATCACCTGCACCGTTGCGCCCAGATAATCGCCGCGCCGTTCCTTGGCGATGATCGTCTGGTAAATCCGGCCAGAGGTGATGTTGTCCGACTTTTTCGCTGACACGCCGGTAAAGCGTTCGTAATGGCCAAGATCAAGGTCGGTCTCGGCCCCGTCGTCGGTCACGAACACCTCACCATGCTGATACGGGCTCATCGTGCCTGGATCGACGTTGAGATAGGGGTCAAATTTGCGGATGCGGACCTTGTACCCGCGCGCCTGCAACAGAGCCGCGAGGCTCGCTGCCATGAGACCTTTGCCGAGCGAGGAAACCACGCCGCCGGTGATAAAAATGTACCGCGTCATGGGATTTACGCCTTACGCTTATAATATTGTCAAACCAAGCGCGCAGGCGCGCCAAACGAGCGGCAATCCACAGACCATTTCCAAGGGGTGCGGATTGATCCTGTCCACCCACTCAAAACCCATCACCCCCGCCGCCACGCGACGAGGGCGAAGGTAGCCCGAAAAGCCGTAATTACTTCTTGGTCGCGCCCGAAAGCGGATCGGCAGGCCCGGTGGGAACCGCAGGGGCCGGTGCCGCCGCGCTCGATTGCGCTGCATGCGACAAAGGATCGGCCGGGCCAACGGGGGCAACCGTACGATTAAGCGTGGTGTCGATCGTCTGATTCGTCGACGCCTTGACCGCCATTGCGGCCAGCACAATCGACAGACCAACAAACGCCGTCGCCAGCACTGCCGTCGCGCGGGTCAGAAAATCCGCCGCGCCGCGGGCCGACATAAAGCCGGTCGGGCTGCCGCCCACGCCCAATCCGCCGCCTTCTGACTTCTGAATCAGGATCACGCCGACCAGCGCCATGCCAATCAGAGCCTGAAGGACGAGAAGAAAAATGAACATGGGTCAGACTTTCGACGAGCTGTACGGTGAACGCGATACTGGGAAGCAAGCCGGGCACTTAAGCGCGCGCGCGAACAGTTGCAAGGGGCGAACAGGCAAAGCGCCCCCGCGGCTGTTCTGCAGGCGGCACTCTAACCTTTCGCGCGCGCCTGAAAAGTTCAGCCTTCGACCAACATCGCGGCGGCATGGATGATCGGCGCAAAATTTTCGGCGGTCAGGCTGGCGCCGCCCACCAGGGCCCCACCAACCTCGTCGGCAGCCAACAATTCGCTGGCATTGCCGGCATTGACCGAACCGCCATACAGGATCCGTACGCCCTTGCCCGCCGCGCCATACAGCTTGACCAGATCAGCCCGGATCGAGCGGTGCATCGCCCCCACATCATCGACCGACGGCACCCGCCCCGTACCGATGGCCCAGACCGGCTCATAAGCGACCGACAGCCGATCCGCCGCCCCTTCGCCTTGTGGTACCGAGCCGTGCAATTGGCCGGCGACGATGGCTTCGGCCTTGCCGGCATCACGCTCTGCCTCGGTTTCACCGACACACACGATCACTGACAGACCTGCTACCAGTGCCGCCTCGGCCTTCGCGCGCACGGCGGCGTCATCCTCGGCATGGATCGCGCGCCGTTCGCTGTGACCGACAATCACGAATCCGGCCCCGGCATCCAGCAACATCGGTGCGGACACATCACCTGTGAAGGCTCCGTTCGGCTTGGCATGGCAATCCTGACCGCCAACCGCGCTATCCTGCGCGGCCTCGGCCATGGCGTGAACGAGCGTGAATGGCGGGGCCAGACCGACATCGACCGCCGGATAGCGGGCAGCGGCACGGTCGATCGCGCGCGCATCCGCCATCGTGGAGCGCAGGCCGTTCATCTTCCAGTTGCCGACGATATAGGGCCGTAAAGACATCAGATCGTCCTTAAATTGAAAGTATCCATGGGGCGGGACAGAACGGCCGACTCTGGCAGTCCTGCCCCCATCTGACGGGCCGACTAGGCGAGCGAGGGGCAACTTGTCAAAAGGCTGAACCGCACTAGGCCGATTCTGGACGGGAAAACCGGCCTCTCTCGTAGCCTGAAGCAGCAAATTGTTTCGCCGCCCCCAGATAGCAGAGCCGGCGCCAGCTTTTTCTCACGAGTTGCGTTTGCCATTATGGCCCCATTGCGGGATTTAACAATGCCGCCTAAAGCCCGGCGTCATTATCCGGCTGATTGCCATCGCGCCGGGCTTGGGCAGGGTTTCGTTGATGCTTCAATTGTTCCGCAAATTCTTTCACTCCTCGATTGGCGTGTTTTCGGCGCTGGCGCTGGTTGGGTTGATCGCCTTGGCGTTTGCCGCAGGCGACGTCGCCAATATGAACAATTCCGGTGGGATCACCGGGGGTGACCGGGTTGCGACCATCGGGTCGACCAAGGTCGGCACCGCCCAATTGACGAAGCAATCGCAACAGGCGCTCGAAATGGCGCGCCAACAGGACCCAACGCTGACCATGAAAAGCTTCGTCGCCCAAGGCGGCGTCGGTCAGGTGCTGGACCAAATGATCGACCGCGAGGCGATGGCCGCATTTGGCGCACAGACTGGTGTCATCGCCGGAAAGCGGCTGGTCGATAGCGAATTGGCCAAGATTCCTGCGTTTCAGGGCGCTGGCGGCAAATTCGATGAGACGGCCTATCACCAACTTCTCGCCCAGCGTCAGTTGAGCGATAGCGACGTGCGCGATGACATTGGCAAGGGCCTGATCGCCCGACAATTGCTGGCCCCGACCATTGCCGGCGCAACCGTGCCGCAGGGCCTGGTGACGCAATATGCCGCATTGTTGAAGGAGCATCGCATCGGATCGATTGCGCTGCTGCCATCCGCTGCTTTCGCGCCAAAGGCGGCTGCAACGCCTGCCGAAATCGCCGCTTGGTATGGCACGCATCTGGCGGCCTATGGCCTGCCCGAACGCCGGGTGATTCGTTACGCCCGGTTTGACGAAAGCGTCGTGAAGGCGGGTGTTGCCCCCACCGATGCCGAAATCGCGGCGCGCTATGCGTCGACCAAGGCGCAATATGCCGCGTCCGAGCAGCGCCGCGTGTCGCAATTGATCGTAATGAGCGAAAGCGTCGCCAAGGATATTGCCGCCGCCGTCGCCAAGGGCACCTCGCTGGAGGCTGCCGCCAAGGCGCGCGGCCTGTCGGTCGCCGTCCTTGGCCCGATCACACATGATGCCTTGGCAACGCAAAGCAGCGCCGCTGTGGCCGACGCCGCCTTTGCCGCGGCCAAGGGGACGCTGGCGGCACCGGCCAAGGGGTCGCTTGGCTGGGCGCTGGTGCGCGTTGACGCTATCGATGCGAAAGCGGCCCGTTCGCTGGAACAAGCCAAGGGTCAAATCGCCGCCGCGCTGATAAGCGAAAAGCGCAAGGCCGCCTTGGCCGCCCTGACTGGCAAGATTGATGAACAGTTCGGCAAGGGCGGCGCCTTGTCCGATGCCGCCAAAGATCTGGGCATCACTCTGACCGATACAGGCGCGATCACCGCCGATGGGCAGGTATTTGGCAAGGCCGGCGAGACAGCACCAAAGGATCTGACCACTGTTATCAAGGCGGCGTTCTCGATGGAGCGCGAGAAGCAGCCACAGATCACCGAACTGGTGGCGGGAAAGAGCTTTGTGATCTTTGATGTGGCGCGGATTGATGCCGCAGCCCCTGCCCCGCTGGATCAAATCCGGCCGCAAGTCGCCGCCGATGTCGCTTTGGCCAAAGGCGCGGGCGCTGCCAAAGCCGCTGCGTTGAAGGTGCTGGCCGCCGCCAAGAAGGGCGCAGACCTTGCTCCCACGATCAGCGGTTTGGGCGTCGCCCTGCCTCCGGTGCAGCCGGTATCGATGGGCCGCGAACAGATCGCGGCGCAAGGCGGTCGTATCCCCGCACCGCTCGCGCTGATGTTCGGCATGGCGCAAAACACGACGAAGCTGTTGCCGGCCCCCGGCAATCGCGGTTGGTTCGTGGTGCAGCTAAAGCAGGTCACGCCCGGCACCTTGGCCGCCAACGATCCCTTGATCGCGCAAGTCGGCGGCGAATTGGGCAAATTGTCCGGCAAGGAACAAGCCGACGCCCTGCGCCGCGCCATCCGTGTCGAGGTCAAGGTGAAGCGCAATGAAACCGCCGTCCGCTCGGTCATCACGCAACTGAGCGGCGCCAATTAAGCCAATTTTTCAAAAACGATGTCAGAGATCATGACCCAGACCAGCGCCTTTCATCCCGAAAATTGGGACGCCGCC
>CAIOKP010000385.1 GCA_903858875.1 uncultured Sphingomonadales bacterium
ATTGGTAAACAGATAGCCGCTTGAAAACCCGTTGGTTACATTGCTGGCCATGAAGCCGGTGTAGATGTCGAAATGCTTGTTGAAGCTGTAGATTGCCGCGGCCGAGAATGCCTGCAGGTCTCCGCTGCAGCCGCTGCTGACTGCGGTCGTGCATCCGGCATTGGCGCCGGTGGCATAGCTGTTCTGGTGAACGTTGTAGTAGGCAAGCCAGATCGACAACTTGGGCGTGACCGCCACCTGGGCACCCGCCCAGAATACATCGAGCTTTTTCGGGTTGGTATAGGCGGTCTGGTTCAGCAACGCATAGGGGATCGTATATCCGCCAATGTCGTTGTATGCGGTACCAGGAGCGCCCGCCAAAGGGCTGTTCGGGTTCTTGTATTCGACGTTTTCATAGGCGCCAAGCAGCTTGACCGACGCGATCTTGTAAGACCCCATGATCGCATACGTCTCGTTATCAGAGATGGTCCCCGCCAGGGTTTTGCTCAGGGTGCAGCCCGGGCACGTGGCGCCGAGCGCGGTGACTTGTGCCGCGCTCAGCGACGAGGCCGAAACCGCGCCCTTCGACGATTGGTAAAACAGATCGATCGTTGCATTGGCAGCGCTGGCGCCGGCCTGAAACGATACGGCCGAATGCGCTTCACCGCCGAGCTGTGCGATCTTGTAAAGCGCCGCAGCACGGAAATGCTTGATCTGGAACATATACTTGATCGATTGATCAAATCGACGGTCTTCCGTATCGCCGCCGCCTGCATAAGTGCCGGACATGCCAATCACCGAGAATGCCTGCGAGGCAGCCATCGGATCGTAGGCCCCGATGCCGTCTGCAACCAGACTGGTCTGACGGCCAAACGTGATCGTGCCATAATGCTTCGAGCTGATGCCGGCATAGGCGGCGCCCCCGAAGAACTGGCCGGCAATACTCGAATCGGCCGACATCGTTTGCGAGGCGAGCCCGACGCCGTTGTTGATTGTCAGTGATTTCAGCGCGTCGCTGATCGTCCCTGCCTGCGGATTGAAGAACGTTTCAAGTTTGAATACGCCCGAGAATTCGTCGTTGATGGCCTCTTTGCCAGCAAGCGTGATCTTTGACTGACCAAGGCCACTGGGAATGATCGCCGTGATCGAGCCATTGTTCTGTTTGGCAACCAGCGGGTTGGTCCCGGCGGGATGGTAGTCGCTTTCGGGTGCGCCATGGTTATCATACTGCACGCCGATATCGACATTGCCCGACAGGGTGATACCATGGAACGTCAGGCTGTCGTCAGCGACCGGCGCAGCGCTTTGCGCGAACGCACTGGCTGCGAAACCAAGGCACAAAGCGGTACCCACCAGTGCAGCCGCGCGGCGGGTGTGGCGATTCAAATATTTCACAGTGATTCCCTCATGGAACGTGGATTGGACGGCGCTGGTTATGACCGCTCCATGACCGATATATTTCAAAATGCCGTGTAATCGCGTCGCGTTATTGTGAATTAAATTTCACTTTCGAAAATTCACCAATATTCATGTCAAGTGAAATCGATTTCATATTAATGATCAATTTAAAAGCCATTTCACTTGATGATAAAGCCTGATTCTTCGCATCAGAATGGGGAAAGGATTTGTTCCCATGACCCATCGTTCCATTGCAGCCGCCGCGTTTGGCATCATTGCGTTGTTTGGCGTGACCACCGCGCACGCGCAGGAGGAATTCTATGAAGACCATCCCGACCACGGGCTGCGGTTCGCCGACATGGAATTCGACATGCCCACCGACCCATTGCTGCCGTCCTGGGTCAGTTTTAGCCACGTGATCCACACGCCCGCGCAATTTCTGGCGGGTGCAACCGCGAAATTGCG
>CAIOKP010000386.1 GCA_903858875.1 uncultured Sphingomonadales bacterium
AAGCGCGCGCCAAGGCTGAGGCCGAAGTCAAGAAGCTGCGCACCATGCAACCGATGAGCGCCGAGGCGACGGTGGTGCGCAATTATCTCGACGTGCTGCTTGGCCTGCCGTGGGGCAAGAAGTCGAAGTTGAAGAAGGATATCGGGGCAGCGCAAGCGGTTCTGGATGCCGACCATTATGCGCTAGATAAGGTCAAGGACCGGATCATTGAATATCTGGCCGTACAGACGCGCACCAATAAATTGAAGGGGCCGATCCTGTGCCTCGTCGGGCCGCCGGGCGTTGGCAAGACCTCGCTCGGCAAGTCAATCGCCAAGGCGTGCGGGCGCGAGTTCATTCGGCAATCGCTGGGCGGGGTGCGTGATGAGGCCGAAATCCGTGGCCATCGCCGGACCTATATCGGATCAATGCCGGGCAAGATCGTATCGAACCTGAAAAAGGCGGGGACCAGCAATCCTTTGTTCCTGCTCGATGAGATCGACAAGCTGGGTCAGGATTTCCGCGGCGATCCGGCCTCGGCGCTACTCGAAGTGCTGGACCCGGAACAGAACGCCAAGTTCCAGGACCATTATCTGGAGCTGGATATCGACCTGTCGGACATCATGTTCGTCTGCACCGCCAATAGCCTCAACCTGCCGCAGCCGCTGCTCGACCGGATGGAGATCATCCGCCTCGAAGGCTATACCGAGGATGAGAAGGTCGAGATCGCCGAGCGGCATCTGGTCGACAAGCAGGTGCAGGCGCATGGGCTGAAGAAGGGGGAATTCACCCTGACGCAGGACGGATTGCGCGACCTGATCCGGTATTACACGCGCGAAGCCGGCGTCCGTACGCTGGAGCG
Organism: uncultured Sphingomonadales bacterium; assembly: GCA_903858875.1. Taxonomy (GTDB): domain Bacteria; phylum Pseudomonadota; class Alphaproteobacteria; order Sphingomonadales; family Sphingomonadaceae; genus Novosphingobium. Next base: position 842 of record CAIOKP010000386.1, read on the forward strand.
CGAAATTGCGCGGCTGGCGCGCAAGAGCTTGCGCAAGATCCTTGAGGGCGAGGTGGCTGGCGTCACAATCACCGCGGAAAACCTCGCCGAATATGCCGGTGTGCGCAAATATCACCACGGCATGTCGGATGATGAAAACCAGATTGGCGCGGTGACGGGCCTTGCGTGGACCGAGGTGGGCGGCGAATTGCTGACTATCGAAAGCGTGACCGTACCCGGCAAGGGCGCGGTCAAGACCACGGGCAAGCTGGGCGAAGTGATGAGCGAGAGCGTCCAGATGGCGTTCAGTTTTGTGAAGTCGCGCGCGCCGGCCTATGGCATCAATCCGTCGATCTTTAACCGCAAGGATCTGCACATCCACTTGCCCGAAGGCGCGGTGCCCAAGGATGGGCCGTCGGCGGGCGTGGGTATGGTGACCGCCATGGTCTCGACGTTGACCGGTATTCCGGTGCGCGCCGATGTGGCGATGACGGGCGAGGTCACGTTGCGTGGGCGGGTGCTGGCGATTGGCGGTTTGAAGGAAAAGCTGCTCGCCGCGTTGCGCGGGGGCATAAAGACGGTGCTGATCCCGCAAGAAAACGAGAAGGATCTGGCCGAGATTCCTGGCAATATTCTCCGCGGTTTGGAGATCGTGCCGGTGGCCCACGTTGATGACGCTCTGGCACGTGCGTTGACCCGGCCGCCCGAAGCGATCGAATGGACTGAGGCGGATGATTTGGCGAGCCAACCGGGCGCTGTGCAAGGCGGTCTGGCGTCGCAAGGTTCTGCTGCAACTGCACATTGATTGACGCTGCATTGCCGCGACTCGGGATTGGCCGGGTCGCGGCAATGGCGTTTTGGTGCCCTCGGCGTGGCTGTTGCCGGCCATTATAGGTAAAATGGCCTATAAATTGAGGTTAAATGCGAGTGTTACTGTGCATTTGCCTTTGACAGCACCGAGAAAAATCGCTCCATTCCGGCCTCTTTTAGAGGCAATTCACCTTTTTACTGTTTTAACGACATCCCCGGGGGACCCTAATGAACAAGAACGAACTGATCGGCGCCGTTGCCGAGGCCAGCGGCCTGACGCGTAGCGATGCCACCAAGGCGGTCGAAGGCGTATTCGAAGCTATTACTGGCGCATTGAAGAGTGGGGATGAAGTTCGTTTGGTCGGTTTTGGCACCTTTTCGGTTGCCAAGCGCAAGGCGTCCACCGGGCGCAACCCGCGTACGGGTGAGCCTATGCCGATTAAGGCGTCGTCGCAGCCCAAGTTCAAGGCTGGCAAGGGCCTGAAGGACGCGGTGAACTAACCCCGCTTGCCCCCTGAGTCGCACTGCCTCGCGACTTATTGGTAAAATAAAATCGCCGCGCAGAGCCAAAGCTCGCGCGGCGTTTTTATTTGCGGGCAGGGCGCGCGGGGATGATCGCGCGCCGTGATATTAATCCCCGCGGGTCGCCACGGCATACAGCGCAATGGCGGCGGCATTCGATACGTTGAGGCTTTCCATTGCCTCGCTGATCGGTAACCGGGCCAGCGCGTCGCAGTGCTGGGCAATGTTTTGCCGCAAGCCTTCGCCTTCCGCGCCGAATACCAGCGCGACGGGGCCGGCTGGTAGCGCTTCAGCCAGCGTCAATTCGACTTCACCGGCCATACCGATGCGCCAATATCCCGCCTCGGCAATTTCCTCGAGCGCGCGGGCGAGGTTCACCACTCGTACCCAGGGCACGATTTCCAGCGCGCCGGATGCCGATTTCGCCACGACACCCGATTCGGGCGGTGCATGGCGGTCCTGCGTGATGATTGCGCGGGCGTTGAACGCGGCTGCTGATCGCAAGATCGCGCCGACGTTATGCGGATCGGTGACCGAATCAAGAATCACCAGCGGGCGGGTTGGGTCGCCATCCAGCACATCGTCGATATAAAGATCGTCGAGCGGTTCACATTCGAGCACGAGGCCCTGGTGCGGCGCATCCTTGGCGACCAAGCGCCCCAGATCGACGGCCTGCGCATATTCGATGGTGAACGTTTCGGGCAATTCGCCATCAAGGCCAGCGATGGCCTCGCGCGTGGCCGACAATTTCCGATGCAGGCGATTCGGGTTTTTCAGTGCGGCCTCGACCGCGTGGCGGCCCCACAGGCGCACTGGCCCCTTGTTGCTTGCCCCCGACCCGCGTCCGCCCTTCATGCGCCCCGCGCGCCCGCGCAGAGCCCGTGCGGGCTTCTGATCGCCCGTGGCTCTGCCGTTTTCGTCATCGCGGCCGCTGTTTCTAGCCATGGCCTGTCCTTTCACTTTTTTGTTCGGAATTGATAATTTCCTCGGCCTAATGCCCTGCACCCCATTGACAGGCAAGTGGCAGTTCGGCATTGGCCCGCTCCTCGGCAGCGCGGCTCCACTTGTGGGGCCACACAGGGGGTTCGCCCCCGACACTGGCAGACGGTGTGGACAGGTGGCCGAGTGGTTAATGGCAGCAGACTGTAAATCTGCCCGCGAGAGCGTACGCTAGTTCGAATCTAGCCCTGTCCACCATCGTCTTCCCCCGATTGCGACCGGTTTTCCCTTCGGGGGCAAGCGACCCTCTGGTGAGGGGTGCCTTTCCCCTCCATACGGGGTAAAGCTTCGTGACGTGCCGCTTGTGACCATTCATTCCAACGCCTAGAGATATGATCATGCCGGGTGAGATCCTCGATAATCAAGGCCGTGGGAGTGCCGGTTGGCACTGGCCTGCCGTACATCCCGAAGCGCGCAAGTTTGCCGCGGTCGCAGGCCTAGCCTGCGTCGCCACCGCGATAATGGGGTGGGGATTGCTGGCTTGGCCGCTCGGCTTGCTGGTGTTTTGCATTTGCGCCTTCTTCCGCGACCCGTTGCGCGTAACGCCGCGCGGCGATCGTTTGATCGTTGCGCCCGCCGATGGGCTGATCACGCTGATCCAAAAGGTCGCGCCGCCGCGCGAAATGTCGATGGATGACGGCAGCGGCACGCCAGGTCTCAGCGATGCGCCTGTGACCCGCGTGTCGATTTTCATGAGCGTGTTTGATGTGCACATCAATCGTGCACCGATTGCCGGGACCGTGGCGCGGGTCGTCTACATTCCGGGCAAGTTCATGAATGCCGACCTCGACAAGGCGAGCGATGAGAATGAGCGTCAGCACATTCTGATTGATCGTGGCAATGGCCTGATGATCGGGATTACCCAGATTGCAGGGCTGGTGGCACGCCGCATCGTGCCCTTCGTGAAACCGGGCGACATCATCGGCGCGGGCCAGCGTGTTGGTCTGATCCGCTTTGGCAGCCGGGTGGACGTTTACCTGCCCGAAGGCACCGAACCGTTGGTGTTGTTGGGGCAGAAGACGATTGCTGGCGAAACCGTTCTGGCCGAAATTGGGCAGGCGCCATTGATCGAGGGTGTCTGCCAGTGAAAGACCGTGCCGGTTGGCCTCGTTCGCGCAAGTTGCCCGGTGGGCTGACGTTGCGTGCGCTGATCCCGAACGCGATTACCTCGGCGGCACTATGCTGTGGCCTGACCGGTATTCGCTTTGCGATTGGTGGTGAGTGGGAAAAATCGGTAATCGCGGTGATTCTTGCCGGGATGCTCGACGGCATCGATGGCCGGATCGCCCGTCTGCTAAAAGCGCAATCGCGATTTGGCGCAGAACTCGACAGTCTATCCGATTCGATTTCGTTTGGTGTCGCCCCCGCGCTCATCCTGTTCCTGTGGTCTTTACAACAGGTGCCCCGGCTGGGTTGGTTTGCGGCGCTGGCGTTTGCGATTTGCATGACCTTGCGTCTGGCGCGTTTCAACGCGTTAATCGATCTGCCGGATGAGCCGCGTAAACAGGCGGGCTTTCTGACTGGCGTTCCTGCGCCGGTTGGGGCAGGTTTGGCCTTTCTGCCGCTCTATCTTTGGATCGCGACAGGCGGTTCGAATGGCGGGAATGCTTTTTTTCGTCAGCCCGAAGTGGTTGGCGTCTGGCTGTTCGTGATCGCGTTCCTGCTGATTTCCAGCGTGGCAACGCTTAGCTGGAAATCACTGCGTCCGCGCCGGTCAGTGCGACTTGAGCTGATCGCACTGTTTGGCATTACGTTTGCGGCGCTGCTCAGCGAACCTTGGCTGACGCTGGTCGGCATCTGTGTTCTATACTTGTTGATGATCCCTTATGGGATGTTCAGCTATGCCCGCGTCAAGCGGCAACGCGCAGGCCGGGCTGAAGCGGAAGGCTCGCCGGCCTCGCTCTGATCTCACCAGTTCCAAATTCGGGGTGGTAGATCAGCGCGCCGACAGGTGCAGCCCCGGTATCGCGCAGCGAAATGCGCACCTGTGCCGCAGTTTCCAGCGCCAATACTTCTGCGTGTAGCCGGCGAAAGGCCGGCAGGAACGCACGGGCGCTGTGCGCCAGCGAGGCGATAACTGTGCTGGCGGTGAGCCCGATGGCAATATCAATCAGAGTAGTGAGCATCGCAACGTGATCCTTGGGCTTGTCTGGCTTGTTGGCCTGTGTACAACATGTGGATAACAATCGAGACCGCTAGTCGATCCTATATGGATCTACTGAGTTGCTGCATTGTTCTACTTTTGTTCCAATCCGTCAAGAACAAAATGCTCTCCCTAGCGCGGCGGCTACGATAAATTCCCGCTGGATTTTTTGTCCGAACCTCGCTAGGGGGCGCGCATCCGAAGGATTGTCAGGCGATGTTCGCCCGATGGCCTTGGGATAATTCCACATGGGATGCGCCAACACCGGTGCCGCAGCGGGCTGATCCGCACGGTTCCAGCGTCCCAGAGGCATCAACCGGAAAAGGATTATTTATGGCGGCTCCCGTCGTTACCATGCAGCAGCTGATCGAAGCTGGCGCACACTTTGGTCACCAGACCCACCGTTGGAACCCGCGCATGAAGCCGTACATTTTCGGCGCGCGCAACGGCATCCACATTCTTGACCTGTCGCAGACCGTGCCTTTGATGGCGCGCGCGCTCGACTTCATTTCGGCCAGCGTTCAGTCGGGTGGCAAGGTGTTGTTCGTCGGCACCAAGCGTCAGGCACAGGACCCGGTCGCAGAAGCCGCGCGCAGCTGCGGTCAGCACTTCGTCAACCACCGCTGGCTGGGCGGCATGCTCACCAACTGGAAGACGATCAGCCAGTCGATCAAGCGCATGAAGACGCTGGAAGAGAAGCTGTCGGGTGATACCGCTGGCCTCACCAAGAAGGAAGTTCTTCAGCTGACGCGCGAGCGGGACAAGCTGGAACTGTCGCTCGGCGGTATCCGCGATCTGGGCGGCATTCCTGACGTGATGTTCGTGATCGACGCCAACAAGGAAGAGCTGGCCATCAAGGAAGCCAACGTGCTGGGCATCCCGGTTGTGGCGATCCTCGATTCGAACGTGTCGCCCGACGGCATTTCGTTCCCGATCCCGGCCAACGATGACGCCAGCCGCGCCATCCGCCTGTATTGCGAAGCTGTCGCCACCGCCGCGACCAAGGGTAACCGCGAAGCCGTCGTCCGTTCGGGCGCCGACATCGGTGCCATGGCCGAGCCGATGGTAGAGCAGGCTGTCGAAGTGGCCGCCGAGGCCTGAGCCTTTTCGGCGGTGCGGTGATCCGCCCGCCGTCACAAAAATGCAGCGCGCCGGGTCCAATGGCCCGGCGCGAGGCACATCAGAAACCTACACCGTTTCAAGAGGATTTTCGGACATGGCTTACACTGCCGCCGACGTGAAGAACCTGCGCGAGCGCACTGGCGCCGGCATGATGGATTGCAAGAAGGCACTGGACGAAACCGGTGGCGATTTTGAAGCCGCCGTTGATGCGCTGCGTTCGAAGGGCCTGGCCGCTGCCGCCAAGAAGTCCAGCCGTACGGCGGCTGAAGGTCTGGTTGGCGTTGCTGTCGCTGGTACCAAGGGCGTCGCTGTCGAGGTGAATTCCGAAACCGACTTCGTTGCCAAGAACGACCAGTTCCAGGATTTCGTCCGCAAGACGACCGAAGTGGCGCTGGCCACTGGCACGACCGATGTGGAAGCGCTCAAGGCTGCGGCCTATCCCGATGGCGGCACGGTGAGCGAAAAATTGACCAACAACGTCGCGACCATTGGCGAAAACCAGCAGTTGCGCCGCATCAAGGCCGTGTCGGTGTCGCAGGGTTTGGTTGTGGCCTACACGCATAATGCCGCTGCGCCGAATCTCGGCAAGATCGGCGTGCTGGTCGCGCTCGAGGGCGATGCTGCGGTTGACGTGCTTGAGGCACTGGGCAAGCAGATTGGTATGCACATCGCGGCTGCGTTCCCGCTGGCGCTGTCGGCTGATGATCTCGACGCCGATCTGATCGCTCGCGAGCGTAAGATTGCCGAGGAAAAGGCCGCTGAATCGGGCAAGCCCGCCGAAGTTCAGGCCAAGATGGTTGATGGCGCCGTGGCCAAGTATGCCAAGGAAAACGCTCTGCTGTCGCAGCTGTTCGTGATGGACAACAAGACGCCGGTCGAACAGGTCGTTGCCGCTGCCGCCAAGGCCGCTGGCGCTTCGATCAAGCTGGTCGACTATGTCCGCTTCCAGCTGGGCGAAGGCATCGAAAAGGTCGAGACCGATTTCGCGGCGGAAGTCGCGGCGGCCGCTGGCCTGAAGTAATCTCTCGGGCCTTGGCCTGATGAACATTCGTGCGCCGCTGGCCTTTGGGCTGGCGGCGCGTTTGTTTTTGCGGCTGTGCAATTTTCGCATGCGTTAATCCAGCCCGAACCTGCGCAAGGATTTTTGCCCAGACTGCCCTTGGCATGGGGCAAAGCGTGGCTATAAGGGCGCACGCTTGCAGGCCTGCTTCGGGCCTCGGCATCAACCAGATATTGTGAAAAGGCCCTATGACCCTGCCGAAACTCAAGCGCGTTCTGCTCAAGCTGTCGGGCGAGGTGTTGATGGGCGACCAGCAGTACGGAATCGACCCGAGCTTTGTCGCCGAACTGGCCAAGGAAGTGAAGGCGGCCAAGGATGGCGGGCTGGAAATCTGTCTGGTCATCGGTGGCGGCAATATTTTTCGCGGCATGGCGGGCGCTGCAAAGGGCATGGACCGGGCGCAGGCCGATTATATGGGCATGTTGGCGACGGTAATGAACGCGCTGGCGATGCAAAATGCGCTCGAGCAGATTGGCGTGCCGACCCGTGTGCAATCCGCGATCGAGATGGACAAGGTGTGCGAGCCGGTCATCCGGCGCCGCGCCGAACGCCATTTGGAAAAGGGGCGGGTTGTGATTTTTGCCGCTGGTGTGGGCGCGCCCTATTTCACCACCGATTCTGGCGCTGCGCTGCGCGCCGCGGAAATGCGGTGCGATGCCTTGCTTAAAGGCACGAGCGTCGATGGCGTGTATAACGCCGACCCCAAGCAGGACCCCAACGCGGTCCGCTATGACACCGTCGATTACGACACCGTGCTGGCCGGTAATTTGAAGGTGATGGACGCCTCGGCCGTGGCGTTGTGCCGCGATAACAAGATCCCGATCGTCGTCTTTTCGATCCGTGAGCGAGGCAATCTGGCCGCCGTTCTTGCGGGTCAGGGCGTCCAGACGATCGTCCGCTAATTACGAAGAGGATTTGCGACCATGGCAGCAGCAAAGTACGATAAGGCCGATCTTGAGCGCCGGATGAAGGGCGCTGTCGAAGCGTTGAAGGGCGATCTTTCGGGTCTGCGCACGGGCCGTGCGAACACCGCTTTGCTCGATCCGGTGATGGTCGAGATTTATGGCAGCCACATGCCGTTGAACCAGGTGGCGACGGTATCCGCACCCGAGCCGCGCATGTTGTCGGTGCAGGTCTGGGACAAGTCGAGCGTCGGCCCGGTTGAAAAGGCGATCCGTTCGGCAGGCCTCGGCCTCAACCCGATCAACGATGGCAATACGTTGCGCTTGCCGATCCCCGATCTGACCGAGGACCGCCGCAAGGAACTGGCCAAGCTCGCCAGCAAATATGCCGAGGCATCGCGCATCGCCATCCGCAACGTTCGTCGTGACGGCATGGAAGCGTTGAAGGCCGATGAAGCCAAGAAACTGATCGGTGAAGAC
>CAIOKP010000387.1 GCA_903858875.1 uncultured Sphingomonadales bacterium
GAAGCGCCGGCCAAGCCCAAGCGCTCTCGCCGCAAGAAGGCAGATGCCGTGGAGGCACCGGTTGCAGAGGCAATCGTTGCAGAAGCAGCGCCCGCCGATGCGGCAGCAGCAAAGCCGAAGCGCACCCGCCGTAAAAAGGCGGATGTGGCCGACGTGACGCCGGTGGTAGAAGCCCCGGCAACCGAAGTCGTGGCACAGATCGCCCCCAAAACTTCGGAAGAAGCCGCTTCCAACGAAACCGACGCCGCTGGCGAAACGGTCCGTCGTGGCTGGTGGCAGCGTACCTTCGGCGAATAATCCGCCGAACACGGGAATGTACAAGGGGGCCGGAAAGCACATGCTTTTCCGGCCCTTTTCCTTTGATCCAAATCAATGTCCGGCGCCGGATCCATCTGCATTATCATAACAAATGTTATAATAATGCGAGAGAGGACACCCATGGCACACTTCCCACAACACCCCGGCTTTTCGTCGGTGCTGCGCCTGATCCGGCTACAGGGTGACATCGCCGATCTGGAAATCGAGGGCGAAGTGCCCAAGGAACTCGACGGTGCTTTTTATCGCGTACATCCCGATCCCCAATTCCCACCCAAATTCGCCGATGATCAGTTTTTCAACGGCGACGGCATGATTTCGATGTTCCGTTTTCACAATGGGCGCATCGATTTCCGCCAGCGTTATGCCCACACCGACAAATGGAAGCTGGAAAACGCCGCCGGCAAGGCGCTGTTTGGCGCCTATCGCAACCCGCTGACCGATGACGAGGCGGTCAAAGGCCAGATCCGTGGCACCGCCAATACCAACGTTCTGGTCCACGCCGGGCGGTTGTTCGCGATGAAGGAGGACAGCCCATGCCTGTTGATGGACGCCGAAACGCTCGACACCCACGGCTATACTGATTTTGGCGGTGACCTAGATATCCCGACCTTTACCGCCCACCCCAAGATCGATCCCGACACCGGCAATTTCTGCGGCTTTGGCTATGCGGTCGATGGACCACTCACCCGCGCCGCGCGCTATTTCGAGATCGACCCGGCCGGCAAGGTCGTGCGTCAGGCCAATTTCACCGTGCCCTATTACACTATGCTGCATGATTTCGGCATCGCGGGCGATTATGCGGTGTTCAACGTGTCGCCCTATTCCAGCGACTGGAGCGTGCTCGAACAAGGCCGGCCACATTTCTATTATGACCGCGCGTTGCCATTCTATATTGGCGTGATGCGCCGCGATGGCGACGGTTCGGACATGCGCTGGTTCGCGCATGAGCCGTCGATCTGCGGCTGCCACGTGATGAATGCTTGGGTCGATGGCACGAAGATCCACCTCGACCTGCCCGTATCGTCGACCGGGTCCCTGCCCTTCTTCCCCGAAAAGGATGGGCGCCCGTTTAACCCGCAGGAGGCCGTCACTATCCTGTCGCGCGTCACGGTAGACTTGGCCAGCAACACAGATATTGTGGAATCGGTTACCCAATTGGGGCAGGCGCCGGGTGAATTCCCCCGTATCGACGACCGTTTTGCCGGCAAGCCCTATCGCCATGGCTGGCAGATCACCTATGATTTCGCCAAGCCCTATAACGGTCCCGCAGGCCCCTTCGCGGGGGTCATCAATTCGATCACCCACTATGATCTGGCGACCGGCAAGGAACAAAGCTGGTGGTGCGGGCCGGACAGCGCCCTGCAGGAACCCGCCTTTATCCCGCGCTCTGCGCAATCCGCGGAAGGCGATGGCTGGCTGATCGCGCTGGTCGACAACCACCTCACCAATTATTCCGACCTCTGCCTGTTCGACGCGCTCGACGTCGCCACGGGGCCGGTGATGCGGGCGAAATTGCCAATCCGTTTGCGTCAGGGGTTGCATGGCAATTGGGTGCCTGCGGCGAAACTGACAGCGGCAAAGGACGAGGCGATGACCCTCGCTTGACCGCCTATCCCGCCGTCACCGCATGGAACCGTGTGTAATCAATCGTCCGCACACCATCGGGATCGGTGCCAACGATATCGACAAAACGCTTGCCCCAGCGGATATCCTCCGCGCGGTAGGCCCAACGGCCATGAACGATCTGACCGCTGACTTCATCCGTACCCGACAGGATGACGATGATTTCAGCGGCGTGGTCAGGCTCGGCCCTGTCGAGCCATCCCGATAACGGGCTGTCGGCGTCGATCGGATGCATGATCATCCAGGTCAACGCAAAGGACGGGTTGGAGGATTTCACCAGCCGGAGATCGACAAAACGACGCATCTGGATACCGCCGACATCGCCATCGATCAACACCGACACCCGCGCCTCGGCGGAATAGAGCATGTTGTGCCGCTGGTTTGCCGCCCGCAGCATCAAGGTCGGCACGCCGTCCACATCGCGTACCACTGCCACGCTGCTAAACAAGATCCGCGCGGTCGGGCGCGAAAACCGGGCAAAGGCAATACCGGTCGCCAGCGCGAAATAGATGATCCCCAGCGTGATCTCGATCACCACCATGACATTGGCATAAACCGACGCCGGATAAATATTGCCATAGCCGATGGTCGCCACCGTATGCACCGAAAAGAAGAAATCGCGCCAGAACAGCGGTAATCCACCAGTGTCATGCGCAATCATCAACCCATCGGGATCGAGACGATACAGCCCGGCAAAGATCAGGTTGAAACCCAGAAAAATAGCGACAAACATGCCCAGCAACCGCCGCCACGACAGGCGCATCAGCCGGTGATAGACGTCATCGCCCCACCGGCGCGGCAGGCCTTGGGCGCGAATCCGCAATTGCCCATCATGCACCGCCATCGCCAGCATAGAGCGTGGCGTAACGGGGGGTGGCATCAGCGATGGATCTGTGATCGAGTCAGGCATACAAGGCAGGCTAGCCCCGGGAAGGAGCGGGCACCAGAACGTTTGCGCCCCGATCACGCCAAATTGCCGGGCCACACCGCGCCCCAGCCCCGACTTTGGTCGCAGCTATCCGCCGCAGTGCACAATCTCCCCTTGCCCCTTCGGTCCAAGGCACTAGACAGGGCGCGAACAGGGCGGCTATGCGCAGCCCTAGAATCGTCGCTTGACGCATCGTCGGGTCCAAACGGAAAGCAGCGGATATGGCCACCTTCACCCTTCCCGCCAACAGCAAGATCACCGGCAAAGCCCGGCATCATCAGGCAGAGGGCGCCACCCGCGTCAAAAAATTCACCGTCTATCGCTATGACCCCGATAGCGGGGAAAATCCGCGTTATGACCGGTTCGACATCAATCTCGACACGTGCGGGCCCATGGTGCTCGACGCGCTGATCAAGATGAAGACCGAGCAGGACAGTACGCTGACCTTCCGCCGGTCGTGCCGCGAGGGTATTTGCGGGTCTTGCGCCATGAACATCAATGGCACGAACGGCCTTGCCTGCACTACCGCGATCGAGGATCTGAAGGGCGATGTGCGGATCACGCCATTGCCGCACATGGAAGTGATCAAGGACCTGGTCCCTGATTTCACGCATTTCTATGCGCAATACGCCTCGATCCGTCCCTGGTTGCAAACCGTGTCGACCACGCCGTCGGGCAAGGAACGCCTGCAATCGCCGGAACAGCGCGAAAAGCTCGATGGCCTGTATGAGTGCATTCTGTGCGCCTGCTGCTCGACCTCGTGCCCCAGCTACTGGTGGAACAGCGACAAGTTCCTCGGCCCCGCCATCCTGTTGCAGGCCTATCGCTGGTTGGCTGATAGCCGCGATGAAATGACCGGCGAGCGCCTTGATGAGCTGGAAGATCCGTTCCGCCTCTATCGTTGCCACACGATCATGAACTGCGCCAATGTGTGCCCAAAGGGCCTGTCGCCTGCCCGCGCCATTGCCGAAATCAAGAAGATGCAGGCCGAGCGCCACATCTAAAGGTTTAGGTGAAAGGTTGCCGACATTACAGGCGCGGGCGCAGCATCGAGCGGCGCTCGCGCCTTGTTGGTAGATAGACGCGCCAGAGCAAAATGCGTTACAGTCGAGGGGCTGGCGCTGCTGCCGGCGGTATTGATCAATCCCTTGCCCAACGGACGGTGACATGGCCTGCTTGAAGTTTGCGCGCATATCTCTTGCCTGCGCTGGCGTTGCTTTCACACTGGGCGGATTGACTTTCGCTTCTGACGCCGAGGCGCAGGGTCGCCGCCTGATTTACGTTAAAAACGTGTGCAGCCGACCTGTGCGGATGATTATCGACCATACCGACGGCGCGCGCGGCCCTCATCAGCAAGGCTGGTACTATTTCAATCCCGGCGAAGGCTCGTACTTGCGCTCGGCCGCCGGCGACAAGCTGACACAGGTCGAGGAAACCCCGCTCTACGCCTATGCCGAAACCACTGACGAGGCCAAACGGCTGCATTGGCAGGGCGACGGGCCGGAGGTGAAGCTCGACGGCGGCATCTATCGCACCATGGCGATGAGCACGAAGGTCGACAGCGACGGCGATCTCCTCACCCGGCTGACGTGCGATTGATGGCCGTGCGATTGACAGCGAAAGTGCTGACATGACGGAGCAGCAAAGCGTTCTGGAACGCTATCGCGCATTGATCACCACACATCAATTGCGCCCTGATGCCGAGCAGGCCGGCGCCGCGACCCGCTTGGCGGCCTTGCAGGAGGAACTTGAAAGCAGGCCCGCTGGGGGCGGCCTGTTTGGGCGATTGCTGGGTAAAAAGCCGCCTCGACCGCGCGGCGTCTATATGTGGGGCGGCGTCGGGCGCGGCAAATCGATGCTGATGGACCTGTTCCACGAC
>CAIOKP010000388.1 GCA_903858875.1 uncultured Sphingomonadales bacterium
CTCGACGGCTTTGCTAAAATGGTCCACTGGTTTCGTCACCCTATCGCCACAACCAAAGCAAATCTGCATGGTCGCAGTTTCTTCCAAAAGCTTGTCGATGACCAGTTGGAGGACGTTGCCAAAAAGCCCGAGCGGGAAAAAGAGGCGGCGGAAGAAGAAGCGCAAGCCGCAGAGCGCGGTGTAGGGGCAACCTCGCCGTCCGACAGCGCAGCAGCCGATGGCTCCGCCGCACCGGACACGCAATCCGGCGCACCGTCCACACGTGGCCTGCGCAACAACAATCGCGGCAACCTGATGTATGCCGGCCAACCTGGCGCGACCCCGGACCCGTTCACGGCGCCCGATGGCACGCATTATGTCATGGCCAAATTCGACACGATGGCCCAGGGCGATGCCGCGCTAGCAAATCAGTTTAAGCTCGACATGACCGATGACGGCGTGCCCTGGCATGGCGCGCACACGCTCCGCGAGATCGCCCGGTCCTGGGCGCGCGGCAGGTCGGACAATCCCGAGGTGTGGGCAAAGCATATGTCCGATGCCACGGGTATCGGCCTGGACCAGACGCTATATCCCGACCAGCAGACCCTGGATCGATTGACGCAGGCGGTTGACTACCCCGAGGGCAACAGGGGCGCAGGCGCGGCGTCTAGCGGCGGCGGCGACACGTTCCACGTGCACGGGCCGACCAACGTCAGCATCCAGGGCGGCAGCAGCATAGAGGACAGCCACACCGCCTTTATGGACGCCTGGGCGGCCGCTGGGCAGGCGCAGGCGGGGCCACGATGAGCGGCACCACCACAGACCCCTCGGGGCTTCCCAACGTATCCCCGGCGATCCTGGCCGGGGTGCCCGATGTCACGCCAGGCACGACGCCCACGGTGCCGTCATCTGGCCCGCAGGTCACCCCTCGATATGGCATTTACAGCGGCGGCACCGAGGCCCTGACCGGCTATAATTCGGTGATCGGCGCTGGCTACGCGGTCGATGAGCAAGTTCCGACATACCCGATCGAGGGCGGCGGGTTTGAGTCCTACAATAAGGTGGCGCAGCCTTTCCAGGCAAAAATACAATACACAATTTACCTGTCCGCCCTACCCGCGTTTATCGCCCGATGCGAGGCGATGCGTCAGGACACAAATCTTTATTCGTTCCTGACGCCGTTCTACACCTGGCAAAACGTAAATGTGGTGCACTACGACTGGCGATTGCAAGACAAGCGCGCCACATCGATGCTTATTGTCGAAGTGTTTGGCAGTGAAATTCGCCAGCAAGTTACGGCCAATGCGCAGTCCGGCACGCAAACCGGGACCGCGATCAGCGCAACAGACACAACCTCTCCCGTCGCGGAGGCCCAGGTAAACGGCGGCCAGCAGCAAGCCGCGCCGGGATCGCCGCAAGCATTGGCGTTGCAGGCGAACCTATATGCGCAAATTTCAGGCGAGACCGCCGCACCGCAACCCGCTCCGTTTTATAATGGGCAATAGACAATGACCGCCTTCGCCCAATTCTCAATCCCTGGCCGTGATGCCGGGCGCGGGGCGTCATCGTGAGCTTCGGTTTTTCCGGCGTATGGTGGCAATCGGGCGGCGCGAGCAACGGTGGAAACATTGTGTTTTCGCCGGACGGGCTAAGCCTTCAACAAAATTACTACAACGCGCCCAGCGGCTACGCGACCGGCTATGTGCTGTCCAATCAGGCCAGCGGAACCGGCTTTTGCTTTGCAGCCAAATGGACCGGCCTGCCAGGTTATTCCAATTTTGGCATCGTGCAGGGCGGGCCGGTTGCGGCCATTCATTCCAGCACCACGGCGATCCTGCTTAATAATGCTGGCACGGTCAC
>CAIOKP010000389.1 GCA_903858875.1 uncultured Sphingomonadales bacterium
CGGTGCTCGCGGATGGCCTTGGGCAGAATGACCTGACCTTTGGTCGAGATCACCGTGGTGATCGGCTGCGGAATACCCACCTTGCGGCCTCCTTGGTAAGACGAAGGTAAGATAGTCTAAGTTGACGCGCGGCGCAAGCAGTAGGCGCCGTAAGAGGTTCCGGTCACGCCTGCCAGAAGGCCGTCTTGCGTCCATGGCGAAGCTTGAGGTCCGCGACCCAGGCATCATGGTCGACAGCCCCGCGCCAGTCTTCGACCCGCTTGGCGAGAAACGCGCAGGTCTTGAGATGCCTTGCGGCGTGGCCGTAGCGCTTTACCCGCGCCTTATCGAGCGCGAAGGCGATCATCGCCTGCAGCATCAGCGTCGTGGCCAGAGGGTGCCGCTGCTCCAGCGCATCCGCCGCTGGCGTCAGCAACCAGTAGTGGCCGCCGTCGAGATCGCCCTGTCGCTCGAGAACATGCGCCGCGGCGTCATCAGGTGCCGGCCAGTTGACCAGAAACGCCAGTGCCCGATGAAAATCATGATCGGCACGGGCATGCGCAATGGCGCGGATTTCGGCTTCCTCGTCCTCGAAGTCGGGTAAGCGCTTGAGGAAGGCGCGAAGATAGTCGGCATCGAGATCGCGCTCAAAGATGGCCCAGCGGGCCTCTTGTGTCTCGGCCGATCGACCCAGCGCCTCGAGCACCTCGATCCGCACGCGCTCGAAATCGGGCCACGAACGACCAGCAGCGTGGGTTTTCTCTGCCCGCGCGAGGGCTGCCAGGGCCTCCGCCGCTCGACCGGCGGCAAGCAGGCGCTGAGCGATATCGGCTGCGAAGGCAGGGTTGCCCTGTTCCTCCGATGTAAACCGCGCGGCATAACCGTCGACATCGCCGAGCGCGTCGGCAATCTCGGTCAGCGCGGAACGGACCAATCGGGCATGATGCTCGGCGGCGACATCATCCTCGTGAATGGGCCCGCGCGACGAGGTGCCGATCACCCGGCGCTGCCCGCTGGCCTGCTTTGCCGGCGGCGATTTCGCCAGAGCTTCGAATTTGGTTTTCAGCAGGCTCAGGCCTTCGCGGCCGAGTGCTTCGGACAATTCCTCGATCACGCCATCGAACTGGGCGTAGCCGTTGGCACAGACAGCGGCGAAAACCCGATCCGCGAGTTTGGTGGCCGGCAGCTTTGCCGATTTAGCGACCTCTCCCAGATTTTCGAGGGCTTCGTCCATGATGTCGCCGATAGTGCCGTTGCTGTCGTCGCACCGCTCATAGAGTGATGGCGCCATGTCGAGGAACCGCCACAGAAGGTCCACCGCGTCAGCGGGTTGGGTCGGCGCGACATGCTTCATGATCGCCGCGCGCTGGGACTCGATGTCCTTCGCGAAGGCGCGCGCCTTGTGCCAGTCGACGAAGGATTTTGACTTCGCGATCGTCGCTAGGCGCTTGCGGATTTCCGCGGCAACGTCGCCGCCGCCGGCGTGGCTGGCCAGTTCGAGACGCAGTTGTCTTTTGGCGGCAGCATCTCCCTGGACGAGATAGAGCAGCAGTTCAGCGAGCCGCTCGGCGCCCAACGCCACCAGGTTCTTTGCATTCAGGGTTTTGTCGGACGGCATGCGCAGTGTCATTTTCCGGGATATGGCAAGGGGAGGACCCTCCACCATTCGTTCGCTCTCGAGTTCTCTATACGGAACGACCTGCGCGACTGGCTACTTCAATGCCTCGATCTGTCGCACTGCGATGCGCAGTTGCTCAATGCTCAGAACACGCCCCGTCGCGATCAGGATCATTTCGAGTTCGGTGCGTTCGCTGAGGCGACCGTCTTCAGAAGGCATTTCAACCAGAGCCGATAGAGGGCAGTTGGTGAGATCGGCTATTTGATCCAGGACGTCGAGCGGCGGCAGGCTGCGCCCACGCTCGATGTTGGATACCGTTTCGACGGTGCGATCGATCCGTTCGGCCAAGACGGCCTGAGTCAGGCCAGCCGCCCGGCGAGCCGCTTTAACCCTCGCCCCAATGATCGATTTCAGGTCCTTGCTCACAACCCGGATTCTGAAGCCGGATCAGCAATCACGTAATCGATTCATATTTCTATTATTGTTCATTGCATAGGAACTGGACTTCGGGTTGGAAGCAAGCATTCGCTCCGATCCCGACAACGAACGAAGGAATGTGAGCAATGACCCTGGTTTTGATCGATGAAGGCGGCTCCACCCTGGTGCCGCGCATCCCTCAGGGCGACGCAAATCTGGAGCATCCCCTGCGCGACCTGATCTACGACCATCCGGGAATATTGCCGCTTACCGAACTCGAGCCGGAAATCGGGCGGGTGGTGGCCGTTGCCAAGGAGTTCAACCTGCCGGGCGCGGGATTCGCTGATGTCCTTCTGGTGAGCGAATGGGGCCGGTTGATCATCGTCGAATGCAAGCTCTGGCGCAATCCGCAGGCCCGGCGCGAGGTGGTGGGGCAGGTGCTCGATTATGCGCGCCAATTGGCCCGCACCGATTACGAGGCACTGCAGGCTGCGATATCCAGCAACCGACAGCGGCGCGGCAATGTGCTGTATGAACTGGCGCGCGAGGCCGGCAGCACGATGGATGAGGCGCAATTCGTCGATCGCGTCGCCCGCGATCTTGCTGCGGGGCGGTTTCTGCTCATCATCGCTGGCGATGGCATCACGGAATCAGCGCGGCGCCTGGGCGAGTATCTGAAGGACCAGCCGGGGCTCGCTTTCGAACTCGGCCTGCTCGAAATTGCCGACTATCGCTTCGCCGATCCGGTGACGGGTGCGGAGCGGCGTATCGTCCAGCCCCGCCTGATCGCCAAGACGCAAATCATCGACCGGTTCGTGATCCGCAGCGAGGTGCCCGGCATCACGGTTGCGGTCGAAGGCGAAAGTACTGTCGCGGCGGCACCACGGATTTCGGCGACCCGGTCTGAGGGTGCCACTGCCTGGCGCGGCTTTATCGAGGCGTTCAATGCGGAGGTGGCATTCGACGATCCCGCGCAGATGCCGCCGCGCTGGGGCGGGATCGGCTGGATGAAGCTACCGTTTCCCGGTCCGGTTGATCCTCGGCTCTATCGCTCGGGCAGCAGCGGTAACATCGGGGCGTTCATGACGTTTGGCGACGCTGCGGGGCAGGAAATCTATGCGGGGCTCAGCGAGGACCGCGAGGCGATCGCTGCGGAATTCGCCGCTGCCGGCCTGCCTGCGCCGGTATGGAGCAGCGAAGACGGGACGCAGAGCATCACGCTGAAGGTTGCCTCGCCGCTGCCCTGGGATGCTGCGCGTGAGGCCGAACAGCGCATCTGGCTGGCGCGGGCCGCCAACCAGTTCGTCAACAGCCTGCGCCCACGGATATCCAGGATTACGGGGTGAGCCCGCGCGGCGCTTGAGCGTTACCAAGCTGCGATGCGTCAGCATCAACGCGGCTTGGTCTACCTAGTCAGCGCGGCCAGCACCTGCACCATCGCTTCGGTATCCCGACGGCAGTAGTCCAGAAGCGCGTCACGGATGGCGTCGGCGCGCGTCGGATCGGTCGCCGGGTCGATGGCCTCGAGATATGCGCTTTGTGCGTCGGCGCCGGATTTGACCTCGACCAGATTGTCGTAACCGATCTCGGCAAGCGTTGGCAGCACAGCCTTGATCGACCAACTGCCCCGCATGTCACGGTGGTAATAGTGCCGGCGCGCGACCGGCAGCAAGTCGACCAGCCGATCAGCCAGGCTCTGCAACGCCGGCGCCAGATCGGGGAATAGGCTGGCAAGGCCCAACAGGCATTGCCGCTCGAAGGACGCGTTCCAGGCGATCACCGTGCCGGTGGCGGGGAGCTTCACCAGAGCCTCCGCGCAGGCACGGCGCGGGTCCGAACCATCGGCGCAGAGAAATTCGACATGGCGCATGGTGCCATCGCCCGTCTCGATGTGTGCCGAAAACTGGAAGGGCACTTGGCTAAACGGGCGGGTGACGATCCAGCGGGGAATGGCAAACTGGATGGTCTCAAAATCAAGATAGATGCGCGGGAAAGCCCAATCCGCCGTCTCGCGGCGGATGGCATCGGCATCATGCCAGATTTCCCCGGTGACGGTAGCGTGGTGCACGCGCGCCAGCTTGGGGCTGGGCATGGCCTGTGCCGGTGCGTCGATCAGGCTGGCAATCCCTTGCGCCGCCAATTGACGCGCCACTTTCTTGCCGGCGGCATCCGGGAGCAGCGACACCGGCCATTCCGGAGGAGGCGGAAGGTGCCGATTGCAATAGGCTTTGAACGAGCACGTAAACGGATCGTCGCAATGGTCGCCGGGCTCGCGGGTCGGTTCGCTGCCGGCGAGGGTGGCCCGGGCTTCGGCAACAACAACTGATCGGCCAGCCGCGATGGGTTCGACGAGACCTATAACATCGGTGTCGGTGAACAGTCCCGCGTAGTCGCCCGGGTGCGTGAGCGTGAAGGTGCTGTCGAGATGGCGCACGGCGGCGGATCGCACATCGACACCGCATTGGCGCATGACCCATAGCTGGGTGGCAATGTCGCCGATGTGGTAGGCCTTGGCGCCTGTGGTGTTCTTGACTTCCGCCAGATGCCAGCCGCGTGTGCCGGCTTCGGCGCGCGGTTCAAGGATGTCGGCGCGGATAAGGACGCCGTCGTGGACGAAAGTCGCCTCGAAGATCGGATGTTGCCACCCTGACTGCAGGACGTGCGTTGTGTGTTCGGCCGCCGCCGCCAGGCCATCGTCCGCGCTGACCATGATGCCATCGGGGAGCAGTTCGCAAGCAAACCCACCGACAGCATGGCCGGCGGCGAAGGAGGCACGCACGCTGTCGGTCTCCTCGGCCAGTTCAGGGCGATGGACCGAGAGCCAAAGGCGCTTGGGGCATTGCTCGAACAAGGTGATTTTCGATTTCGACAGGCCGAAGCGCCGGGGTGTCATGATGCAATCTCCCTGGCGAGCGCCGCGATGGCGTCGGCGATCACTATGATATCCTGGCCGCAGGCGTGGAGACTGCCCGCGAGATCGCGCTGCCTCGTGCCGGCCAACCCTCTGGCCTCGCCTGCCACTGCGGCGCTTCCCGCCTCGTCGATTCGGCGCCCGGCCATGGCAAACAGCCGTCGAGGCAGTTCTGTGATCTCGTCGTCGTCAAGCCTCATGGGTCAAGCAAGCGCCATGTCGGCCTCAAAGTCCAGATAGAGCTTTGAGTTGCCATGCCCAAATCTGACGTCGGGTTTGGGGCGTATCATGTGCAACCGCCGCTCATTTACAAAGCCGCCGGAGGTTGGGCCGATCGTGCGGCTTTGCGGCGCAACTGCTCAATCGATCCCAGTGCCCGCGAAAGGGCGACCTCTGCAGCGTGTAGATCGAAGCCTGCGGCCGACTCCGGGCGGTTTGCCGTGCGGGTAATGATCTCCCACACCGCATCGGAATGGCGGGCCAGCATGATGAGATTTGCGCCGGAAACTCCGCCAGAACCGCCCAGCCAATTTCGGGCGGCTCGGTCGCAAACGCCAGTCCAACCCATGATGCGTTTGGCCGCGTTGCGGCCTAACCCGAGGTCTTCCTTCAAAGCGGCACCGATCAGCGCGGCAAGTTCGCGCTGGGAAATGATAGGTTCGGTGCCGCGGACTCTTCTGCCGGTCTTGGGAAACATACTCCGCATCCTCTCCCTTATGATGACGCGACAAGGGATTGCGCTCCGATTCGCAGTTCCGGGAGAGGGGTATGGTCATTCGATGGGACCAAAACGCCGACGATAAGGGTGACGCCTCGCAGCCGAGGCGCCGTGCCGCGCAATACGTCCGCATGTCGACCGAGCATCAGCAGTACTCGACCGATAATCAGGTCGCCGCGATCGCCAGATATGCCGCGCAACGTGGCTACGAAATTGTCCGTACCTATGCTGATGAAGGAAAAAGCGGGCTCAATATTGGAGGGCGGGCCGCGCTACAGGCGCTGTTGAGCGATGTGGAAGCTGGCGCGCCAAGCTATGATGTCGTCCTGGTTTATGACGTAAGCCGTTGGGGGCGCTTCCAGGATCCAGATGAGGCAGCCAGCTACGAACTGAGCTGCCGCCGCGCTGGCATTGCGGTGCATTACTGTGCGGAGCAATTCGAAAACGATGGCAGCATCGGCTCCTCGATCATCAAAACGGTGAAACGGGCGATGGCCGGCGAATACAGCCGTGAGCTGTCGGTCAAGGTCTTTGCGGGGCAGGCCAACCTTATCCGGCTTGGCTATCGGCAGGGCGGTGCTGCGGGCTTTGGCTTGCGGCGCATGCTCGTCGATGTGAACGGGAAGGAAAAGGGCGAACTTGCTCGCGGAGAACATAAAAGCATCGCCACCGACCGGGTCATCCTCGTGCCCGGGCCCGCTGCTGAGCAGGAGGTGGTTCGCGAGGTCTACCGCATGTTCGTCGAGGAGAGCCTCGGCGAGGCGGACATCGCTCAGCGCCTGAACGATCGCGGAATTGTCACCGATCTCGGGCGTCACTGGACACGCGGAACGGTTCACCAATTGCTGATCAACGAAAAATACGTCGGCAACAACGTCTGGGCCCGCACGTCGTTCAAGCTCAAGCATCAGCACGTGGCGAATGCGCCGGATAATTGGATCCGGCTCGATGGTGCGTTTCCGCCCATCATCGATGCTGCGGCATTCCAGCGGGCGGGTGCGATCATCGCGTCTCGATCTGAACGCCTCAGCGACACTGAGATGTTGGAATGCCTTCAGCGCATTCTTGACCGGAGGTTGGTGCTGTCGGGGTTGATCATTGACGAGTTCGAGGATTCGCCATCGAGCAGCGCCTATCGGTCGCGCTTCGGAAGTCTGCTGCGCGCTTATTCGCTGGTCGGCTTCGTGCCCGGGCACGACTATCGCTACCTCGAGATCAATCGCAAGCTGCGCCAATTGCACCCGGGCATCGTCGACACCATTGTCCAGGGGATGGTTGGGTCGGGCGGCTCTGTTGTTCGAGACCCCATGTCAGACC
>CAIOKP010000390.1 GCA_903858875.1 uncultured Sphingomonadales bacterium
TATATCATCGACGAAGTTCACATGTTGTCGCGCAATGCTTTCAATGCCTTGCTCAAGACACTTGAGGAACCACCTGCGCATGTGAAATTCCTGTTTGCGACCACCGAGGTCGACAAATTGCCGATCACCGTGCTGTCGCGGTGCCAGCGGTTTGACCTGAAGCGTATTCCCGCCGCGCTGTTGGCCGAGCATTTCGCACAAATCTGCGTCAAGGAAGGCGTTGAGGCAGAGGCAGAGGCGTTGGCGATGGTGGCCGAGGCCGCCGAAGGGTCGGTGCGCGATGGGTTGTCGATCCTCGATCAGGCGATTGCCCATGCCGATATGGCCAGCGACGGCGCCAACACGCAGGTGAGCGCCGAGCAGGTCCGCGACATGCTGGGCCTCGCTGACAAGAGCGTGCAGCGCCGATTGTTTGCCGCCTTGCTGGGCGGCGATGGGGCGGTATTGCTCGATCTGGTTGCGGCGCAATTTGCGTTGGGGGTTGAACCCATCGCGCTGATGCGGTCGGCGATGCAGTTGGTCCATCGTGTGACCGTGGCGCAATTGGGCAAGGGCGATGGCCGCGCGATTTCGGAGGATGAGCGCGCCGCGGTAGAGGATTGGGCCAAGCGGCTGTCGGCTGGCCAATTGCACCGCTTGTGGCAATTGCTGTTAAAGGGGCATGACGAGGTAAAGACCGCGCCAGAACCGTTGATCGCGGCCGAAATGGCGTTGTTGCGGTGCCTCTATGCCGCCGACATGCCGGATCCCGGCCAGTTGGTCAAAAGGATCGAGGGGATGGCGGCAACGGGCGCCTTGGCCGCGCCGGTGGGGGCGCCCGCCGCGCCTGCCGCGCCCGCCGCCAACGAGGCGCCGCCGTGGTCGCGCCTGGTCGATCAGGTTTCGCAGTATCAGGTCCGCTTGGGGCAGGTGATGCGCGACTGGATGCAAGTGGTGGAATTGCGCGCCGGCGTGCTGCGCTACGCTTTTGCCAGCGGGTATAGCGAGGATTGCGCCAAGGAATTGCGCCGCGTGCTGGAAGATATCACCGGGCGGGAGTGGCAGGTCGAACAGACCGCCGGGCCGGGCGAGCCGACGCTGCGCGAGATCGCCGCGGGCGAGCGTGCGGTGGAGGACGCCAATATGCGCAAGACACCGTTAGTGGAGGCGGCGATGGCCGCATTCCCCGACGCCGAATTTATTGAGGAAGATCAGTCGCCCAGTGGCTATGCCCGGCGACAGGGCAGTGGGAGCCGATAGATGAAGTCGATGGAAGAGATGATCCAGGCCGCGCAGGCCGCCGCTGAAACCATTCAAAAGCAGATGAATGAGGCGCAGACCAAGCTCGATCAGTTGGAGGTTGAGGGCACATCGGGTGGCGGACTGGTGAAGATCCGGTGTTCGGCCAAGGGGCGCGTGATCGCTGTTGCGGTCGATGACAGCCTGATGTCGGACAAGGGGATGCTCGAAGACCTCGTTGCCGCCGCGTTTAATGATGCGCGGACCAAGGCGGATGAAGTCGCCGGGGCGGAACTCGCCAAGGCGCAGTCGGGCATGGGCCTGCCGCCGGGGTTCAAACTGCCGTTTTGATCAGCTTTGGCGCCAAAGGCGGGCGATGGTCGGGCGGCTGCGATCCACAGTCCTGTCCGGACGGACCATTGCAACCCGGCGGTGGCCATCCCATATCCGGCAGGTAAAAGACGGATCGGCCACAGTGCCGCGCCCGAAAGCGCGTTTTACGCGCTATAATGGATGGATATGACTGTGAACACACTTCCCCTGTTGCCGCTGCGCGATATTGTCGTTTTTCCTGGCATGGTCGTGCCGCTGTTCGTTGGCCGTGAAAAATCGGTTGCCGCGCTGGAAGCGGCGATGGCCGGCGACAAGGATATATTCCTTTTGGCACAGCTCGATCCGAGTTGTGACGACCCCCATGCCGACGATTTGTATGATGTGGGCGTGGTCGCCACGGTGCTGCAACTGCTGAAATTGCCCGATGGCACCGTGCGCGTGTTGGTCGAGGGGCAGACCCGCGCCAAATTGGTCAGCCTGACCGAAGAGGCGGAGATGTTGCGCGCCTCGTTCGAACCTGCCGAAGCGGTTGAGGCCGAGGGCACCGAAGTTGCCGCGATGATGCGCACGGTCGTCGATCAGTTTCAGGAATACGCCAAGCTCAACAAGAAGCTGGCGCAGGACGCCGGCGAACAGTTGGGCGATATCGACGAGGCGGCAAAGCTGGCCGACGCGATCGCTGCGCATATTAGCGCCAAAGTGGCCGACAAGCAGGCCTTGCTGTCCGAATCCGATCCGCTGAAGCGGTTGGAAATGGTCTATGGCTTTATGGAGGGCGAACTCGGCGTCCTTCAGGTTGATCGCCGCATTCGTGGTCGCGTGAAACGCCAGATGGAAAAGACCCAGCGCGAATATTACCTCAACGAACAGTTGAAGGCGA
>CAIOKP010000391.1 GCA_903858875.1 uncultured Sphingomonadales bacterium
CTTCTTCAGCCGTGTTCGACTGCTTCAGTTCGATGTCGTTGGCGGTCGTGACGTTGACCGGGTTAGCCTGAACCAGGTTCGGATTCTTGATCAACGAACCGGTCACAACGATCGTAGGCGCGTCATCCTTGGCGTCTGCTGCGTGCGCGACGCCCGCAACCATCGCAACGCCCATAACCAGCGGCGCGGCGCCGACCTTCAACACTGCCTGAAAAGAAAGCTTCATGCTTCACCCCATTTTGATGACAGAACAGCGGCCCCCACTGTCCCGTCTGATAGATCCGGTCGGGCTAGTGACTCGGTTTGTTTTTGGAAAAACAAACGCCATCCAAGGTTCCGTACACGAACGATGGTGCTTCATGGCTGATACGCCGGTGTCAGGTAAAGGCGCTGACATGAGTGTCAGCAAACTATTTCCGCTATGTTGCCATTTTATCACAATTATGTGACCAAACCGCACACCCCGGCCTGCGGCCAGCCGGGGCCCGTCACGGCATAACGAAAATCACACAAAATCTATTTATTTCATAAACTAAGTCGCAAACATCGGCCCGGCCATCAGCATCGGATCAAGCCGCGCCTCGCGCCAGCGCAGGCTCCAGTGCAAATGCGGACCGGTCGCACGGCCAGTCATGCCCACACGACCGATCGGCTGTCCCTGCGTCACACGGTCGCCAACTTGCACCAGCAAGCTCGACGAATGGAGGAAAGCGCTGGTCAGACCCATCCCGTGGTCAACCATCAACAGATTGCCCTCCAGCGTGAACGGGTGATCAGCAGCCAGCACCACCACCCCATCGGCGGGGGCAGCATAGGGCGCACCCGCAGCGAGCGCGATGTCGGTGCCGGAATGATAGCTGCCCGCGATGCCGCCCTGATAGGTGCGTTGCGACCCGAACAGGCCGGAAATGCGGCCCCGGCCGGGCCATTGGAACGCCTGGCGCCAACCGTCTGATGCCACATTGCGCGCGCGGGCGGCGTTGATCTGCGCCATCTCGGCGGCGCGCAGGCGGGCGAATTCCTCATCCGGCATGGCGGGCGGGTGGAACGGCGCGTCGACATGTTCGATATGCCAGGCGCGCGGGGCAATGGTGAGATCATGCGTGACAACTGGCCCGCCCGCGACTTGCCACGCCAGCCTTGCCTCCGGCTTGGCATCGCGGTCAAAGCCCAAGAAAAAATCGCCGGATGGGGACAGCGTCACTTGCCCCCCATCCAGGGTCAAAGGCCCACCCACGGTCGGATTGTACCCAAGGTTACCCCGTGCCCAACCACCTTGAACCAGATTGCTGGCAACAATCGAGGCAAGCGGCGGCCAAGCCGATGTCGCCCGTGCAAAGCCGGGCGCCAAAGCCATTCCAGCCAAGCCGCCCAGCGCCGCACGCCGGGTAATCACCGCTCCAGCAATCTTTTCGTCGCCAGTTCGGGGGAGGCATAGGCCTCCTGCAACTCGGCGCTCCAATAGCGGAGCGATTCGAGCGGGATTTCGGCCCCAGACATCGCGCACACGACATGATTGCCGCGCGCGATGATGGAAAAGCCATTGGGTTCATAGCGCAGGACAGCCGCGCGGCCAGAGGAGTTGATCAACATGGGCATCTCATAGCAGGGTCAACCGAACAAATCATCCTGTTGCGCAGGGGTTGTTTTGGCCGGACGGCGCGGAGCGGCACGGGCGGCGGATGGCTCGCCCAAAGGCGCCTCGCCAGTCGGCACCACCGCCAAGGCCCCATCGCGGAAATGCAGCGTCAGGGCCGCCTCCGCCGCCGCCATGTCGCGCGCAACCAATGTGCGGCCATCGGCGCCCGTCACGCGGACATAGCCGCGCTTCAACACATTGTCCGGATTAAGGCTGGCCATGACCCGCGTGGTGGCGTCGAGTCTTTGCCGGTCGGCGCTATGCCGCGCCGAGAGCATCGCCGGGGTCAACCGCTGATGGGCCAACCGTTCACGCGCCTGCGTCAAGCGCGATGCCAGCAAGGGCAGCGACAACCGCCCCGCTGCGCGGTTCAACTGGGTCGTCGCCACCTGCGCACAGGTACCCAGCCCGCGCCGCAACCGTTCGCCGGCGTCATCGAGCGCCTGCGTCGGGCCGGCCATCAACATCTCTGGCGTCGGCAATCGCCCGGCCCGCACCGCCAGCCTTTCGCGCCCCAGCACGACCGGGCGCACCACCGCACGCCGTTTGCGCAGCGCCAGATCGCCGAGCTGCGCCAACAGATCCTCGCGCACCGGCACCGCCATTTCCGCCGCCGCCGTGGGCGTGGGCGCACGGATGTCGGCGGCAAAATCGGCCAGCGTGGTGTCGGTTTCATGCCCCACTGCGCTGATTACGGGGATCGTGCATTCGGCAATCGCGCGGACGACGATTTCCTCGTTGAACGACCATAGATCCTCTATCGAGCCGCCGCCGCGCCCAACGATCAGCACATCGGGGCGCGCAATGGGCCCGCCCGGTGCCAGCGCCGAGAAGCCGCGCACTGCCGCCGCGATCTGTTCCGCCGCGCCCTGCCCCTGCACCAGCACGGGCCACAACACGACATGGCTGGGGCAACGATCCGCCAGCCGGTGCAGAATATCCCGCAGCACCGCGCCGGTTGGCGATGTCACGACGCCAATGACGCGGGGCAGGAACGGGATGGGCCGCTTGCGCGCGGGGGCAAACAGCCCCTCCGCCTCCAACCGCGCCTTCGTTTTCGCCAACAGCGCCAACAGCGCGCCCTCGCCGGCGATTTCCATCCGGTCGATCACGATCTGATAATTCGACCGCCCCGGATAGGTGGTCAGCTTGCCAGTGGCGATCACCTCCACCCCATCCTCGGGCCGAAAGCCGAGCCGGGCGACGTTGCCCTTCCACATCACGCCGTCCAACCGCGCGCCCTCGTCCTTCAACGACAGGTACAGGTGGCCCGATGCCGCGCGTTTTACGCCCGACAATTCGCCGCGCACCCGCACGAAACCAAAGCGATCCTCCACCGTCCGCTTCAATAAAGCGGAAATCTCGGTGATCGACAGGGCTGCGGCGTTGTCGCCGGCCTTGTCCTTCGCTACCAGCCCGGCAGAAGACACATCATCGGAATCGAAAGAGGCAGGCATGAACATCCTTTTGCTGGGATCTGGCGGGCGCGAACATGCTCTGGCGTGGAAGCTGGCGCAATCCTCTTGCCTCGCAAATGGTGGAAAGCTGTTTTGCGCCCCCGGCAATCCGGGCGTGGCGCAGGCCGCCGAACTGGTCAACCTCGATGCCACCGATCACGCCGCGGTCATCGCGTTTTGCGATACACAAACTATCGGCCTGGTGGTGGTGGGACCAGAGGCGCCGCTGGTGGACGGGCTTGGCGATGCGTTGCGCGCCGAGGGCATCCCGGTGTTCGGCCCCAATAAGGCCGCGGCCCAGCTCGAAGGCAGCAAGGGCTTTACCAAGGACCTGTGCCAGCGCGCCAATATCCCGACCGCCGGCTATGTCCGTGTGAACAGCCGGGACGCCGCCCATGCCGCGCTCGCTCAATTCGGCGCACCGGTGGTGATCAAGGCCGATGGTCTGGCCGCGGGCAAGGGCGTGACCGTCGCGATGACGATGGCCGAGGCGACGGCGGCGGTGGACGACATCTTTGCCGGGCGCTTTGGTGAAGCCGGCGCCGAAGCGGTGATCGAGGAATTCATGACCGGCGAGGAAGCCAGCTTCTTCGCGCTGACCGATGGCGCCACCATCCTCGCCTTTGCCAGCGCGCAGGACCACAAGCGGGTGGGCGAGGGCGATACCGGCCCCAACACCGGCGGCATGGGCGCCTATTCGCCCGCCCCGGTGCTGACGCCGGAATTGGAAGCCGAGGTGATGACCCGGATCATCGCCCCCACCGTCAAGACCATGGCCGACGAGGGGATGCCCTATTCGGGCGTGCTGTTCGCCGGGCTGATGCTGACCGACGCGGGGCCAAAGCTGATCGAATATAATTGTCGCTTTGGCGATCCGGAATGTCAGGTGATGCTGAGCCGGATGACCAGCGATCTGGGCGAATTGCTGCTGGCCTGTGCCGAGGATCGGCTGGCCACCTGCGCCGCGCCGCGTTTCGCACCCGATACGGCGTTGACCGTGGTGATGGCCGCGTCGGGCTATCCCGATACACCGCGCAAGGGCGGCACAATCACCGGCATCGCCGCCGCAGAAGCCGCCGGCGCCAAGGTCTTTCACGCCGGCACCGCGCTGGCCGGCGACAATCTGGTGGCCAGTGGCGGGCGGGTGCTGAACGTCACGGCGCGCGGGGCCACCGTCACCGAGGCGCAATCGCGCGCCTATGCCGCCGTCGATGCGATCATTGCGCCCGACCTGTTTTGCCGCCGCGACATCGGCTATCGCGAAGTCGCGCGCGAGGCCGCAGAGGGCTAAGCCCGGTCAGGCCAATTTCGAGACGCTCGGCCCGCCCGCCAGCACGCTTGCCACGGTGATGGCGGTGTCGTCCGCGGCATCCGGGTCGGCGTCAACCGTCTTGAGCCGGATTTTCGCCAAACGCCGCCCGGCGAACCGGGTTGGGCCGATCGGGGCGACGCTGGATACGACGGAGATGCCGGGAATATTCACGATCCTGCTCCTGCGGGCACGCGCCCGTCATTCACAGAACGGCCGAAAGGGGCGCCATTTCAGCATGGCCCAAACCGGCCGCAACAGATCACGCGTAAAAGCTGAACCCGGTCAGGCCATTGTTGGCGGGGCGCGGTTCGGTCTTGCTAGGGTCGAATTTGCTCGGCATTTCAGCGCTGGCAGTGACAGTGGCCTTTTGCACGGTGGGCGACACCGGCGTCGGTTCATACTGGGTCCGCGATGCGGGGGTACCGATTACGACCGGGGAAATTGCTGAAACGCCTGCCGACATCACATTGCTCCATCATATCGCGCGCATAATGCGCGTGAACGACAGAACGACACACAGGCCCCCGGTTTAAGGGGAGCCTGTGTTTTTATTCACGTCTCAGCGGATTTTTTCGGCGACCAATGCGGCAAGGTCCGCCTCTGGCCGGGCGCCATAGTGCGAAATGATCTCCGCTGCGCATACCGCACCCAGTTTCAGGCATTCCGCCAGCGTCCGATGGCGCACATGGCCAAACAGGAAACCAGCAGCGAACAAATCGCCAGCGCCCGTGGTGTCAACCACGTGAGCGATCGGTTCTGCGGGGACATGGGCGTGTTCGCCATTGCGGATGGCGTGGGCGCCATTCTCGCTGCGGGTGACGACGACGGTGGGAACGGTCCTGGCCACCTGTTCTATGCCCGTGTGGAAATCCTCAACGCCGGTCAATGCGGCCAATTCATGTTCATTGGCGAACAGGATGTCGATCTGGCCCGTCGCGATCAATTCGCGGAAATCATCGCCGTGGCGGGCAATGACAAAACCATCCGACAGGGTGAACGCGACTTGGCGCCCGGCGTTGCGGGCAGCGGCGATGGCGCGGCGCATGGCCTTGCGCGGCTCCTCCGGGTCCCAAAGGTAGCCTTCGAGATAGAGCACCCGGGCGGACGCGATCACCGTATCATCCAGCGCGGCGGCGGGCAGGAATTGCGACGCACCGAGGAAAGTGTTCATCGTGCGCTGACCATCGGGGGTCACAAAGATCAAACAGCGCGCCGTGGCCGGATCGCCAGCGCGCGACGAGGTGTCAAACGCGATACCGCCAGCGCGGATGTCATGGGCGAACACTTCGCCCAACTGATCCTGCGCCACCTGGCCGATGAAGGCGCATTGCGCGCCCAATGCGGCGAGGCCAGCCAGTGTATTGGCCGCCGAACCGCCCGAAATCTCGCGCGCGGGGCCCATCGCTTCGTATAATTCATGGGCGCGGGCCGGATCGACCAGCGTCATCCCGCCCTTGGCCATGCCCAATCGCGCAATTTCGGCATCGTCACAGGGGGCCATGACATCGACGATGGCATTACCGATGGCGATAACGTCGATTTCCGGATGGGCGGTGCTGGGCTCGGACATGATGGAGAGGCCTTTTCTGGGGAGCTTGTCGCAAACCGCGTCGCCCTAGCGGTGCCGGCGCCGGGCGACAAGCGGCATGTGGGCGCAGGCGCCGGGCGTCCCATCGCGAACCCGCGTTGACAGGCCGGACGCCGAGCCGCATCAGCAAAGCCGATGTCCATTCACCGCCTCCTCCTTGCGCTGCCGGTGTTGCTGGCGCTGTCCGCCTGTGGCGAAGAAGCTGCACCGGTCGCCAGTGTCTCCACCCGGCCAAGCGCGCCGCACCCCGCTACCCACGCCCCCGCGCCCCGCCGCCTGCCGCCGCCCAGTGCCCATGTGCTGACCCTGCCGGGGCTCGAGGGCGTGATCGGGGTGCGTGCGGAAGATCTGACCCGGCAATTCGGGCCGCCCCGGCTGGATATTCAGGAGGGCGATGCGCGCAAGTTGCAATTCGTCGGAACATCCTGTGTGCTCGATGTCTATCTCTATCCGTCCAAGGTGGGCGGTGCGCCCCAATCGACCTATATTGACGCCCGCCGCGCCGCAGATGCGCGTGAGGTGGATCGTGCGGCCTGCGTCACAGCGCTGCGCCGCCGCTGATGGCGGCATAGCAACGGTCTGGCGCAAGGTTCATCGGGCGGACAGTATTCGAGCCGCAAGACAGGCGGCGGGGGCGCAACCGCGAGGATACATCCAATGAAAGAGGTGATGAGCGGCCTGTTCGCCAAGCCCGTCACCGGCCGAACGGTCGGGATGAGCCATGACGAAGCCGACGCCTTGTTGGCCATCGACTCCCATCTCCGCTCGCCCTCGCCCGAATGGGTGGAATTCATCGGCGAGACGCTATCAACTTGGCTGGTTGAACACCGCGCGCCGGCCGGCATTGTCGATGATGCCAAAGCGCGGTGGTTGCTCGACCGCATCGATGCCGGCGGGGAGGTCCATTCCCCCGCCGCGCTGGCGCTATTGCGCCGCTGTTGCGTCAAGGCGGGGCAAGTGCCCAACACGCTGATCCGCTATCTGCGTGCGCAGGAACTGCGGCTGCGCGTGGCGGAAACCTGACCGGGGGCGTTAGACGGTAAAGCTCTCGCCGCAACCGCAAGCGCCCTTGGCATTGGGGTTGGCGAAGGTGAAACCGGCGGTGAAATCGTCTTCGACCCAATCCATCGTGCTGCCGACCAGATAGAGCACCGAGGCGCCGTCGATAAAGAACGTGCCGCCGGGTGTTTCGATCCGTTCGTCCATCGGGCTGGCCTGCGCCACATAATCCACCGAATAGGCAAGACCCGAACAGCCACGGCGCGGCGTCGACAGCTTGACGCCGATCGCGTCGGCCGGCGCCTTGGCCATCAATTTGGCCACCCGCGCCTCCGCGCTGGGGGTCAGCGTGACGGCGGCGGGGCGGGGCCGGCGCACAGCGGGCGATTTCACGTCGGTCATCACAACATTCCCAATTCGAGCCGGGCCTCGTCGCTCATCTTCGCCGGGTCCCATGCCGGGTCCCAGACCAGATTGACCTCCGCATCGCGGATGCCGGGCACGCTGGCGATGCGTAATTCGACTTCGCCAGGCATGGATTCGGCGACCGGGCAATGCGGCGTGGTCAATGTCATGGCGATGGTGGCGGCGCCATCCTCGGTGACTTCGACGCCATAAATCAGACCGAGGTCATAGATGTTGACCGGAATTTCCGGGTCGAAAATATCGCGCAGCGCGGCAATCACCGCCTCGTACAGATCGCCGCCCGGCTCATGCGCGGCGACGCCGACGGGGCGCTGGTTGAGGAACCCGTCGAGATAATCCTTCTTGCGTTCCAATTTGTCGGCCGGCGTTTCTGCCTGATCAACACGGGCGCGTGGCGGGGTGGGGACGCTGTCCACCTGCTCCACGGTAAAGCGGGGGCTCTCGTCGTTCATCCGAAAATCCTCTTCGTACGCTCAATGCCGGCGATCAGCGCGGCAATGTCACTCTCATCACTATATAGGCCAAAGCTGGCGCGGGTGGTGGCTGGCACACCAAGGTGGTCCATCAACGGCTGGGCACAATGGTGCCCGGCACGGATCGCGACATCCGCCTCGTCCAATATGGTGCCCAGATCATGCGGATGCACCCCATCGAGCGCAAAGCTGACGATACCGGCCGCATTGTCCGGGCCAAACACGCGCACATCGGCCATCCGCGCCAGCTCGCCCCGCAATTGGGCGACAAGCCGCGCCTCATGTGCATGAATGGCGGCAAGGCCAATCGCCTGCACATAATCGACGGCGGCGGCAAAACCGATCGCCTCGACAATCGCCGGGGTGCCAGCCTCGAACCGGGTCGGCGCGGGGGCATAGGTGGTGCGTTCAAACGTCACGCGGTCGATCATCGATCCGCCGCCCTGCCATGGCGGCATCGCGTCGAGGATCTCCGCCTTTGCCCACAGCGCGCCAATGCCTGTCGGGCCATACAATTTATGCGCGCTAAAGGCGTAAAAATCACAGCCCAGCGCTGCGACATCGACAGCGATGCGCGGCACGGCCTGACATCCGTCGATCAACACCTTGGCACCGACGGATTTGGCGAGTGCCACAATATGTTCCACGTGAAGCACGCCGCCCAGCACGTTCGAGACATGGGCGAGCGCCACCAATTTGTGCGCCGGCGTCAGCATCTGTTCGGCGGCGACAAGGTCGATCTGGCCATCCTCGGTCAGTGGGCAAACGTCGATTTCCACTCCCACCCGGTCGCGCAGCAATTGCCATGGCACGATGTTCGAATGATGCTCCAGCGTGGACAGCAGGATGCGATCACCCGCCTTGAGGTTCGCGCCGCCCCAGCTCGCCGCGACGAGGTTGATCGCCTCGGTCGCGCCGCGCGTGAAGACGATCTCGTGTTCCGCGCCGCCGATGAATTGCGCCACGGTGCGCCGCGCGGCCTCATAGGCCAACGTCATTTCAGCGCTGCGGGCATAGACGCCGCGATGGACAGTGGCATAATCCACCCCCATCGCACGCGCACAGGCGTCGATCACGGCTTGCGGCTTTTGCGCCGTCGCCCCGCTGTCGAGATAGTGCCATGCCCGCCCATCCGCCGTGCGCAGGCCGGGGAAATCGGCACGGATCGCCGCCATGTCGAGGGTCATGGCGTTCACAACACCGCCTCCAACCGCGCCTGTGCCAGCACCCGCAGGTTTTCCTCATCGCCCGCGCCGTCAAACGCCTCGGCAATGAACGCCTGCAACATCAGCGCCTTGGCCTCCGCCGGCCCCAACCCGCGCGCGGCGAGGTAGAACAAGCCATTGGCGTCCAATTCGCCCACCGCGCAACCATGCGCACATTTCACATCGTCAGCGTAAATTTCCAGCTCTGGCCGGGCATTCGCCTGTCCCGATCGGTCGAGCAGCATCGCGCGCACGGATTGCACGCCATCGGTGCCATCGGCGCCGCGTTCGACCCGCACCTTGCCAAGATAGCTGACCACACCCGCCGCGCCCGCGACCGAGCGAACCATCTGGCGACTGGCGGCATTGGGGCCGGCGTGGGTGACGGTAGTGATGACTTCCATCGTCTGCGCCGCACCTGCGACCTGGACGCCGCCCAGCGTGAAATCCGCGCCATCGTGCAGCGTCACATCCACCTCGACCCGGCCATAGGTGCCGCCCGCGTTCAGGATGTAGACCGCCGCCACCGCCTTCGACTCCAGCACCAGCGTCAACCGCGTGACGCCGCCATCCGATTGCACGATGGTGCGCGCATAATCGCCGCCCGCCGCCACAGTGACGACCTCCGCGTCGGCCAAGGGCCACAACGGGGCCAGCGCGGCGAGGTCGGCATAGCGCCAATCCTCGGCGTTACGGGTGGGAAGCGCCTCGGTCACGCGACCGCCTCATAGCCTTGCTCTTCCAGCTCCAGCGCCAGTTCCGCACCCCCGGATTTGACGATCCGCCCGCCCGCCAGCACATGGACAAAGTCCGGCTTCACATAGTCGAGCAAGCGCTGGTAATGCGTGATCAGCAGCACGGCCTTGTCAGGTCGCCGCATGATCGCATTGATCCCCTCGCCGCAAATGCGCAGCGCGTCGATGTCGAGCCCGCTATCCGTCTCGTCGAGGATCGCCAGTTTCGGGTCGAGAATGCCCATCTGGACCATCTCGGCGCGCTTTTTCTCGCCGCCCGAAAAGCCGACATTCACCGGACGCTTCAACATGTCCATGTCCATCTTGAGCAGGCCCGCCTTTTCGCGCGCCAGCTTCAAAAATTCGCCCCCCGACAGCGGGGGCAGGTCGTGATAGCGACGCTGGCTGTTCAACGCCTCGCGCAGGAATTGCAGGTTCGACACGCCGGGGATTTCGACCGGATATTGAAAGCCGAGGAACAGGCCAGCGGCGGCGCGCTCATGCGGCGCGAGGGCCAGCAGATCGGCGCCGTCAAACGCGACCGAACCGCCGGTGACCTCATAACCGGGCCGCCCGCCCAGCGTATAGCCCAGCGTCGA
Source organism: uncultured Sphingomonadales bacterium (assembly GCA_903858875.1). Taxonomy (GTDB): domain Bacteria; phylum Pseudomonadota; class Alphaproteobacteria; order Sphingomonadales; family Sphingomonadaceae; genus Novosphingobium. The sequence goes on from CAIOKP010000391.1 coordinate 10,433, forward strand.
TTTGCCCGCGCCATTGGGGCCCATGATCGCATGGACCTCGCCCGCGTTGATGGTCAGGCTAAGGCCCTTGAGGATCGGTTTGTCCGCGACGGTGGCGGAGAGGTTTGTGATTTGGAGCATCTATTTGATCCGTTCAACTTTCACTGCGCGCTTCATGCCCTTCACGGTCATTTGGCCGTTTTCAATTTCAACCAGCGGCTTGTGAGAAAACCGCCATTCATAATGATCTTCTGGCTGCCGCCAGACAGAGCCATCATTCAGCTCAATAACCCGATCGCGCGCCCAGCCGCCAAAAGATCCTTTGACGCGAAGGTCGCTCACCCCACGCTCCCCTCAAGACTGATCCCCAGCAGCTTCTGCGCTTCCACCGCGAATTCCATCGGCAGTTGCTGCAAAACCTCCTTGGCAAAGCCATTGACGATCAGCGCCACCGCGTCTTCCTGACCCAGTCCGCGCTGCATGGCGTAGAACATCTGGTCGTCCGAGATTTTGCTGGTGGTCGCCTCATGCTCGATGGTGGCGGTGGGGTTGCGCACCTCGATATAGGGCACGGTATGCGCGCCACATTCCTTGCCGAGCAGCAGCGAATCGCATTGCGTGAAATTGCGCACCCCATCGGCATTGGCGCCCACGCGGACAAGGCCGCGATAGGTGTTGTTCGAATGCCCGGCGCTGATGCCCTTTGACACGATGGTGCTGCGGCTGCCGCGGCCATTGTGGATCATCTTGGTGCCGGTATCGGCCTGCTGGTGGTTGTTGGTCACGGCCACCGAATAGAATTCGCCGACGCTGTCTTCGCCGTTCAGCACGCAACTGGGGTATTTCCATGTGACCGCAGAACCGGTTTCAACCTGGGTCCACGACACCTTGCTGCGCGCGCCCTGACACAACGCCCGCTTGGTGACGAAATTGTAGATCCCGCCCTTGCCCTCGGCATCGCCGGGATACCAGTTCTGCACGGTCGAATACTTGATTTCGGCATCATCGAGCGCGACCAGTTCGACCACGGCGGCGTGAAGCTGGTTTTCATCGCGTTGCGGCGCAGTGCAGCCTTCGAGATAGGACACGTACGCACCCTTGTCGGCGACGATCAGCGTGCGTTCGAATTGCCCGGTGTTTTCGGCATTGATGCGAAAATACGTCGACAATTCCATCGGGCATCGCACCCCTTCGGGGATGTAGACAAACGTCCCGTCGGAAAATACCGCGCAGTTCAAGGCCGAAAAATAGTTGTCGTGCATCGGCACGACTTTGCCCAGCCAGCGCCGCACCATCTCGGGGTATTCGCGGATCGCCTCGCTGATCGAGCGAAAGATCACCCCGGCCGATTCGAGCTCCTTGCGGAACGTGGTTGCCACCGACACCGAATCGAATACCGCATCGACCGCAATTTTGCGCGCGCCTTCGACGCCCGCGAGCACCGCCTGTTCGGCCAGCGGAATGCCCAGCTTTTCATAGATCCGCAGAATTTCCGGATCGACTTC
>CAIOKP010000392.1 GCA_903858875.1 uncultured Sphingomonadales bacterium
CAGCCGGCCCGACGCATCGAACGCGGCACCATTATTGTCGAAACTATGGCTGATTTCGTGGCCAATCACCGCGCCAATCGCGCCATAGTTGAACGCCGCATCGGCCTTGGGGTCAAAGAACGGGCGTTGCAGGATCGCCGCCGGGAAATTCAACGCATTTTGCACCGGCAGGTTGACCGCATTGACCAATTGCGCATTCATCCACCATTCGCCACGATCCAGCGGCTTGCCGATCTTGGCGAGCTGTTGCCGCGTATCGGTCAACGAAGCGGCGCGCGCATTGGCATAGGCGGTGTCGGGCGCGATGGTCAGGCCAGAATAATCGCGCCAATGGTCCGGATAGCCGACGCCCACGACAATGCCGCGCACCTTGGCCAGCGCCTCGGTCTTGGTCGCGGGCGCCATCCAGTCGATAGCCTGGATACGGCGGGCAAAGGCGCCCTTGATTTCAGCCACCATCCCTTGAATGCGCGCCTTGTCGGCGGCGGGGAAATAGGCCGCGACATACAGCTTACCCAGCGCATCGCCCAGCGCGCCGTTGAGCGCGGCAATCCCCCGCTTGTCGCGCGGGCGGGCAACCTTCACTCCCTGGAGCACCGTGCCGAAAAAGGCGAAGCGGTCGGCGTCGATCTTGCTGGGCAGGACGGCGGCGTATTGGTTGACCTGATGAAAGGCCAGCCAGTCCTTCCAAGCGTCCACCGGCTCCGAGGCGACCAGCGCGGCCAGTTTCGGGATCGATTTGGCGTGATAGGCGGCAAATTTCGCCTGCGTTGGCAGATTGGCGGCGGCGAAGAACGCCGCCCAGTCGATGCCCGGTGCCTGCGTCGCGAAATCGGCGCGGGTCCATTCGGTGTTGGCGTGCTGGAAATCCTCGCTTTCTTCGCGGGTTTCATGCGCCGCCGCGATCTTCATTTCGAGGTCAAAAATGTGGGCGGCGCGGGTTTCGGCATCAGCAGCATTGGCCGCAAGGCCCGAATCAGTCAGGATGGTCGCGATATAGGCCCGGTATTTCGCGCGAATGTCGGCCATCTTTGCATCATCTGACAGGTAATAGTCGCGCTCTGGCAGGCCGAGGCCGCCTTGCATCATATAGGGCAAGACCTCACCGCCATCGAGCGCCTGCGTCACGAACAGGCCGAACAGGTTTTCCGTGTGGAAATTGGTGGAATTCATCGGATCGACATCAACGCGCACCTGCTGCCCCAAGACGCGGGACAGGTCGGCCCGGCTCTGAATGGCGGCAAAGCGGGCAAAATCAGGTTGGATTGGCGCCATGCCTACGGCGTCGATGGCCGCTGTGTTCATATAGGCGGCGTAATAATCGCGGATGCGCGCGGCATCGCTATTGGCCGGCGCGTCGGACCGCGACAGCCGCGTAACCAGGGCAACGATGCGTTTCTCGGAGCTTTGATCCGCGATCAGAAACCCGCCGATGGAGGCGCGATCAGCGGGTATTTCGGTCCGCTGCATCCAACCACCATTGGCATAGAGGTAAAAATCCCCGCCAGGCGGCACACTGGGATCCATCGCCGTCATATCTATGCCGGCCACCGGGGTCATTGCGTGTGTGTCGGCTTTCGCCGTCCCGGGCGTCACCGATAGTGCATACAAGACAAACGCCAGCGCAAGCCGGCCGGGCGATGACATATATTTCATTAAAATACCTTTCTGGGCATTTGGAGAGCCGTGTCAGCGTCGTGATTCGTCGCCGCCGGCCTGCCGACAGCCTCGATAAAACCGAAACTCCCCCATCCCCGAGCCACTGGCAAGGTATGATTGTCGGCGTTGGACATGGGCACCCGAGTCCCAAAATCGTGCAGACAACCAACAAATGTTACTTTTCTAACGTCGAAATTATGTTAATATACTTAACAATATGTCGGTCGGCTTTAAGCCCGCACGGGCTTAAAATTCGCTCCATAGTCCTTTCCTTGCCTTAGATCGGGATCATCGACGAGAATGCTGACTGATCAGACAAGCGCTGCCCACCACACCTTAGGTATGGAGAAGAACGCTGAAATCATCGAGATGTTACGAGTGCTGACCTCATGCCTTGAACGCCTTGATGCCGTCGGCGCACAGGTGCCTGCGGCGCATCTGGAAACTTGCGTGTATGAGTTGGAAAAATCCGTCATTTCGGATTAATTTTGATCCAAAAGCGATTATTTTGTATTTCCCCTTATATCCCAATATGGAGAAAATGGGCTAAATATACGCATACCTCCGGTGGTGGATTGTCCGAGGTCGGTAGCGAGGATGAGCCCGCATGAGTTGGAACGACAGGGGAATTGAGGCACTGGCCGTCACTATGGCGCGACTGGATAACAATTCCGACACCAACCGGCCTGCCGATCTGCGGCTCAAAGGTCTTGCGCGGTCGATCATCTCGATAGCGCAGGAGTTGGAAACGGTGCTGAAAAGCGCGGACCAGCCCAATGACGCTCTGCCATCGACATCTGCTCATCCGACAAAAAAGCGGCCAAATTTGTCCGAACTGGCGTTAAAAGCCTATCGCGATCGGCGGCGACGTGCGGATATTTTTGGCGATGATGCGCTGTTTGGCGAACCGGCTTGGGACATCCTGCTCGACCTGTTCGTGGCAGGGGAAAAG
>CAIOKP010000393.1 GCA_903858875.1 uncultured Sphingomonadales bacterium
GCGCCGGTGCTCGAGCGGCCCGAGGCCATCGCCACGCAAACCGCGATTGCCGCCTTTCGCGACATGCCTCTGACCAAAGCATTCACCATGCTACGCAAGACTCAGCTGGCAACACTCCCGCCCCGCGACCTGTCCGAAATAGAACAGGCGTTGAGCCGGGGCGACCGACAGAACGGTGCGGATCAGGCCGGCCTCTGGCGCTGCTACGCGCGGCACCTGCGCCTGTGTCCGGACAGTTTGATCCTCGGATTGGCCAAGAGAGATTCTGTGCAAGCACTGCGCTCGACAATAGGCGAATCTCGATAAATTCCCTTGCGTGCCGCTATTGGCATACCGCGCAACTACGCCCAGAGATTTGTCCATCCGCCACGTGTCCGCAGACGCCCCCCCCCAGATCCAGCTTGGCCTATTGCGCAGCCGACACAGCGCCAATTCCCATCGATCTCAGCATATTCCGCCGCGGAAATCCAAACGGCCGTCGCGCCCTTGTATTCAGCTCCCGACCAGTGCCAGATTCCTCGGCGGTGGTACACATGACGCCCATTCATGGCGCGACAGCCGCCGTTTCTCGACGTCAGCAGGTGTGTTATGCCTCCCACCGCCATGACCTCAGATGCGTCGATCAAACGCACGGGTCAGGGCCTATCCGACGTCAGGACATCAGACTGTCCCTGCTCGCGGTGAATTGGGAAAATGGGGATGGTACAATGAGCCGCAAACGAATTTTCACCAGCTTGGCAGTCGCAACATGCGTCAATCTTCTGTCCGTGACGGCTGGCCATGCCGCGACGCCCGTCATTGGCCGGGCCGCCAGCGCCTGCGCAGCGCTGGCAGGCATGTCGATACCCGCTTCGGAAATTGGTTTGCCGACCACAGGCGCAGTGATCAGCACTGCGCGGCTTGTTCTGTCTGACGCATCGAACGGTGATGGCGAATTTTGCGAAGTGAAAGGCTTCGTTCTACCAGCAACCTCCGATGCGCCAAAGATGGCGTTTGAGGTCAACCTCCCCACCACCTGGAACCTCAAGGCGGTCCAGTTCGGCGGCGGCGGTTTCGACGGAGTGCTGGTCACTGGCCGGGGCCATGCGGCCCTACAGCCGGACTCGGTTCGCGATCCCTTGGGGCAAGGCTATGTCACGCTCGGCAGCGACGGCGGACACCAGGGATCAGCAGCCTTTGACGGCAGCTTCGCGCTCAATGACGAGGCCTTGCTGAATTTCGGTCAACAGTCTGTGAAAAAGTCCCATGATGTAGCTATGGCCATAACCAGGGCGCGATATGGCAGAGTGCCCAGGCGCTTCTATTTCATCGGTGCGTCGCAAGGGGGCCATGAGGCGCTCGATGCCGCCGCGCGTTATCCCGATGACTACAACGGCGTGGTTGCCAACTACCCGGCCTATAACGTGACCATGCTGCACCTCGGATCATGGAATGTTGGCAAGGCGCTCTTTGACAACAACGGTGCCGGATGGCTGACCCCTGCCAAAACCAAGTTGCTGACCGACGCTGTCTATACCGCTTGCGACGATCTTGACGGCGCCAAAGACGGGATCATCAGCAATGTGAAAGCCTGCAACACCCGGTTCAACATCGCGACCGTCAGGGCCAAGTTTCGCTGCTTGGATGGCAAGGACACCGGAGATACGTGCCTTTCGGACGCGCAGATTGATGCGGTGGACAAGATTACCTCCCCGTTCCGCGTCGGCTTCCCGATTGCCGGCGCCGATGTGTTTCCGCGCTGGGCTTTGCTCGAAGGCGCATTGTTCAACGGGCCATCGACGCTCGGCTCGCGGCCTGTTCCCACCAATCCACCGACCATGGCCGACCCGCTGCTATACAACGCCGGCGCCGGCACCATAAAATACGTCATTACCCGTCAGCCGGGATTTGATCCGCTCACCTTCAAGCCCGATGCGTGGAAAGCCCGTGTGCAAGCATCGGGACGGATCATGGATGTGACCGACGTCGACCTGACGCCATTTCGTCGCAAGGGCGGCAAGATCATTTTGACCCATGGGACAATTGATGACTTCATCACCCCGCACAATAGCGAGGCTTATTACGAGCGACAGCTCGCCCGCCAAGGCAAAGTGCATCTCCGCACATTCCTGCGCCTTTATGTGATCCCCGGCTTTGGTCACGGGTTTGGCCTGTTCAACGCGCGGTATGACAGCCTCGCAAAGATCGACCGCTGGGTGGAAACGGGCCGCGCGCCCGATCGGCCGATGGCTGTTGATGGAAACAAGGGCGCGCACCGCACACGGCCCCTGTGCGAGATTGGCTCCTGGCCGCGCTATCGCGGGACAGGTTCGGTAGAAAGCGCCACCAGCTTCACTTGCGTGAAGACCTAGCGAACCTTCGAACGCGCCTTGCCAGCAGCGCGTTGCCTGGCGCGGGGCCGGCGATGATCAGCCGTCGCCGGACGACACCGCTCCATGCCGCGCCACAAGATGTTTTCCCAATAGCGAACCTGATCGCCAGGCGCATTCCACCCTTGGGCCGATCAGCCAATCACCACACACGCCCAGCGCCAATGCCGAATTATGAAGCAGGGACGAACCCAGCGCGCCGGACCGCGCATAGCGCCACCTGTGCGTTGAAGTGCCAAGCGGGTGAGGGATGGCGATTTGCAAACCATCCGCCAAACCGCTGAGCAAGGCCTGTGTCACCCAACCCGTGTCGGCTTCGAGATGCGCGCGCGACCACGCGGGGCTGGCTTGTATGACCCAGCTTTCCGGCCCCGTTCGGCCGGGCTTGCTCGAATTACACGCGGCCCAACCAACCGGCCCACAATCCCGCAACGTTTTGATATGCGTCGGCAGCGGTTCGGCCAAGGCGATCATCGTTGTCCAGCATGGCTCCGACACCGTGGCGGCAGCCGTTTGCGCCATCGCCGCATCCCAAGGCAGCAGCAAGCTGGCCGCCTGTTCGGCCGGTACGGCGATGACCACGGCATCAAACGCCCGCGCGGACATGCCCTCGCCCAGCAAGCGCCAGCCTGCGGCATCTTGCGCGAGGGCCTCCACCTTGGCCGACCAGTGCACATCATGCGCTGCGGCCATATGCCGAATCGGCGCGTTCATGGCCGGCGTACCAACCCATGCCTCGGCGCCCGCTTCATGCCAGCGCGCGGCAAGGCCCTGCGTCTCCCACCGTGCCACCATCGCCTGAAACGCCGGATCGCGCGCGGTGAAATATTGCGCGCCATGGTCAAAGTGCGCCTCGCCCAGGTCGGTTGCGATCCGGCGCGTCGACATCCGGCCACCGGGACCGCGGGCCTTGTCAAACACTGTGACGCTATGCCCCGCCGCGCCCAACTCGTCGGCGCAGGCCAGCCCCGCCAAGCCGGCACCGACAATGGCGACCGTAGGGGCAGATGTGATGGCGGGCGCTTTGTCAATGCTCATTCAAGGTACATACTGACAGGGGTTGCTCACCGCTATAGTCCTTTGGGGATGAGCATTTTACAGATCTGGCACGATGAAAATTATCCGCAGGGCTTGCGGGGGACGGACGCACCTTTGTTCCCCGCCACCCGCGCGAGCGGGTTGGAGCGCCTTGGCCGGTTTGTGCCGCGTGCAGGCCGCGACTATGCGGCGGGCCGTAACAGCGATCACGGGCCGGACGGGCCCTGTGCGGTATCGAGGCTGTCGCCCTATCTGCGCTATCGCTTGATCACCGAGCAGGAAGTGGTCGCCAGCGTGCTGGCGCATCACCGCCTGACCGCCGCGGAAAAATATGTGCAAGAGGTCCTGTGGCGGACCTATTGGAAGAGCTGGCTGGAAATGCGCCCTGCGGTCTGGTCGCGATATGTGGCCGCGCGCGATCAGCAGCGGGCGGGCATGGTCGATCTGCGCGCGCTGGCCGATGCCGAGGCGGGCAACACGGGCATCGAGGGCTTTGATGACTGGGCACGCGAACTGGTGGCGACCGGCACTCTCCACAACCACGCCCGCATGTGGTTTGCCTCGATCTGGATTTTCACCTTGCGACTACCATGGGCGCTGGGGGCGGATTTTTTCCTGCGCCATCTGATTGATGCCGACGCTGCCAGCAATACGCTATCTTGGCGCTGGGTGGCGGGATTGCAGACGCCCGGTAGAACCTATCTGGCCACGACGGAGAATATCGCGCGCTATACAGGCGGGCGGTTTGCGCCGACCGGTTTGGCGCGAGAGGCCGTTGCGCTGAGCGAACCGCCGGTCGCAGCGGCGCGCGCTGTGCCCGAATTGGTGCCCCCCGATCCCGTTCAGCCCGCGGTGTTGCTGGTCACACACGAAGACCTGCATCCTGAAACGCTGATCCCGCGTGGCCACACCATCAAGGCGGCAATAGTCGCCCGTGATCCGGCGTTGCTCTGGGGTGACCAGGCCCGCCGTTTTGTGGCTGCTGCCTCAACCGATACAGCCGCGCGCGTGGGCGAGCATTTTCGCTGCGGCGTGGCGATCACCGATATGCTCGATGCGCAGAGTTTGATCGCGGCGGCCCAGGCGGCCGGCGTGCGGCAGATCGTGACGGGATTTGCCCCGGTTGGCGCTGTCGCCGATAGGCTGGCACGGCTCGTGCCACAATTGGCATCCCAAGGCATCATCCTGTCGCCCATCCGCCGCCCCTGGGACGAACAGTTCGCCCCCTATGGAACAAAGGGCTTTTTCCCTTTCAAGGCGCATATCCCCGCCGTGTTGCAGGGGCTTGGCCTGTTATGATGCAGCCGCTCAACATCGTCTGGTTCAAGCGCGACCTGCGCGTTGCCGATCACCGACCTCTGGCGATGGCCGCACAAGCGGGTAACGTCCTGCCCCTCTACATTGCCGAGCCCGAATTATGGGCGCAGCCCGACGCGTCTGGACGCCAGTGGGCGTTTGCGGCCGAGAGCCTTGGCGAATTGCAGGCCGCTCTCGCGCGCTTGGGCCAGCCCTTGTGTGTGATGGTGGGGGATGCCTTGGCCATCCTGCGCCGGCTGCATGCCCAATACGGTATAGCAGCGCTGTGGAGCCATGAAGAAACCGGCAATGGCTGGACCTATGCGCGCGATCTGGCGGTAAAGGCATGGGCGCAATCCGCCGGGGTGCCCTGGCATGAGGCACGGCAATTTGGCGTTATCCGGCGCATCTCATCACGCAATGGCTGGGCCAAGGCTTGGGAACGGGACATGGCCGAGCCGATCACGCCGTCGCCGTTGACGCTGCCCCCCCGCGGCGGCGATTGGCCAACGCATATTCCCACCAGCGCCGAGCTCGGCCTCGCGCCCGACCCCTGCCCCGCTCGCCAGCGTGGCGGGCGGGCGGCGGCGATGGCCACTTTGCACAGTTTTCTCGACCAACGAGGCCGCGACTATCGCTATCGGATGTCGAGCCCGGTTACCGCGTTCGAGGCCAGTTCGCGCCTGTCACCCCATCTCACCTGGGGCACGGTATCGCTACGCGAAGTGGCACAGGCCAGTTGGTCGCGGATGTACGAGCTCAAGGCGGATGATACCCCCCATGTGGCAAATTGGCGCGCCTCGATGATCTCCTTTGCCGGGCGGCAGCATTGGCATTGCCACTTCATGCAAAAGCTCGAGGATGAGCCGCGGATCGAATTCGAGAACCTCCACCGCGCCTATGATGGCCTGCGCCCCGCCAACGCCGATGCGCAACGCCTGGCCGCGTGGAGCGCGGGGCGCACCGGCTATCCCTTTGTCGACGCCTGTATGCGCGCGCTCAATCACCATGGCTGGATCAATTTCCGGATGCGCGCGATGCTGATGTCCTTTGCCAGCTATCACCTGTGGTTGCCGTGGCGGGAAAGCGGGCTGCATCTGGCGCGCAAATTTGTCGATTATGAGCCAGGGATCCATTGGCCGCAGGTGCAAATGCAATCAGGGACAACGGGCATCAACACTATGCGGATCTATAATCCAGTGAAACAAGGCTATGATCAGGATCCAGCGGGGCGTTTTGTACGCAGCCTTGTGCCGGAATTGGCGCGGGTGCCCGACGCATTCATCCACGAACCATGGCGTTGGGACGGGGCGACAGGCCTGCCCTATCCCGCCCCGATCGTGGACAATGCCGCCGCCGCAAAGGCCGCACGCGATGCGCTGTATGGTATCCGCAAGGGCGCGGATCACAAAGCGGCGGCGCGCCGGATTGTGGACAAGCACGGCAGCAGAAAGACCGGCATGCCCATGACCGGGGCAAAGCGCGGCGCACAACGCCCACCGGCCCCCACGGCGCAGCTGGCGCTGGACCTGTAATGGCGGTTCGCAACCTCATTCTGGTGCTGGGCGACCAATTGACCCCGAACCTGTCGAGCCTGGCCGCTGGTGATCCGGTGCGCGACCGCGTGCTGATGGCCGAGCTGCAGGACGAGGCAAGCTATGTCCGGCATCACAAAAAGAAGATCGCCTTTCTGTTTTCCGCCATGCGCCATTTTGCCGAAGAATTGCGCGGATTGGGTTGGACGGTCGATTATGTGACGCTCGACGCGCCCGGAAATCAGGGCAATTTCTCCGATCAGATCGCCCATGCCATCGCCGAACTGACACCAGAACGTGTGATCGTCACACAGGCGGGCGAGTGGCGCGTCGACGAGGTGATGCAGGGCTGGTCGGCCCGTTTTGGCCTGCCGGTGGATATTCTGTCCGACGACAGATTTTTATGCACGCCATCGGCGTTTCGGCAATGGGCGGCGGGCCGCAAGCAATTGCGCATGGAATATTTCTATCGCGACATGCGGCGCCAGACCGGACTCTTGATGGCAGGCGATCAGCCGGTGGGGGGGCAGTGGAATTTTGACGCCGACAACCGCAAGCCCGCCGCCGCAGACCTGTTCATGCCCCGCCCCAGGACATCCGCGCCCGACGCCATCACAGAGGAAGTTCTGACGTTGGTCGATGCGCGTTTTGGCAATCATTTTGGCGATCTCATGCCGTTCTGGTTTGCCGTCACCCGCGTCGAGGCAGAACAGGCCTTTGCCGCTTTCGTCGCGCAAAGCCTGCCGCATTTCGGGGATTATCAGGATGCCATGCTGGCAGGAGAGCCGTTTCTCTACCACGCCGTCATCGCCCAATACCTCAATTGCGGGCTGCTCGATCCGTTGCAGGTTTGCCGAGCCGTCGACGCGGCCTATCATGCGGGTCGGGTGCCCTTGAATGCCGCCGAGGGGTTCATCCGCCAGATCATCGGATGGCGCGAATATGTGCGCGGCATTTATTGGCTGAAAATGCCAGGCTATGAGCAGAGCAACTTTTTTGCCCATACCCGTGCGCTGCCCGATTTCTATTGGACAGCGCAAACGGACATGGCTTGCCTCAAGGCCGCCGTGACCCAGACCAAGGAGCAGGCCTATGCCCATCATATCCAACGGCTGATGGTGACCGGCAATTTCGCGATGCTGGCGGGGATCGATCCCCATGCCCTGCATGAATGGTATCTGGCGGTCTATGCGGACGCCTATGAATGGGTGGAATTGCCCAACACCATTGGCATGAGCCAATTTGCTGATGGCGGGCTGCTGGCGTCAAAGCCCTATGCCGCCAGCGGGGCCTATATAAACCGGATGTCGAATTATTGCGGATCCTGCCACTATGCTGTGAAGCAGCGGACCGGTGCGCAGGCCTGTCCATTCAATGCGCTGTATTGGGATTTCATCGCGCGCCACCGGGACAAGATCGCAGGCAACCCGCGCATGGCCCAGATGGTGCGCACCTATGACAAATTCGGCCCCGAGGAACAGCGCAAGATCGCTGACAGCGCCGCGGCGTTTCTCGCCAGCCTATGACCGGCCCGCATTACACCATGGCCGATTGCGTCCAAAACCGCTGCGCGGCGGGTGATCGGCCATTTGCCTGACGCAGGCCAGCCCTTCAGCGTGCGGCCGTCGCATCCAGCTTACACACGAAACTCGACGCCCGATTGGGGTTCCCCTTGTCATAGGCGGCAAAGCGCGGCCAAGCGCACAGGGGGCGCGTTCGGCCGGGCCATGGCGCATTGGGCCCTGCGGTCGCTTCCACATTTTGCGGCGCAGCGCCACGCTCGACCCACGCGACCAGAGCGGTCAGCATGTCGAATTGGTCGGTGGTTGGCCCGCCGCCACAATGGGCCATGCCCGGCACAACGAAAAGTTTCACCAGATCATCGGTCCTTGCGCCATATCGCGCCTTTACCTCGTCCCACCAGGCGATGCTGTCTTCGACCGAAAAGACCGGATCAGCAGCGCCATGCGGCACCAGAAGTTTGCCGCCGCGCGCCAGAAATCCATCGATATCCGGCGACCGCATTGCAATGTCCTCCCATGCCGAATGGGGGAATTGCGCGGTTCGGTTCAGGATGCGTTGTTCCGCTTCGGGGAAACGCAATCCCAGTTCAAATGCCAGCAAGGCATCTGGTGTGCCCTGCACCGCTTGCGGCGGGACCGAGAAAACGGTCGGCAATGATGCCCCGCCCAGCGTAATATCCCGGGCAGGCTGGCTCGGCGTACCCAGCCGCCACGCGCTCCACATGGGGCTACCAACCCCGGCATCCCACGCCCAACGGCTGTAGAGTGGCGCACCCTGGCGATTTTTCGGGCCGGCCATCACCCGCGCCAAAGTATCAACCTGATCTGACGCGAGGCAGGTGGTGGTCTTGTCGCCCTTGCACGTCAACTGGCGCAGATGCGGCATCACCGTGGCGGTCGTGCAGGCACGAAGATTGCTGGTCAACCCATCGACAAGGCCGTCCGCCGCATCGCAGCCCGCCAGAATGGCGCCGTGCACCAGCCCCAAATCTGCGGGGCTAAAGGTCCGGGCGATGGTGGCCGGCGTCGCTGGCAAGAGCGACTGGCGCTGTGCCAGCGCGGCGAATTGCTGGATGCTCCATGCCTGACTGAGTGCGGCGCGCGGCAGGGCAAAGCCGGGGGCCTCGGCCACGATGCCGTCGAATTCCTTGGGAAAGCGGTGGGCCAGCGCCATGCCTTCCTGGCCACCCTTTGAACACCCAAAGAAATAGCTGTGATCGGGCTGCTTGCCATAAAAGGCCGTTACCAGCGCCTTGCCCGCCCGTGTGGCCAATGGCAGCGAGGCATAACCGTAATTTGCCCGGGCTTGAGGATCGGTGCCGAAAACGGCTGTGCCGCCGCGATCCGGATCGACGTTGAGCCGGTTATCGTGCCCGCTATCCTGGCTTATCACCGCAAAGCCGCGAGCGATGGCAGGCGCCACGCCAATCCCGGCTGGTCCCGAGGCATCGCCCACTTCGCCATTGGTGCCGCCACCACCCTGGAACAGAAAACGACCATTCCAGTCTTGTGGCAGGCGCATATGGTAGCGGATGGCATAGTGTTGACCATTTTCGCCGATGCGTTCCTGCAGAATGCCGTGCACGTCGCAATGCGCTGGCAAAGCGATGGCGGCCCTTTGCCCCGGGAGCATCGGCAACATCGCATCGCCTGGTCTGGCGCTTTCGATCCGGCCGATGGCCGCACTTACATTTCCGGATAAAGCATCGCAGCTGGCGGCAAAGTGCGGATTCATCGCCTTGGGTGCCGGCAAGGTCGATGCCGGCAGCTCCTGAGCGATACTGCGCATCGCCCCCCCGCCGAAAGCCAAAGCTCCGGCGACGGCCAACATCGCTAGGCCCTGGTTGCGAAAGCGCGACTTTTGCATTGATCAACCCACCTTGTAGAGACGAATACGCACGGCGTGCTGGCCATTCTCGCTGGTTGCTTCCAGTTTGCCGACAAAGGTTGATTTGCCAAGCCATTCGTATTTGCCAAGCGGCGGCTCGAACACTGGGTAGGTTTTGACCGGAATGCGATTGCCATCGGGGCCAGCGCAAGACAGCCCCTTGTTAATGATATTAATCACCACACCGTCGTCGGTACGCAGCATGTAATTGGCTTCGATCTGGGTGCATCCGTCGGAGCGACGCAATTGCCAATCCCATCCGCCGGGAATGATGGTGCCGCTGATCCCCGGCCCGCTGAAACGCCCGCCGGTGATAGGAACAATATTGCGCGTTCCCAACGCCGTGGGGCCGACCAGAATATTGGGGGCGAGGGTAACAACTTCCTCGAAAACGAAGGTCAGTCCGGGCGGGGAAAGCTCCTCGGCAAAGGCCGATGAGGGGGACAGCAAACCTGCGGTCGCTGCGACGAAAATCTCTGCGGATTTGCGCAAGGAGCCTCTCCTATCAGAACTGGGTGTTGATACGGACACCAAACTCACGTGGTGCGCCATAAAAATCTTGGAAGCCCGCCTGACCGGTAATGTAATATTGCTTGGTCAGGTTTGTGCCGTAGCCCACGATTTTCCACCGATCCCGCTTGATCGTGATGTTCGCGTTGAAAAGCTTGCGCGCCTGCATGCGTTCCGCGGCATTTTGAAACACCGTGGTCCACTGCTCGCTCATATACGAGAAATCGACGCGTGGTGTCACCGACATGCCATTGGCAAGCCCCATTTCATACGCGACGCCGATATTGCCCGACCAGGTTGGCGAATAAGGGTTGGGCCCGTTCGTCACGTTTTGGTAATATGGCGTATAGTTGAAACATCCGGTGGTCTGGCCCGTGGCGCATTGCAGCCCCGTTGGCGTATAACCAGCGATCGTGTAGGCCAAGGTGTTCAGCAAGCTTCCGATTGAGGCCTGTGAATGGACGTAAGCCAGATTGCCATCGATTTGCAGCCCGCCTGCCTTCACCTGCGCGGAAAATTCCGCACCATAGACGGTCGAGGAACCGGCATTGACGAGCGCGCTGCCCGGCGACGCGCCAACCCGGGGCGCGACCGACGAAAGCTGCAGGTTTTGGTAGTCCATATAGAACCCGTCGATCTGGGTACGCAAATGACCGTCGAGCCATTTGGATTTTATGCCCATTTCATAATCATAGACGGATTCAGATGAAAAATTAGGCAGGTTGGTACCGTTCACGCCACCTGTCTTGCCGCCCTTTGCTGCAAAGGCATAAAGGAACTGATCCTTGGACAGGGTCCAATCCACGCCGATGCGCCCGGTCAACTGGTTGTCGCTGAAGTGGGAAACATTGGGGGCCAGCAGCACAGGTGTGCCGGACGCCACCGAGTAGGTCCCGCCGTTGCCGGAAACCCGGTTGAACGTTTCGCGCAGGCCTGCGTGAACCTCGACGCTGGGCGAGAGGGTGTAACCCAATTCGCCATATGCGGCGGTCGAGAATTTCGGCGTCCCCTGATCGACCAGGATCACCGGATTATTCGGGCTGAGCGAAATATGCGCATTCTGGATCAGGCTAAAGCTGCCGAGCACCCAGTGAAACTTGCGTGACGCCGGCGACACCAGGTTGAATTCCTGCGTGTACAACTGATCCTTGATCGAATTGGTCGTCGCTGCGGCACGCGCCGTGGTGGGGCTTGTGTTAACATATTGATTGTCGTTGTAGAATTGCCGGGTCAAAAAGAGCCCGGAGGTCGACTTGAGGGTGACCCCGCTATCCAGCACATATTTGAGTTCCAGACCGGCGCGGGTCTGATGGTCGCGCATGATCGTGTTCTGGTCGCCATAGGACAGCACATAGGGCTGGGTCGGATAACCGTAGGACGCAGGCGTGCCCGGATAAGGCGTGTGCGCCCAGCCGCCATTGTCATCCTGCTGGTAATTGACCTTCAGCAAGGCGGAAAACTTGTCGTTGGGGCGATACAGCGCGCTGATGCGACCGGCGAACTGCTGCACGGCGCCCGGCTCGGCGTTGGTCAAATTGGGCTGAAGGTTGGTCCAATAGCTGTCACGATGCTCGACGGCCGCCGCCGCGCGCAGGGCCAGAACATCGCTGACCGGAATGTTGAGAGCGCCAGACGCCTTCAACTTGTTATACGACCCGGCCTCAGCCTCGGCATAGCCTTCGGTTTTGCCGAAAACCGGATTGGCGGTGTTGATGAAAACCGCGCCACCCGTCGAGTTCGCGCCGACCAGCGTGCCCTGCGGCCCGCGCAGCACTTCCACCGAAGCGATGTCGAGAAACGGTTCGTTGCTCAGCAATGTCGGCGCCAGCAAGCCGTCGCGGTAAAGCGGAACGCCGGACGCGACATTTGGGCTGGACAGGCCAAGGCCAATACCACGAATATTGACCGCCGAGACGGGGCCAAGGCTGGCAAAGCTGAATGAGGGCGATGCCGTGGTCAGCCCTTCAAGGTTGACAACAGCCTTGTCCTTCAGCGCATCGCCGCTAAGCGCGGTCATCGCCAGCGATGTCGTCTGGAGCGAGGTCGCGCGCTTTTGGGCGGTCACGACGATATCTTGTACCTTATCCGCATCGGCCGGCGCTGGGGTGGCTTGCTGGGCTTGGGCGGTGCCGGCCCCCAGCGTTGCAACCGCGATCACGGCGGACAGTGCGAAACGGCGCTGCATGGCGCTAAATTTGGAGCGCATTGGCTTCCTCCCTGGTCAAATGCTTGTGGGTGCCCCCTAGCTTTCGGCGCACAGGGAAAAGAGGGTCCAAAATTCGTTTCTATGCGAGATCGCGATGACCTATAGCGGAATCATGTGGACCCCCTCTCTTGCGCAAGCGAGCAAAATCCCGATCCAAGGCCCGCGTAAGGCCGCAATTGAACTGGCATCGCGCTTTGAGGAGGCCATCCTCGCGCGAAGCCCGCAAGACAGCGTGTTCGGCCCCGAACGGACTTTGGCGGCGGATTATGAAGCCTCGCCCAGAGTGGTTCGCCAAGCGCTGCGCATCCTGGAATCCCGTTTTTTGGGAAGCATGCGCCGCGGCGTTGGCGGTGGGCTGATCCTGCGCAAACCCAGTTTGGCCGATTCAGCCGAACTGATGGCCATTTATCTCTCTGCGATTTCCACCGACCGGCAAGAGGTCAGAGATGCGATCGCGATGCTGGCGCCCGAAATGTCCGACTGTTCCGACACTGCGCGAGCTTTCGTTGGCAACCTGTTGAGCGCGCTTGATAGTGCATTAGACGATAATGACCTGCTTCAAATCCGCTCGATCCGTTCGCGGGCGCTGGTTATTGCCCGTCGCATCGTTGCGGATCTCAAGGCCAACCGGTGCGCCCGACTGGAATTGGGAACATTGGCTGCGCTTGAGGAGAAGCATGCCAGCGGTCGCCCGATCATTCTGCAGGCCATTCGCATTCTGGAAGAATTGGAAATCATCGAAATTCGCCTTGGCCGGGGCGGCGGCATCGTGGCGTGCCAACCCTCGCCCGGCGCCGTGGTCCGGGCGGTATATTCCCATTTCGTCCTTGGCGATCTGACGATGGATATGGCCAAGGACATCATCTGGTCGATCAATCGCGCCAACGCCGTTCGCGCTGCGGCGGTCATAACGCCGGCACAGTCCGAAATGCTGGACATATTTTCGGCCAGCCAGCAGTCCAGAAATGAGCAGGCGGACGACCATTCCGCAGAGATTACCTTATGGCGGTTGTTGGGAGAAATTTCCGCCAACGAGGTGTTGCACATGCTGGTGCGATGCATGTTCTATTTCCGGATCAGGTCCCACCTTGAAATTTCCACCTACCTGGCAGGGATGACCAGCGACAGTATCCTCATCAACACGTGCCGCATCGCCAAGGCCGTATCCAGAAAACAACCGGACCTTGCCAGACAGGCTATCATCCACGGCGAGGCCATATCGAAAGAGGACATGCCGATGATCCTAGCAGCCTGCGCCAAGGATCGACGCTAGGTCCCGCATGCTGTTACCCTGCCCGGCGGCGCCCCCGCCATGGCAGCCAAGGATCGCGCGCCCGGGCACCTCAACGCCGCTGCCATGGCGGGCCTACCTGCACAGATAAAGGCAACGGTCCGTGCGTTTCATTGCGTTGGCTTGTCTTGGCCCGGCCGGTCTATCGTCGCTCACGATCTTGCCGGCAACGTTGCGACCGGGATGGCGCCATCGCACCCTTGCGACCGCTTCTGAGGATAGATGAGCCTATGCGACTGTTATCGGCCTTGCTGCTGTCTTTTTCCGCATTCGCCAGCTTTGGCGCATCGCCGGCCGATGCCGCCGAAACTCGTAAGGTGATCATCGATCAGGATGCCTTCGAGGGGCCCAACCTGCAACCCATCCTGATGCTTCTGCAGGATCCGATGGTCGAGGTGTTGGGTATCACAACCGTCTCGGGCGATGGCTGGGCGCCAGAGGAAACGGCCGAGACGTTGCGGATGCTGGAATTGGTCGGGCGCACCGACGTTCCGGTGGTGCAGGGCGCGATCTATCCGCTGGTCAACACACAGGCACGCAACAAGCTGCGCGAGGCCACCTACAGCCCGATGCCGTACAAGGGCGCGTGGATGGAAAGCTGGCCCAGCTACAACACGCTAAAACGGCGCCAAACCCATGCGCCCGATGTTGTGCCACCGATGGCCGAAGGCATGCCAACCACCAAGCCGGACCCGCGCTCGGCAGCGCAATTCATGATCGATATGACGCGCAAATATCCCGGCCAAGTCACCATTCTGGCGATGGGTCCGCTCACCAATCTGGCGCTGGCGCAACGTTTGGACGATGGCTTTGCCGGGCGCGTCATGGAATTGATTTCCGAAGGCGGTGTTTTGCTGCCGCCCGAAATCGACAAACCCCTCGACGAATTCGCATTGCAGGCTGCCTATGCGCCGCGCATGTCGATCAACCATTTCTGGGACCCGGAGGCGTCGCGCATCGTGTTCACCTCGCCATGGCGCGCATTGACCTTGGTGACCAATGACGCCAGCCGCCAGAACATCGCCACCGCCGATCTGTTGGCGCAGGCGACCAAATCGGGGCGCCGCGTGGCGCATTACGTGGCGATGATCGGCCAGCCGGGCTATCCGCTATGGGATGAAACGGCGGTTTCGGTCTGGCTGAACCCGTCGATCGCGACCCGCCAGACGCGGCTGGCGATGGACGTTGATCTGATGCCCGGCGCCAGTTACGGCGCGCTGCTGACATGGTCGGCCGGCAAGGGGCCGCATTTGGGCGAACGCGATGTACGGGTGGTGTTGGGCGTCGACACCGCGCAGGTGCGAGCCAAATTCGTCGACCTCCTGAACCGCTAGGCGCCCCCTCTCCGCCTCCGCATCGACAAGATTTGCCGCCGCCGTTGGGGCAGCCATTTGCAGGGCAGTTGATCGCATGAAGACGCTGAGAACAATTGTGATGGCTGGCGTGTTTGCGATGGCGCCAATAGCCGCCGCACACGCCGAAACGCCGCGCCGACTGGTGATTGTCGACAATGATTTCGGCGTTCCCGTCAGCGGGCTTCAGGCGGTCCCGCTGATTACCAGTCCGGCGGTGCAGGTGATCGGCCTGACAACGGTGGTGGGCGACAGCTATGTAACCGACGATGTGATGCACCTGTTGCGTTTTTTGGAAATCGTCGGTCGCGCCGATATTCCGGTCTACGCCGGCGCCAATACGCCAATTTTGCGGACGAAAAGCGAACTCAATGCCTGGGAACGCCGCAATAGCACGTTCCCATGGAAGGGCGCCTGGAACGAGCCGCGCCCGGGGCATGGCGTGATCGGCCCCAATGATGTGCAACCCATGCCGATGGGACCGACCCAGCGCAAACCGGCAAAGGGCGCCGCTGCGGCTTTCTTGGTTGACGCGGTGCAGGCGCATCCGGGGGAGATCTCGATTGTCGCGGCCGGCCCGCTGACCAATCTGGCGCTGGCCGTGCGCCTTGATCCAAGCTTTGCAGCCAATGTGAAAGAACTCGTCATCATGGGCGGTCTGGTTGACGCAAATTTGCGACAGGCGACGGTGGATGCGAACCTTTATAATGATTTCAATTTCAAATTCGATCCAGAGGCGGCAGATATTGTGCTCACTGCCGGATTTGCCAAGATCCGGATCGTGTCCTGCGTCGCCAACACGGTGCGCCTGACCCCCGAGTTCCTTCGGCGGATCGTCGCGGTCAAAACCCCGCTGACCGACTATTACGAACGCTTCTCGCTCAAGGGCCTGCCGCTATGGGATGAAATGGCCTCTGCGATCCTGCTGGATGGCACGCTGGTGACCAAGTCGACCAAGGTCTTTATGCGCGTCGATCTTGATCATGGCCTGAATTATGGCGGTGCCTATGTATGGTCAGAGGCGACGCGGCCGCATCTGGATGAACGGGAGGTGGAGATCGTCGATGACATCGACACCAAACGGTTCATGGATGTGATGGTGTCGGCGCTGCAAACCACGGCCCCTGGGAAATAATACGCCGGCCTCCTGCACGAAGGACAGATACCGACATCGGCCCTCACCGCGGGTATGGCGGCTTTGCGCATTGTCTATTATAGGAAGGCAATGGCGATGACAGACGAAGACGACCAAGCATTGAGCAGGCCCCGACGGCGATTGCTGCGCCGGATTTACAACGGCCGGTCGGTCCCCATCATGACCGATGACAGGGCCTTTCTGACCTATAAGGAGGCAAGCCAATACTTACAGTCACTGGCGCCTGACGCCCGTGACGCAGCCTATGCCGACATGAAGTCGAAGGGGCAAAAGCCCGGCACGCCCGACCGGTAGAACTCCCCGCTACCGCGCAAGATGGGTCGAAACATGATGCAGGACGATGCCTGACGTCGTGGCGACGTTGAGCGAGTCAAATCCCGCGCTCATGGCGATCCGCACACTTTGCGTGCGCTGGATCAGGTCGGCGGACAGACCCGGCCCCTCTGCGCCAAGGATGATCGCGGTACGCGGTCCGGGGCGCCATTCCTCGAGCAGGCAGGCGCCGGCAGGGCTGAGCGCCATCGGGCTGAAGGCGTTCCGTTCGAGCAAGCCAACAAGGTCGTCTTGCCGCGCTATTCGCGCAAAAGGGATAAGCAGCGTAGCGCCCACCGACACGCGGATCGCCTTGCGGTACAGCGGATCGCAGCAGTCGGCATCGAGCAATATCGCATCCACCCCAAAGGCCGCCGCATTGCGGAAAATGCCGCCCATATTATCGTGGTTGGCGATGCCGGACAGGACGAGAACTGTTGCGCTGGTACCCATTGCCGCGATCAGGTCATCGGGCGTGGGGTCCGAGGTCCGGCGGCCGATCGCCAAAATGCCGCGGTGCAAGGGAAAACCGGCTATCGCATCGATCACGCTCTGGGCGGCGACATAGACGGGGACGTCATCGGCAAGCCGCGACAGCATCGGCGCCAGCGCATCGACCCGCTTGCTGGCAATCAACAGGGAAAGGGGCTGATGACGGGCGCTGTCTATCACCTTCTCGACAACGACCTTGCCCTCGCCGATGAAAAGCCCCGCCCGGCCTACCAAGTCCCGCTCGCGTATGTCGCGATAGGCTTCGATCCGCGCGTCGTGGAGCTCGTTAATCTCAATAAGTTTTGGCACGCTTTCGTCTCTCCCGCACTCTGTGCGCGACGATAGGCCCCGCACCGATCGCAAGGGACCGAAAAGCACAAGGCTCTACTGCACCCAATCCGGACTGCGGCTCAAGTCCGTTGCAGGAAAACCAGTGAGCAATCCCCACATGCCACAGATGGTAATGCCAAGCGGCAGGGGCGGTAGCAATGCGACCCTGCCGCCTGTTTTACCGATCACGCGAATGCGCGATCGGTGTCTGGCATCAAACCGGCAGCGTCAGTGGCCGTGGTGCTCCCCGCCGCCATGCCCGCCGCCGTGCCCTCCACCGTAGTGCCCGCCGCCGTAGTGCCCGCCACCGTAGTGATCGCCACCGTAGTGATCGCCACCGTGGAAGCCACCGCCGTTTTCACCATGACCGCCCCATCGCCCCTCGCCCTGATACCCACGGCCGTGCCAGCGACCGCCGTGGCCGCGCCAGCCATAACCGCCGCCCCATCCCCAGCCGCGACGCCAGGCATAGCCACACCAATACCAGCCAGGCCCATGCCACCCGCCTTCATACCAACAATATCGGTGATCGGCCCAGAAAAACGGGGCGATGGGAATGGGCTGCGCCTGTACGCTGCTGGCAACCGGCGCAAGTCCTGCGAACAGCGCGGCCGCCAACACTGCTTTTGCGATGGGTCCTTTCATGACGCTCTCCTCCTTCGTTCAACCAATTCCTGACGCGCACAGGCGCCGCCGGCAGATGGTATCGCGGACCGATCCGTACCGCGTGACGGTCGTGCGAAGCGCCGATGAAATACCGACGGGCACACACTAACGACTGCAAAATATATGCCCAAAATGATGGCTCGGCGATGAACGCCGGACAGCTTTCCCATTGACTGTTCAACGACCCGACTGGCCGAAGCCTCGACAAGACAAAGCGTGGCGTTGCGGTTACGAGCTGGCGCCCAGCACGCGCAAAGCCTGTTTGAGATGCGGCGCGTCGATCATCTCTCCGTCGAGCGCTACGGCGCCAACGCCCGGCTGGGTGGCAAAGGCGTTCACGATGCGGCGAGCCCGTTCGATTTCGTCAGGCGTGGCGGTAAAGCCCGCGTTGATTGTCGCAACCTGGGCGGGGTGAACCGCCATCATGCCGGTGAAGCCATCGCGGCGGGCGCGAGCGACATAGGCGGCGAGGCCAGCCTCGTCGCGGATTGCGGGAAAGACGGTGTCGATCGCCGCGACGCCCGCGGCATGGGCGCCAAACAGGGTCAGCGCGCGGATCATCTCGTAAGGCGGCGTGTAGCGGCCATCTGCCTCACGCGCGGTGGTTGCGCCCATTGCCGCCGGCAAATCCTCGGCGCCCCAGGTCAGGCCCAGTAACCGGTCGGCCACGGCACCATAGGTACCAAGCTGGAAGATCGCCGCTGGTGTTTCGGTCGCAATAGGCAGGATCGGCGCGGACCTATGCCCCATCATCGTGATCAACGCCTCAACACTGGCCGCCCCCTCGGCCTTTGGCAGCACGACGCCGTCGGGGCGGCCCGCCAGCACGGCGGCCAGATCCTCGCCTGTCATTCCACTGCCCAACGCATTGACGCGCACCAGCACCGGGACAGGCCGCTCACCCGCCAGATATTTCGCCACGGCGTCACGCGCCCGTGCCTTGGCGGACTGGGTAACCGCATCCTCCAGATCGAGGATGATCGCATCCGCACCGCTCGCCACAGCCTTGGCAAAGCGGTCCGGCCGGTCCCCCGGCACGAACAGTAACGAGCGCAGCCTCATGCCGCCGGCCGCCGATGGATCAGCGCGGATCGCAGGCAGGTAAGCACGGTCTGCCCCCGCTGATTGGTCAGTTCGTGGCGAAAGGTGATGATCCCCGCCATCGGCCGTGATTTGGACTCCCGCATCTCGACAATCTCTGTGTGGCAGGTCAGCGTATCGCCGATAAAGGTTGGGCTGGGTGTCACGACCTTGTCAAAGCCCAGATTGGCGACCAGCGTCCCCACCGTGGTGTCGCCCACCGACAAGCCCACCGCCAGCGCGAAAGTGAAGGTGGAATTGACGAGGATCTGCCCAAATTCGCTGGCCCGCGCCGTTTCCGCATCGAGATGCAGCGGTTGGCTATTATGCGTCATGGTCGAAAACAGCAGATTGTCGGTTTCCGTGACGGTGCGCGATGGCTGATGCGTCAAGCGCTGGCCGATTTCCCATTCCTCGAAATAACGCCCGGCCATCATTCATCCTCCTCAATGCGCACCAGCGGGGTGTCGGCGCCCACCTGTTGGCCTACCGCTACGCCAAGTTCGGCCACGATGCCGTCGAATGGCGCGATCAACGACTGCTCCATCTTCATCGCTTCGAGGGTGAGCAGCTTTTGCCCCCTGGTCACGCGATCCCCGATCGCGACGGCCACCGCGATGACCAGACCTGGCATCGGCGAAGGGATCGCGCCAGACCCTTTGGCATCATGCGTTGCGCTCGCTCGCCACGGCGCGAGGTGGAACGTCTGGCCGCCTTCGCTGACCAGCCAGCCATGGCCACAAGCGACGGTGGCGACAGGATCAAGCGCATCCGATGTGATCTCAACCTCGACCGGCGCGTCGTCCAAGGCGAGGCGAAGCCGAACCGGTGCCGCGGGCAGGTTCAGCCGCAGGCCCGGCTGGTTCCATATCGCCGGCAGATCCTTGGTGGCGTCGGCCAATGCCCGGCGCGCCACGCCTTGGAAAGCGGCGACCGATGGTGCGGCGGGCGGCAACCATGCATCGCCCCGACGCTCGATCAGGCCGGTGTCAATCCGGCCAGATGCAAAATCCGGATCGCCCAGTGCCTCGACCAGGAAACCGGCATTGGTCTTGACCGGCCAGCATTCGGTCTGGCCCGCCATGGCCGAGAGGCCCGCAATCGCTTCGGTGCGGGTGGGGCCGTGGTAGATCAGCTTGGCGACCAGCGGATCGTAATAGGGGGACACGTCGTCGCCCGCCTCCACGCCGGTATCCACGCGGCCGATCCCGGTGGGCAGGCGCAGGTGGGTGAGCGGACCTGTGCTGGGCAACATCCCGCGGGCCGGATCTTCGGCATAGAGCCGCGCCTCGATGGCGTGGCCGGAAAGGGTGATGCGATCCTGCATCAGCGGCAGACGCTCGCCGCTCGCCACACGCAATTGCCATTCAACCAGATCGGTATCGGTGATCGCCTCGGTCACC
>CAIOKP010000394.1 GCA_903858875.1 uncultured Sphingomonadales bacterium
GAGACGACTTCAACACTCATGCGCGATAGGTGGCGAGGTCGAATGTCCCGCGAAACGCCTCGGTCGCAGGGCCGGTCATGGTGATGCGGTTATCCGCCCCCCATGCGATAGTCAGCGATCCGCCGGGCTGTGTCACCGTCACCTGGCGATCCACCAACCCGCGCCGCATCGCGCCAATCGCCGTGGCGCAGGCCCCGGTGCCGCAGGCCAGCGTCAGGCCCGCCCCACGTTCCCACACGCGCAACATGATGGCATCGCGGGCGGTGACAGTCGCGGCGCTGACATTGACGCGTTCGGGAAACAGCGGGTCCACCTCGATCATCGCGCCCAGTCGGGCGAGGTCAACCGCCGCGGTGTCCGGCACAAAGAAGATCACATGCGGATTGCCGATATTGACGGCGGTCGGGGCGTCGAGCGCCTCCCAGCCGACCGGCATGGTCAGCGTATCCATCGGATAGGCGAGGGGGATCGCATCCCAGTCAAAGCGCGGCTCGCCCATATCGACAGCGATCCCGGCATCGACGGGGGAGGCCGACAGGATGCCCGCCAACGTCTCGATCCGCGCCGAGCGGCCATGCAACAGGCCAACCGCGCGGGTGGCATTGCCACAGGCCTCGACCTCGCTGCCATCGGCGTTAAAAATGCGCATGCGAAAGTCGGCCACCGCCGACGGTTCGAGCACGATCAATTGATCGCACCCGATCCCGGTATGACGGTGAGCCAAAGCGCTGGCGAGCGCGGCATCCATCGGCGGCAATGCCGTTTCGCGCCCATCGAGCACGATGAAATCATTGCCTAGCCCATGCATCTTGACGAAAGGAACACGCATGGCCGGCGCTCTATGCCTCTACGCGCGCAAGGTCCACCCCAAAGCGGCGATAATCCGGCCGGGTTTCAGGCGGTACGACGAACAGTCTGGTCGGTGGCGTTGCACTCGCTTGGGCTTGCCAGCCCAAGTTCGCTCGTCACCTCGGCCAGCAAGTGGCGTTCGGCCAGCAGAATGCGCGTGGCGTCGGCAGGTTGCGGCCGACCATAGAAATAGCCTTGCCCCTTGAATTGCCCCAATTCACGCAGGTTTTCCAGCAATTCCGCATTCTCCACACCCTCGGCCGTGATCGGCAGCCCGAGGCCTTTGCCCAGCGCGGCGATGGTTTCAACGATAGTGCGGCTGTCGGGATCATCCCGCATCGCGGTGACAAAGCTGCGGTCGATCTTGATGCGGTCGAACGGCAATTTGCGCAATTGCGCGAGCGAGGAATAGCCCGTGCCAAAATCATCGAGGCTGATCGAGATGCCCTGATTGCGCAGCGAGGTGACGAGCGAATGCACGCCAGCGATGTTCTGGTGCAGGCTGGTTTCGGTAATTTCGATGTCGAGCCGGTGCGGCGGAAAATTTGCAGCGACCAGCAGCTTGAGCACCTTTTGCGCAAACCACGGATCGCGCAATTGAAAGGGCGAAATATTGACCGACAACGTCAGGCGCGGATCCCATTCGCGGGCATCGCGCAGGGCTTGGGCGATCAGACATTCGGACATGTCGGCGATCAAGCCGATTTCTTCGGCGATCGGGATGAATACATCCGGCGCAATCACGCCGAATGCCGGGGAATGCCAGCGGGCCAGCATTTCAAAGCCGAGGATCTCGCCCGTGGTCAGGTCCACCTGTTGCTCGTAATAGGGTACGAATTCGCCGCGGGCGATACCGACCCGGATGCCGGCCTCCAACTCGCAACGATAGCGCAGTTCGGTTTCCATCGTGTCTTCGAACCACATTACGTGGTTGCGGCCATGCTTTTTCGCCTGATACATTGCGATATCGGCCATATGCAGCAGCGCAGCGGCGTCGGCCGGGGCGGTCCCCATCCGGTTTAATCGATCGCAGCGCGCAATGCCGATGGCAGCCGAAATTTCACCCTCAAAGACATCTGCGGCAATCGGCTGGCCGATAGTGTCGATGATCGCCTCCGCGAGATGCCCGATCCGTTCGCCCTGCGCCGGATTGAACGGGATGGCGCAAGCAAATTCATCGCCACCAAGCCGCGCGACCAGCGCCCCGGCTGGCATTATGCTCGATAGGCGTCCGGCCAGTTCAGCCAGAATGGCATCGCCCACGGCATGGCCGTTGAGTTCGTTGACCTGTTTGAAATTATTGATGTCGACCATCACGAATGCGACGATTTCGTCACGTTCTCGCGATTCCGTGATCAATTGGTCGGTCGCCGGTGTGATCGAATGCCGATTGAGACAGCCGGTCAGCGGATCGGTCTGGGCCATCAACCTGGCCTGTGCTTCAAACTGACGGTGTGAAACGACTTCGTTGTGGAGGTCATCGTAACGGCGCCAGCCAAATATCACCAGAGCGATGTTGAGCAATAACGCGTTGGTCAGCAACTGATCCGGCCCAAACCCGATGCCCGATGCCTTGTACCAGATCTGGGTCAGCGCCGAACCCGCGATACCGGCCACCATGATGGTCGCGGCAACGGCGATGCCCAGCGCCAGCAAGTCCTGCTGTGCCCGTTGCGGCGGGGCGATAGTGGCGGCTTTGGCGTTATGACGATCAGACATGGAAAAAACTCGTCCCCTGTTCCGGCAACAGGATACTTAACCTCATGGTCTGAAATTTGGGTTAATAATCAGCGAACGGCCAGCCAAGCAGCTTGCCGCAGAATTTTCCGGCCTGTGGTAAGCAATGATCGCCAAGGGGCAGTGATGATCCCCGCCCATGGAATTGATCGGTGTCGTACAGGCACAAAAAAGCCGACCCAAGGGCCGGCTGTTCTGCAATCCCCAGAAAATCCGAGGAAAATTGGTCGGGGAGAGAGGATTCGAACCTCCGGCCCCTGCCTCCCGAAGGCAGTGCTCTACCGGGCTGAGCTACTCCCCGACCGTGCAGCGCTGTTTACGGCGCCGCGGGGCAGGAGCGCGCCTATAAAGGCGGTTATCGAGGCTGGCAAGCATCGTTTAACAAGTTTTTGTCAGCGCGCTGATCGGCGTCAAGATAAATACTTAAAATCATATATTTATCGCCATTTCAAGCGGCGCGATAGAGCTGCGCTCCAGCCAGGCCACGCGTTTTTTCTGACGCGTCATCATTGCGGTCAAACCGGCTAACGACCCCCATCAACGCTTCGGTCTCGTTCGACAAGGCCCGCAATGCGGCGTTGCTTTCCTCGACCATCGCGGCGTTCTGCTGCGTCGACAGGTCGAGCGTGCCAAAGGTTTCGTTGACGCGCGACAGGTCAAGCGCATTTTCCTCCGCCGCCCGCGTGATGCCATCGACGGCCAAGCTGATTTCCATGACCTGCGACATGATGCCCTTCAACGCTTCGCCGGTCTGCATGACCTGCACCACGCCTTCGGCCACTTGGGTGGTGGAGGTATCGATCAACGCCTTGATGCCGTTGGCCGCATCGGCGGACCGCTGGGCGAGCGCGCGGACTTCGTTGGCAACCACTGCAAAGCCCTTGCCCGAATCGCCCGCCCGCGCCGCCTCGACGCCGGCATTCAGCGCCAACAGGTTGGTCTGAAACGCGATGCCGTCGATCATCGAAATGATCTGGCGAATTTCATTGGCCGATTTTTCGACCAGATCCATCGTCGCCATGGCCCGGCTAACGACCTCCTGCCCGGCGGTGGCGCTGTGTTGGGCCGACCCCAGCGCGACGTTTACCGTGGCCGCGTTGCGCGCGGTTTCGGATGCGGCGGTGACGAGGCGGCTCATCGTCGAACTGGCCAATTCCACACTGGCGGCCTGTTGTTCGGTGCGGCGGGCCAGATCATCGGATGCGGAACGGATTTCGGCCGACCCAGCCTGAATATGGCGCGACGCGTCGGTCACATTGCCGACCATCGCAGAAAGGTCATGCACGGTCTGGTTAAAATCGGCACGCAATTCGTCAAACCCGCAGGGAAAGACGATGTCGATCCGGTGCGACAGATTGCCGTGCGACAAGGCGCGCAGGCCAGCGCCGATCTGTTCGACCACCGTGCGCTGTTCTGCGGCAACGCGTTCGCTCTCCACTTCAACGATTTGGGCGATGCGATTCTTTTCCTCTTCGGCGGCGGCCTGGTCCCGCATCCCGTTTTCCAGCCGGATGGTCAGCACGGCCAACACAGTTGTCTCGGCAATCACGATGACCGCATGTAGTAGAACTCGGTTCAAATTGCCGCCGCCATTGAACACCAGCGACGGCGCCAAATAATTGAGAGCAAGGTGATGTACCGCCGTCACCCCAGCGCCCGCGAGGATCGCGCGCCAGTCCGCCAGCACCGCCAACATTGCGACCATCGCAAAGAAGGTCATGTGGAGGTCGATCATCCAATTGCTGCCGCTCCACTGATACAGCAGGATGGCGCAATAGAGCGGCATGGTGGCGCCAATGACGATCCGAGCTGTGCCGTCTGTACGACGCCCCAGCGCCATCATCGTCGGGATGACCGATATCGCCAGTGCCATCAACACCGGCGCATAGCCAGTATCCGCAACGAACGATCCGGCCAGAATGATGACAACCGAAAGCCAGCATACGCCGACCAGCGCCTTGAGCCCCAGTTCTCGAAGTTTGGCGATTTCGTTCATTTACCTAGTGTCCTTGCGGGGAAATATGACGGGGAATGCGGCGCTGGTGCGCAGCTCAGTCCGGGGGCCGCGAGCAATAGTGCGCCCGAACGCAGCGCAGCCAGCCCTGATGCCTTGGCTCCGATCCGCACCACAACGCTGCCGGGAACGCGGCCTGTGCCGAGTAACGGCAGGTCATGCGCTCGTGCCCAAGTGGTCATTCGCGCCGTACCGACGCCACCCAGTGGCATCAGCAAGGCCGGCTGCCCCACGCGGGGCCATAAAGTGCATGCTGTCAGCACCGCCAGCGTCAGACCGACCTGCACCCATACCAGCCCGCGAAAGCCGTACGGGTGGCGAGTGGTCGCGGAAATGGACATTGATGGCACCCCCCGGGCTTCGAATTTCTGTATTTATTTATCATAGCGTATGAAGTCTTGCCGGTTCGGGTGGTTTGACACTCCGGGTTGTCGCGTAGGTCGATCCGAAGGCGCCAGTTCGCCTTTGCAACTGTGCCGCCGGGCGGTTAGGTGATGGCCATGCACGCCGACGACACGCAAAGCCGCCATTGGGAATGGCAATACCTAAACCTGATGCGCCAGATCTGGACGCAGGGGGATGAGCGGCGCGACCGCACCGGGATTGGTACGCGGTCACTGTTCGGGGCGACGATACGCTGCGATTTGTCGGATGGTCGGATGCCGCTGGTCACCACCAAACGGGTATATTGGAAGACCGCCACACGCGAATTCCTGTGGTTTTTGACCGGCGATACCAATATCAGAGCGCTGTGCGCGCAAGGGGTGGAGATCTGGACCGATTGGCCCTTGGCGCAGTATCGGCGCGAGACGGGCGAAGACATCTCGCGCGCCGATTTTTCCGCGCGCATCGTGGCGGATGGTGATTTTGCGGCGCGCTGGGGCGAACTCGGGCCGGTGTATGGCAAGCAGTGGGTCAACTGGCCGGTGTACGAGCCGGCGGGCGCCGACCCATTGGGTGAGCCATTGTTCCGCCGCCGGGCGCAGGGGATCAATCAGGTCGCCGAACTGGTCACGACGTTAAAGACCAATCCGGGTAGCCGCCGCCACATCGTCGAAGGGTGGAATGTCGCGGAGCTGGATGGCATGGCTCTGCCGCCTTGCCACAAGACCTATCAGTTCCATGTCGCTGATGGGCGCCTGTCCGGCATCCTCTATCAACGCAGCGCCGATCTGGCGTTGGGCGTGCCGTTCAACCTGTGGGGCGCGGCGTTGTTCGTGCGGCTGTTGGCGGCGCAATGCGGGCTGGAGCCGGGCGAGCTGGTGTGGATGGGCGGGGATGTGCACCTCTATCTCAACCATGGCGATTTGGTGGAGGCGCAATTGGCACGGGTGCCTTCGGGCGAGCCGCGGCTGGCGATTGCCTCGCGGGCGAAAAGTGTTTTCGATTATCGGATCGAGGATTTCACAGTCGATGACTATGCGCCACAGGCAGCCCTTACGGCGCCGGTTGCAGTGTGATCTCTGCCTAGCGGACCCAGCTGCTATAGACAATGCGCCCAGATCCGGCACGGGCCTGCGCCGGTGAGATGTGCCAGCGGACATGCGTGACATCCTCGGCCGTTGCAAGGCGGTCGCCAAGCGTCAGCGCCCCCAGATGTCCCCAGTTGCGCCCGCCATCGACCGATACTTCGTCATCGTCGCGGGCACTGGCCTGATAGGCGAGGGGCGCAGGCAGGACGTTGGTCACCGTAAAGCCGCGAGATTGTGGCATCCCCCGACCGACCGACCAGTGCAACAGCGTCACCACCCGGTCGCCATGGATCAAACGATGAGCGGGGAGTAATTCCCGAATCATCGCGCCGGCGGCCTCATGCGTCCGCTCGACGAACACCTCGCTCGCCAGCGAAAGTGCCGGGTGCGACAAGCCGGGCGCAGCTAAGGCTAGGGTTCCGGCGAGCAGCGACGCGGGGATGGCGGTCAACAGTGACAGTCGGCGAAGGGACATCAACACGGGCGGCCTTTGCGAGATAGTTCACAAGAATGCCGATGATTCTGTCGCACAGGGGCGAATATATGGTTAATTTTTCGGGACGCGCGTCGGGTGCAGTGGGCTGGCGTCTGGCATGGGACGCGAAAAATCAAGGTTTCCGGCCTATGTCGCAATGAGTTCATCCGCATGGTGCGAAGCCCGTTGACAGGGGGCATCACCTCCCTTAGAGGGCCGTCTCCCCAAGGGGCGCAGCCCAAGGGAAACGCAAGTGAGCGGGTGTAGCTCAGTTGGTTAGAGTGCCGGCCTGTCACGCCGGAGGTCGCGGGTTCGAGCCCCGTCACTCGCGCCACTTGTCGTATTCCTTGGAAAACCTGCAATTGCGCGGGTGTAGCTCAGTTGGTTAGAGTGCCGGCCTGTCACGCCGGAGGTCGCGGGTTCGAGCCCCGTCACTCGCGCCACCTTGGGGATTTTTCCTCCACAGTCCCAACGGACGAACCAGAATTGCCCAGGCAATCTGGTAGGCTAGGGCGGGGGCGCGGTGTTGTCCGGCGGTATCAGCCCCAGCGCCCGGTTTCCATCCAGATCAAAAACCGCCGCAATGGTAACAGCCACACCACGCCCAATGCCAGATAGACAGGCACTTGCGCCAAAGCCGGCCATCCTGCGATCCATGGTGCGGCATAGTGCGCGACAAGTCCCGCATAGACCGCCAACGCCGCCAGCAGCAGCAGAATGCCCGCGGGTATCCGCCATGTCGGTGCCTTGCGCATTATAGATCTCCGTACAGGCGGGTTGGGGTGATGACGGCGCGCAGGGCGATGTCATGCACTTCGGTGGGCAAGGAGTCGACCAACTGGCAATCCCACGCCATGCCTAACGCGGCCACGGTGGGATGCGCGGCCAGCCAGCGGTCATAGTGGCCGCCGCCTTGTCCCAACCGCTGTGCATCGGCGGTAAATCCGACCAGCGGTACGAGCACGAGGTCGGGGATCGATTCGGGCACATCGCCGGCAGGTTGCAACGATCGATACGGACCGGTTTCCAGCCCATCGTCGGCATAGGGATCGCACCATTCCCGAAACTGCATGGCTGCGCCTTTTTCGGCAAACCACGGTAGAGCTATCCGGCGACCGTTTTCGGCAAACCATTTGGCATAGGCCCGGGTTGGCGCCTCGTCGGCAGTGGCGTGATACAGGCCCACCACGGCGCCTTCGCCTGCCAGAGCAGCAACTACGCCCGGCGGGCGCATGAACACCAGCGCACGGGTTGTTTTGGGCAGCTTGGCAACGGTGTCTCGGCGGGCCTGACGCAGCACGGCGCGCAATTGCTGTTTTTCGTCCAAGCGAGCCTCTTGCCGTAGAATAAGGGGTGGGTGACGGGACCACCATGGGCCGTTGCCTAGAAATCCACTGACGCGTAACGTCAGGTGGGGACCATGTATCCCGTACCTCTCCGAGACCGAAGCGATACAGGCAGGGACAGCCCCCTTAGGATTTGCTTATAGCCTCAGGGATGTTCGAAAGGCTCGCACCGGGCAGTACCCGTCAACACCTATGTAAGCGTTGCGGGCGGCAATCTCAAGCCCTGTAACGGATTAGCGTCAGGCCAAGGCTTCGATTGTCGCGGCGAGCTGTTCCAGCCGGTCGGCAATCGCCGCCATCCGGGCGTTTACCGCCGGGTCCGGGGCCGGTGGCGAAGGGGCGGCGGCTGGCGCTTCGGCGATCAACACGCGGGCCTCGCTCAATTCATCGGCCAATAACAGCGCGGCAAACAGCAACGACCGAACTTCGCTTTGCGCGACGGCGGCCGGTTGCTCCAAAAGTTTCTCGTCGATCAATTCGCCAAGATAGGTGACATGCGCCTCTTCACCGGGCGAACAGGCGACGGCATAATCACGGCCGCCGATAATCAGCGTGACCTTGCTCATGCGCCTTGTACCCGGGTGATCAGCGTATCGAGTTGCCCCACGGCATCGGCCACGGCCTCGCGCAGGCGTTCGTTTTGCACTTCGAGCGCGACCGCCTGGCTTGCGGCATGCAGTCGGGCTGTCTGTATCCGAACGGCTGCCGCGTCGAGGCGGGCCAGCGCAGCATCAAGGCGCTGCATGGCGTTTTCGGTGGGATCTATAGGCATAACGCAGTGGTCCATAGCCTTGCGACTAGCGCAACATTCGTGTCCATGCAAAGCATTGCCGCTGGTTGCAGAGGCAAAGAGCTATGTTTGCCATGTCATTTTGGTGCCAGCGAAGGTTGACGGGGCAGGGGGCATCCGCAATGGAGACCCCGCGAATCGCAATAGCGACACCCTCATTCCTTATCGGAGCGTTCGTCAGGACATGACCATTTCCGCACCCCGCCTGCAAACCATGGCCAATGCCATCCGGGTCCTGTCGATGGATGCGGTGCAAGCCGCCAACAGCGGGCATCCCGGTATGCCGATGGGCATGGCCGATGTCGCCACCGTGCTGTTCAGCAAGTTCATGAAGTTCGATCCGGCGCAGCCGCGCTGGCCTGACCGTGACCGGTTCATCCTGTCGGCGGGCCATGGTTCGATGCTGATGTATTCGTTGTTGCACCTGACAGGCTATGCGCAGCCGACGATGGCCGACATCAAGAATTTTCGCCAGTTGCACTCGGTGTGCGCAGGCCACCCCGAAAACACCGAATTGCCCGGTGTCGAATGCACGACCGGTCCGCTGGGTCAGGGTCTGGCGATGGGCGTCGGCTTTGCGCTGGCCGAGCGGCATCTGAACGGTGTGTTTGGCGATCCTTTGGTTGATCACCACACATTTGTGATCTGCGGCGATGGCTGCCTGATGGAAGGCATCAATCACGAGGCGATCGGCCTTGCCGGGCACCTGAAGCTGGGCCGGATGATCGTGTTGTGGGACGATAACCGCATCACCATCGATGGCGACACCAACCTGTCGACCAGCGAAGATGTCGCGGCGCGCTATGCCGCGACCGGCTGGCACACAGTGGCGTGTGATGGTCATGACTTTGCCGATATCGAACGCGCGATTGCCGAGGCGGTCGCCGATCCGCGCCCGTCGCTGGTCGCGTGCCGCACGATCATTGGCAAGGGTGCCCCTAACAAGCAGGGCGGCCATTCGGTTCACGGCAGCCCGCTGGGCGCCGCTGAGATCGCCGCTGCCCGCGCCGAATTGGGCTGGGACTTGCCGCCGTTTGCATTGCCGGCTGAGGTTGTGGCCGATTGGCACGCCGTCGGGGCCCGTGGCACCGCCGCCCGCGCCGAATGGGACGCCCGTCTGGCCGCCGCGCCAGAGGGGGCAGAGTTCAGCCGCCGTATGGCCGGCACTCTGCCGCCGCAGGACGAGGTTGCCGCGACGTTCAAGGCGTGGCTCGATGGCAATCAAAAGGTCGCAACCCGCAAGGCCAGCGAGTTGGCGCTCGAAGTGCTGACCGCCGCATTGCCCGAGATGGTCGGCGGTTCGGCTGACCTTACGGGCTCGAACCTGACCGTCACCAAATCGACCAAGCCGTTTTCGCCCGAGGATTATAGCGGTCGCTATATTTCCTACGGCATCCGCGAATTCGGCATGGCCGCCGCGATGAACGGCATGGCGCTGCACGGCGGTATCATTCCGTATGGCGGCACGTTCCTGGTGTTTTCCGATTACTGCCGCAATGCCATTCGTATGTCGGCTTTGCAGCGGGCCAAGGTGGTCTATGTGCTGACTCACGACTCGATTGGCCTGGGTGAGGATGGTCCGACCCATCAGCCTATCGAACATGTCATGAGCATGCGCATGATCCCCAATTTGGAAGTGTTCCGCCCGGCCGATGTGATCGAAACTGCGGAATGCTGGCAGTTGGCCGTGGCGAACGAGGGGCGGCCCAGCGTGCTGGCGCTGACCCGTCAGAACCTGCCGCAATTGCGCAATGCCAGCTTTGGTGATGGCGAAATGCTGTCGGCCAAGGGGGCCTATCGTTTGACCGCCGCCGCCGCGCCCCGCAAGGTGGTGATCGTCGGCACCGGGTCCGAAGTCGAGATCGCCGTCGCCGTCCGCGCGGCGTTGGAAGCACAGGGCATTGGCGCCGACGTCGTGTCGATGCCGTCGATGTCGCGCTTTATGGCGCAGGATGCAGCCTATAAGGCCGATGTCCTGCCCGCCGATGTCTTGCGCGTTTCGATCGAGGCGGGCACGACCTTTGGCTGGGAAGCGATTACCGGCCTCGACGGCCTGCGCTTTGGCATCGACAGCTTTGGCGCGTCGGCCCCGGCGCCTGAACTTTACGACTATTTCGGCCTGACGGCTGAAAAGATAACGCCGCAGATTGTCGCGGCACTCGGCACCAAGTGAGGAGATAGAGCATGGCTGTGAAGGTTGCGATCAACGGTTTCGGTCGTATTGGGCGCAATGTCGCCCGCGCCATTCTGGAACGCCCCGATTGCGGGCTGGAACTGGTGTCGATCAACGATCTGGCAAAGCCCGAAGCGAACGCTTTGCTGTTCAAGCGTGACAGCGTGCATGGCGCCTATGCGGGTACGGTGGCCGTGGACGGCAACGACCTCGTCATCGATGGCAAGCGCATTCAGGTGACCGCCGAGCGCGATCCCGCCAATTTGCCGCATGCCGCCAATGGCATCGACATCGTGCTGGAATGCACAGGTTTCTTCACCGACCGCGCAGGCGGCCAGAAGCACATCGACGCCGGCGCCAAGCGCGTGCTGATCTCGGCCCCGGCCAAGGGCGTTGATCTGACGGTGGTCTATGGCGTGAACCATGACAAGCTGACCGCGGAACACACCATCGTGTCGAACGCGTCATGCACCACCAACTGCCTCGC
>CAIOKP010000395.1 GCA_903858875.1 uncultured Sphingomonadales bacterium
CATGCGAAGGTTCGAATCCTTCCGCCCCAGCCAACTTTCCCGTTAAGTTTTTGATCGGTTGGATCATTCCAGGCAAATAGCGCCAACGGAACGTGCTTTTGCCGATCCACGCTTGGCCGCCTTCCCCCGCATGGGCATCGCCGGGGCGGTGTATCGGCGGCGGCGGCAAAAGGTGTCCATCGCGCCCTTGCTAGCACACTGCAAGACCCGCCAGTGTGTCTAGGGGTGCGGCGCAGCCAACCCATCCCGTAACAGATCGAGCACAGCGGCCGAAAGAATGGCACTGTCAGCGCCTGCGCCTGCGACGCCCTCCACCATGCCCGAGCTCAACAGCATCGCCAATCCGTGCACCTGCGCCCAAGAGGCTAGTGCGATCAACCGCGGGTCAGCGTCGCGATAGCTACCCTCCTGCATCGCCTGTCGGACCAATTCCGTTACAAATTCGGCATTCCCGCGCGCAATGGTGGCCAACGACGGATATTTGCTTCGATCGCGAATGAGGTCGCCAAACATGACCTGCATCGGGTGGGGATGGGACACCGCAAAGTCGATGTATGCAAGGCCGCTCGCCCGCATCATGGCCAAGGCATTGGGCCGATGCTGTTCTGCCGCGGTTTGCATCGCCTGTCCCAGTTGCACAAAGCCCTGTTCGGCAATCGCGGCCAGCACATCATCGCGGTCGCGAAAGTGGCGATACGCCGCCGTGTGCGTCACCCCGACCAAACGCGCAAGGCCACGCAGGCTGAGTGCCGCCGCCCCGTGACGCCCCATCTCTTCGAGTGCGGCCGCCAGCAGCGCCGCACGCAAGTCGCCATGGTGGTAGGGTTTGCGAGGGATTGGTGCCATCGTGGCACCATAGGCATCCATGTTGACAATGGCAACTTCGTGCCGCAATATGTTTCCACTGGTCACATAGGGGGTGCAAAATGCCAAAGAGCCAAGATCGCTGGACGCGGATCGCGCTATATTACGCTATTGCGTTGGCTGGCGCTTTTGCATTCCGGGCCTATTCCCAAACGATGCCCGTCCCCACGAACCGGGATAACGTCTGGCTATTTGCCTTGGGCCAGTTGGAAGGCATCGGGCCGTTCATCGGCGCAATAGTCGTTGCGCTGGCATTCAAGCCGGCACGCCTTCTGACGCTATGGGGGCCGCATCGGGGCTTGGTCATGGCGACATGCATCTGGATGGTGCTGGTGATCGGCAGTGTCGGCATCGCAAACCCTTACGCCATAAACCCGCATCTGTTCGGCGCCATGTCGGCCATCGACATCCTCGTCTACGCGATGCTCGAAGAGGCTGGATGGCGCGGCTATTTGCAGGGCGAATTCGGCGATTGGCCGCGGATGCGCCGATATGTGGTGGTCGGTGCCTTGTGGTATGCTTGGCACCTTACGTTTCTCGATCACAATGGTCTGGGATCGGAATTGCTGCGTCTCGCTATTCTGGTCGGCGCCAGCATCGGCATTGGTCTGGTGGCCGATCGCACCGGGGCAATCATGGCGGCCGCCGGCTGTCATGCGCTTGGCAATATCCTATGGTTTTCGTCGGAATTTCGCACTTTGGTGTCGTCCGGCGATCGCCAATTGATGGCTGCGGTCTGCGCCGTGGGGATCGCAGCCGCGTTCGTGGCCATCCGAGCACGCGATCGGCGCGAAGCTGCGCGACGGATCCCACGCGCAGGTTAGCACTTTCGACCGGACTGGCTCTCTGTGCGATTGGCACGCCGTGTGCCGGATCGCCCGACTGAAATCTCCTTGACCGGAAATCACCGGACCATTAATCTTTAGCGGCAAAATTTAACCTTTCGCGCGCCAGAAGCGGTCCTCCAATCACAGGCCTGCACCTAGGGTGTTAGCGTAATGTCCTGTCATCTGGCCCTAATGGGCCGATGGTAACATTTGTCATGATCGGGCATGACACAACGCATCTGCCATCAAACAGATTTCTTCTCTGAAAGGGCCCTGCCTTGCGAACTGCCGATACCTTGCCGCCCGCCGAAGGCACATTGCCGTCGGCGACACGCACAGTGCGGCTGGATGGTCCGTCCATCGAGGCCAAGCGGCAGGAAATTCTCGCCTATTTCCAACAGACTTTCGACCTGTATGAACGGCTTTTTGATTGCATCGCCGACGAGCGCGGGTTCTTCGTCAAGGCCATCGCGTTGCGCCATCCGTTGATCTTCTACTTCGGCCACACCGCGGCATTTTTTGTCAACAAGCTGCTCGCTGATGGACAAATCGCCGAAAGGATCGATCCCACCATCGAGGCACAAGTAGCGATCGGTGTCGACGAGATGAGCTGGGATGATCTCGACGAGCGCAATTATGCCTGGACCACCGTCGCGGAGCTGAGAGACTATCGTGGCAAGGTGCGCGAGATGGTTTCACGCCACATTCTCGCAATGCCGCTGACTTTGCCGATCACTTGGGATAGCCCGGCTTGGGTGATCCTGATGGGCATTGAGCACGAACGCATTCATCTGGAAACGTCGAGTGTGCTGATCCGTCAACTGCCGCTGGATTGGGTTCAGGATCAACCGCATTGGCCATCATGTCCTATCGCGCGGCTCGACCGGGATGGCGTTCCGCACAATCATTTGGTGCCGGTCGCCGGCGGCGAAATCGTCATGGGCAAACGCGATGCCACCTATGGCTGGGACAATGAATTTGGCGAAAGCCGGATCACGTTGGCCCCTTTCGCAGCATCGTCGATGTTGGTCAGCAACGCCGAATATTATCCGTTTGTGACCGCCGGCGGCTACGCCGATCCGCGCTGGTGGTC
Organism: uncultured Sphingomonadales bacterium; assembly: GCA_903858875.1. GTDB lineage: Bacteria > Pseudomonadota > Alphaproteobacteria > Sphingomonadales > Sphingomonadaceae > Novosphingobium. Next base: position 2,785 of record CAIOKP010000395.1, read on the forward strand.
GGATGAGGGCTGGGCCTGGCGCAATTTCAGCCAAGCCGTGTCCCCGACGTTCTGGATTGGTGATCCCACAAACCCCGACACGCTCCAACTGCGATTAATGACACGTGCGGTGGCAATGCCGTGGGACTGGCCAGTGGAAGTCAACGCCCTGGAGGCGCAAGCGTTTTGCAAGTGGAAGGCGGCGGTCACTGGACAGTCGGTCCAATTGCCTTGCGAGGCGGAATGGGTCGCGCTTCGTGCGCAGGTTTCCGGCGATCAGCCGGACTGGGATATCGCACCCGGCAATATCAACCTCGCCCATTGGGCCAGCGCGTGTCCGGTAGATATGTTTGCCCAGGGTGACGGTTTCTTCGACATTGTCGGCAATGTATGGCAATGGACGACCACGCCTTTCAATGCGTTTGCCGGCTTTGCCGTGCATCCACGCTATGATGACTTTTCAACGCCCACGTTTGACGGCAAGCACGACCTGATCAAAGGCGGCAGCTGGATTTCGACCGGCAATGAAGCCCTCGCCTCGTCGCGGTATGCCTTCCGACGTCATTTTTTTCAACACGCCGGCTTGCGCTATGTCGTGTCCAATTACAAAGAGCCCCCCGTGGAAAACCCATACGAAACCGACGAGCAGGTCTGCCAATACCTCGATTTCCACTATGGCGCGGCATATTTCGATGTGCCCAACTTCTCCAAGGCGCTGGCGGACATTGCGGTGGAACATTGTCCAGGGGGCGGACGAGCCTTCGACATCGGTTGCGCCGTGGGGCGCGCCAGTCTCGAACTGGCCCGCCGGTTCGATCACGTTGACGCGGTTGACTTTTCGGCGCGCTTTATCGCTGCCGCTTTGCAACTGGTTGAGCAGGACGGCTATCGCTACACCATGCCGGTTGAGGGGGATCTGGTCGACTATCATGAGATCAAGCTGGCCGCGCTGGGTCTTGGCCAGGCAGAAGCATCGCGGGTGCATTTCAGCCAGGGCGATGCGCTGAACCTGAAGGCAAAATACAGCGGCTATGATCTCGTGCTGGCCGCGAATTTGATCGATCGGCTGCGCGAACCGATGCGTTTTCTGACCGACATTGGTGGGCGGATCAATCCGGGTGGCGTGCTGATTTTGACCTCGCCTTATACGTGGCTCGAGGCATTTACCCCCCGCACCAATTGGCTTGGCGGTGTCCGCGAAAATGGCGAGGCAGTGACCACGTATCGCGCGCTGCAATTAGCGCTCGCCGCCGATTTTGAAGAAATCGCGCCACCGCAAGATGTGCCATTTGTTATCCGCGAGACGGCGCGCAAGCATCAGCACACCCTCGCCCAATTGACCGTCTGGCGCCGCCGCGCCTGAGCCGGCTCATCCCCTCCCCCGTCGGCATCAATCCCGTTGACCGATGCGGGCGGGGGCTGTCTCGCCCAGAAGCGCCATACAGACGATGCCCACAACCATGGCGCCGGTAATATAATATGCCGGCGCGATAGGATCATGGCTTAACTCGATCAGGCCGCGAGCGACAAATTGGGTCGTTCCTCCAAAGACCGACATAGCCACGGCATAAAGCGCCCCAAGCAAGCCCGATCGCACATGACGCGGCAAGCTTTCGGTCACGGCAATCAACGCCGGCCCGGTGATCAACGCGCTGAGAATGCCAAGCAATGCCGTGATCGCAAAGATCACGCCGGGCTGCGGAAAGCGATTGAGCACCATAAACGCCGGTGCGATCAACATGACCACGCCAACCGATGCCGCGATCATCACGGGCCGTCGCCCGACCCGGTCTGTCAAAATCCCGCACAGCACATCTGTCACCACCATCACGGAACCGAGTACAATCGTTGTACCAAATGCCAGTTTTACAGAGAGATGCAGCGTATCTTGGGCATATGTGTTCATGTATTCGATGCCGTAATACGCGATGGTCGAAGCCCCCAGCATCAGAATACCCAAGACCACCACGCGCGCATGGGGGAGCGCCCGGGTCGAAACAGCGGCAATGCGATCGCGATGATGGAATGTTTCGGGCAGGTTCCGGCGCACCGCCAGCCCGAAAGGCACGATCGCCGCCCCCAGCAAAAACGCCACACGCCAACCCCAAGCATCCAGCACATCCGGACGCATCGCGAGCGACAGAGCAAAGCCGACCAGGCCCGCTACCAACACCGCCAGATCCTGCGTGGCCATTTGCAGGCCGATATAAAACCCCCGATGCTTGGCGGGCGCAGCTTCCATCAGGAACGCGGTGGACGGCCCGACCTCACCACCCAGTGCAAAGCCCTGAATAAGCCGGAACAGGACCAACAGGATCGGCGCGGCAATGCCGATCTGGGCATAGCCGGGGGTCAGGGCCAGACCAAAGATCGCCACCCCCATCAGCGCAAAGCTGAGGATCATCGCCGGCTTGCGTCCGACCCGGTCACCGTAAGCGCCCAACACCAGCCCACCCAACGGCCGGGTGACGAAACCAACGCCAAACGTCGCCAAGGCATAGAGCAGCCCGTGTTGCGTGGTGCTGGCTGGAAAAAACGTATACCCGATCTGCAAGGCGAAAAACGAAAATGACAGGAAGTCATAGAATTCGAGCGCATTGCCGACGCCTACCGCGGCAACTTGCGACAGCGGCAGGATGGCTTGGATATCATCGGGATCGTGCGTTATCGTTTTCACCATTTGCAGGAATCCCTCGTATCAAGCCGACGTGTATCACGCAGGTCGTTTTGCACAGATATCGCCCAACTTCACGCAATTATGGCGCCCACCCTGCAAGATCGCCCATAGGGGCAAGGTGGCCCGAGCAAAGCCTAGGCGCCCGCCACCGCCGACGAGAAAAGGGCCACTTCATCCTCGGTGTTATAATAATGCACCGACGCGCGCAGGACCGACGACAGCGCCGCCGGCTCCATCTCGAAACGCGCGTTCATCGTTGATGCCACAGACGTATTGATCCCGCTGGCACGCAACCGCCGTTGCAATGCCGCGGGATCCTCGGTGGCCTTGCTAAAGGTCACGATGCCGCTGCGCACGACCCCTTTGTCATGCACCGTAACCCCGGCCAGCGCAGCGAGTTGGGCGCGCAATGCGTCTGCCAGCGTGGTGATCCGACGCGCTATCGATTCCAGTCCCCAGCCCAGCGCATAGTCCGCCGCCACGCCCAGACCGATCCGGCCTGCGACAAAGTTTTCCCAATTTTCAAACCGTCTGGCGTCATGACGAATTTCATAAGACAGTGGGCCCGTCAGCGTCGCGGCGTGCTGATCCAGGAACGGCGGATCCAAGCGGTCCAGCATTGTACGGCGGACATAGAGGAACCCGGTGCCGCGTGGCGCCCGCAGAAATTTTCGTCCTGTAGCCGCCAGCATGTCACAACCGATTTCATCGACATTCACCGGCATTTGCCCGATACTTTGGCACGCATCGAGCAGGAACGGTATGCCGGCGTGCCGAGCAACCCTGCCCACAGCGATAGCGGGGTTCACCAGCCCGTTGTTGCTGGGCAAATGGGTGAGCGCGATGAGCCGGACACGGGAATCGATCATCTGCGCCAAGGCATCGACATCGATCTGGCCATGTTCGTCATCGGGCACAAGCTCCACGCGCGCGCCCGTGCGATTGGCGACTTGCAGCAAGGCGATGACATTGCTGGCATATTCGGATTGACCGATCAGAATACGGTCGCCGGGGCGAAACGCGTTGGCGTAAAATGCCATATCCCACGCGCGCGTGGCATTCTCGACCATGGCAATTTCATCACGCGCGCAGCCAATCAACATTGCCACCGCATCATAAGCGCGTTCGATCAGCGGCAAGGCATCAGCAGCGGCCTCATAGCCACCGATCATGGCCTCGCGATGCAAATGGCCACCCACCGCATCGATCACCGCCGTCGGTGGCAGCGCCGCGCCCGCATTGTTAAAGTGCAGGACATGGGCGCAACCCGGCGTGTCGGCTCGCGCTCGAGCAATGTCGATTGTCATGTCATTCCTCAGCTTTGGGGAAAGCTTAGGCCAGCCAGCTGTTGGCATCAATATTTCTCGGCATTCATTCGACCGAACCGCCGTTTCCGTCCCATCCGCGTGTGTTCGAGCGATACCGCTAAAACAGCAAACGGCGCGACGGTTGCCCGTCGCGCCGCGCCATTTCATCGCAAAACCCGGCCTCAGAACGAGAGGCGCAGGCCCCCGTTGAAGTTGTAGGCCGCATCCGTGCCGCCCTTGGCGTCAAGGTTGAGCTGCAACGTCGGCGTCACATCCAACTTCACGCCGGCACCGGCCAGAGCCCGGTCACGCGACAGGCCCGGGTTGTTGACGGTGAAGCTCACGCTTTCCACCGCCACGTTGCCGTTGATCGACGTCAGCTGACGACCCATTTCATGGTCATAGGTCACATCGACATAGCCGGTCAGGCCCTTGGTCAGGCTCGTACCGAGCTTGGCCGTCATCTGACCCACCCATGCCTGATGATGGGTTTCACCCACCTGCATCAGGTCAAGCGCGCTTGCACCACCGGTCGCAGCGGCCGTTTCGGCAAAGCCATTCAGCTTCTGGTCCATACCGATCACTTGTGCCGCGATATCGAAGTGGGTCACGCCAGCCTGGTGATAGGCAAGGCCAAAGCCATAGGCCGTGGTCTGGCTCTTCACGCCATTGAACACCGCGTTACCGCCGTCGGTTCCACGCGTACCGTGGCTGGTGAAGTCACCATAGACGATCTGCGCCGTCGCCCGCAGCTTTTGCCCCATACCCAGCGGCACCGACAGGCCGGCGATGGCCTGGCTGCCCAGGACCGTACCCTGCGTATTGGCGCCATAGTAGCTGCCGGTGGTGTGACCATAGGCCAAGCTGACTTCGGCACCAGCGAACTGGTGGGCAAAGCCGATGTTGGCCGATGTGTCGCGGAACGTGTTCTGGGCATAGCCAGCCTCGTGCGCGCCGTTAAGGCCCGAGCGACCGACATTGCCGATCACATAGGTCGTGCCAGCCTTGAGCTGATCATAGCTCGACTGATCCGTCAGGTTGTCGAGCACCGACTGCTTCATCTGGTCGACGATGCCAGCGTAGGCTTCCGGCGACCAACGAGCGAAGGCGGCATCCACCGCGCCCGGAGTCGAGGAGGCCTGCGCCGTGGCCAGATAACCCATCAGGTTGCCGCCGTAGTACTGGTTCACACCGCCAGCGGTATTGACCAGAACGGCATTCATAATCGCCGCCTCGTTGGCCGAGGAGACAACAGCCGATTGGAACTGAGCCGGCGTATAGCTGCCCAGGCCGATCACCGAACCGGTGGCGATGTTGTAGACAACGTTGCGGTTGGTGAAGTCATTGCTGAGCGTCACGGCGCCAAAGTCGCCCGTCACCGAACCCGGAGCGAAGCTGAACAGCTTGACCTGCTGGCCCAGGGCGAGGTTGAAGGCCGAGGCCGGCTGCGACTTCTGGATCGCCAGAGTCGAGCCCGGCTTCAGGGTCAACTGACCGGTCACCGTGATAAGGTCATTACCACCGACCGCGCCCGCACCGGCCGCGCCGTCGATCTGCATCGCCGCCGTCGACAGATTGTCGAAGGTGATGTTGCTGACCGTCATCACGCCCGGCGAGTTACCCGGCGCAACGGTACCTGCCGTCGTGCCGCCGACCATCACCGCGCCATGCACGGAACCGTTACCCGTCAGGGCACCGCCCGCGTTGACGTTGACCACGGCCGACGTCAACGAACCGAGCGCGGCGCCCGTTGCGTTCACGTCCAGGCCGTTACCCAGATGCAGCAAGCCGTTGGACGTGACGTTGGTCGTGGAGGCAGTCGCCGCACCGGCCAGGTTCATCGTACCATTGGTCACGTTCAGAGCGGTGGTGGTCACCGTCCCGGTCGGGCTGACGTTGACCGTCGCACCCGGCTGAACCGCAAAGGAGCCTTGGCCCGAGTTGATCGAATTGTTGAACGCGAACGTACCCTGCGTGACCTGAACCGCACCGGTGCCGGTGATGGAACCGGTGAAGGTGCCGCCATTGGCCAGATTCATGTTGTTGCCGTTCAGTGCAATCGTACCATTACCCGTCAGGTTATGAATGGTCTGCGTGCCGCTGATCAAACCAAGCGTTGCACCGCCGAGGATATCGACGTTCAGCGCATGGTCGAGGATACCCGCGCCATTCACCGCCAGCGTGCCCTGAGCGATGGTCAGCGCGGCCGGACGGAAGCTGTCGGTCGGGCCCGCCAGGGTCAGCGTTGCCGGCCCTGCCAAGACCACCGAACCCGTGCCAGCGATCGTACCGCTATAGGTGCCGTTGGTTGCCTGGTTGATGGTGAACACCGCCAGGTTGTTCAGGTTGATCGAGCCGCCGGTGCCTGACAGGCTGCCGGTGTTCAGCGCCGAGTTGGTCGTCAACGAACCGCCGTTCTGGACATAGGCGCCCGACACGGTCAGCGGCGCCGACGCGTTGATCGTCCCGCTGTTCGTCAAGGTGCCCAGCGTCGTCTGGCTGTTTGCCGCGATCGCCACCTGACCGGCATTGCTCAATGCCGCCAGATTGGTCGTGCTGCCCGTACCCAGCGACAACAGGCCGTTGGCGCTATTGGTGGTCGTGCCGAACACCGTGAGGTTGCCGCCAGCGTTCGACAGCGTGCCCGAGTTGGTCACGTTGCCGTTCACCATCGTGATGGTGTTGGCGCCCAAGGCAACGAGGCCACCATTGTTGGCAATCGAGCCGGCCACAGCCAAGCTCATGTCATCGCCATTCACGCCGGACGGGACATAGCTGACATTCACCGTGCCGGTGTTGGTCAAACCGCCGGTCAGCCCCACAGCTGCGGTGGTGTTCACCGTACCTGCGTTGGTGATGCTGCCCACGACGTCATTGGTGCCCAAGGTCAGGACCGACGCGCTATCTGCGACCGCAATCGCCAACGTATTGGCAAGCGTACCGCCATTGGTCGTGTCGATGGTCGAACCACCCTCGATGGTCAGACCGCCAGTGAAGTCGCTCTGGCCGGTCAGGTTCATCGTGCCACCACCGGTGAACACCATCGAGCCTGCCCCGGTAAAGGTGCCCGAGTTGATGCTCGTGCCGCTCTGATCAACCACGAACGTATTGGCAAGGTTGCCGTTCAGGCCACCAAGCTGGAACACGCCATTCGGATCCCACAGGCCGGTCGTGTAGATCGTGCGCGTCGCAGCGCCAACCTCTGCCGAACCGCTCAATTGGCCCACGACATACAAGGTGCCGTAGTTGTTAATGGTCGAGTTGGTGGAGAAATCACCAGCAAGGTAGAAGTTAGCGCTGTTCGGTGCGGCACCCGGGATAACGGACAGGTTGTGGATGTGCGAGACAGGGTCAACGCCGTTAACGACCGCACCGGTCGCATTGCCGTTGCCGATCAGCCACAGCGAACCACCGGTTTGGTTGGTGATCGAACCGGTGTTGATCGACGGAGCAGTGAACGACAAAGCGCCAGAGTTGGTCACATCGCCGGTCGTGATCGTGTTGAGCGCGGTCATCGTCATCGTACCGCTGTTGGCGATGTCACCCATCGTTGCGGTACGGCCATTGGTCGCGATCGTGCCCGTCGAAAGGTTCGTCACCGCGCCGGTGCGCAAGTCAAAGTGGCCGTTGACATCGGCGAGCAACGACAGACCGCCGGCATTCGTGATGTCGCCGGTTGTGATGTTACCGCCCGACAGCGTCATCGTGCCGCTGTTGTTGATCGCGCCGGTGGTCGCACCAGCCGACAGGCCAATCGTACCCGCGTTGGTGATGGTGCCCGTCGTCGTGACTGGCGCAAAGGCCACCAGCGTGCCGTTGGCAGCAACATTGACGTCGGTCAGGAGTTCGGACTGGAACAGCCCGACAGTGGCCGCACCGGTGATGTTCACGTAACCACCATTGGTGGGATCCATCAACTGGCCGGTCTGGGTCAGGTGACCGTTGGCGTCAAACAGGCCGGTCAGAACCGAACCATTGTTCACCGTGATGCCCGACAGGCTATTCTGACCGGTAAAGATCAGCGTACCTGCATAGTTGGTGTCGTTCACCGACAGCGTACCATTGGAGAACTGGCCGGCCATGATTGCATTCGCACCAGGGGCCGACGTGTTCTGGAAAACGGCGATTTTGCCGTCCAGGCCGTTCAGGTCGACATTGTTCATCATGGTGACGACGCCGGTCGCGTCGGCCGCGTCAGAGCCAAATACCAACGTCGAACCATCGGGCACGAAACCACCAGAGTTCCACACGAGGGACTGGCCGTCCGCACCGTTGATCGAACCGAAATTCAGGGTCAAACCGCCCGAATTTGCGGCAAAACCACCGCTGCCCG
>CAIOKP010000396.1 GCA_903858875.1 uncultured Sphingomonadales bacterium
CGGCCGCGCTATCGGTGCCTGGCTGGCCGGCGGCGCGTTTCCAGCGCTGGGTTTGACGGCGCTTACCCGTGACCCATCCGGGGCCATAGTTACTGAGGGACTACGTTTTTTTACTGGACAGGAATTGCGAATCGAACCTATCGTCGCCAAAGATCCGGCGGCGGCTGGCAAGGTTGCAATACGACTTATCCACAGTTTGGTCGGTGGCTGGGCGGTGCAATCCCCGGTTGAGTTCGCTGGTCCGGATGGGGAGCGCTTGTGCGTGGAACCCTCCGGGAACGGACGTTTCTTGCGAGTATGGCGAACACACTGACGGATAACATTATTTTGGTTTCGTCGGAATGCCGGCGCACCGATACCGGCTCTCCACGGGTAACTATGGGGGGTGCGCTGGCGACTGTGCGCCAAACAGCGCGGGGGGCCTTGCCATTTCGGGCGGTGAATAAGCGCGAATCGCCCGACTTTGACCCCGGTATGCAACGACATCACTTGTTGCCTCGCCAATTATTATCGCACCGTTGTCTCGGGCCTTTGTTTGACGTCATCGGACGCGAACGGCTTGGCTTTGAGGATTTCCGCGCGAACGGCCTGCTGTTGCCTGCCAGCGATTCGGCTGCGCTACGCATTGGTTTGCCGATGCACAGGGGGCCGCATCGTGATTATAACCAGTTGGTGATGGAACGCGTGGGGCAAGTGGAGGAGCGCTGGGCGAATTTGCGGGGCCGGGCACCCGAAGTGGCATTGGACGAGGCGGTGCAGCGCATCACTCTGTTGCAGCGTGCGTTGCGACGCCGGTTACTCAATCCGCGGCGCAAACCGTTTCGGCTTAATCGGTTTGATCCCATCGGTCAGGATGTGAACTTTGCAGAGATTGACGCAATGGTAGATATGTTGTGGCCGGAAACCTGTCCTGACGCCGGCATCGAACAGGCGTTCAACCCCGCCGACATGGGCGTGATTGCGCCGGGTGATGGGCGTGGGGCGCGGTCGGCCTTTTCGTTCTGACGCCTGATTATCCGCATAAAAAGCCCGCGTGAGGATATGCTCGACGCGGGCTTTTTGTTTGGCGCAAAGGCCGGCTTGCAGCAGGCTTACCTAGCGCCGACGGCGTTTGCCGCGCTCAATACGGCGCGGACGCTGGCGGTCGCGACATCGGTGTCGATGCCAACGCCCCAGATCGTCTCGCCGTTCGGCCCAATGCATTCGACAAAGGCGGCCGCGCGCGCGTCCGATCCGGCGCCCATCGCGTGTTCCGAAAAATCCTTGACCGCCAGTGCGACGCCAAAGCTGCCAGCGAGCGTGGCGACAACCGAGGAAATCAGGCCGTTACCCCGCCCCGACACCGACTGGGTTTGCCCGCCGACGCCGATCTTGCCTGCGAATAGCCGGCTGCCATCGGCGGCCTTGGCCTCGTCGAAATCGACCAGTTGCAGATGTTGCGGATCATTGAGGTGATAGGCCTGCTGGAACACATCCCAGATGTCACCCGCCTGCAGTTCTCGTCCCAGCCGGTCGGCCAGTTCCTGGACATGGCGGCTGAAATCGGCCTGCATCCGCTTGGGCAGTTTCAGCCCCTGATCCTGTTCCAGCACCCAGGCAAAGCCACCCTTGCCGGATTGCGAATTGACACGGATCACCGCCTCATAGTTACGGCCAAGGTCGGCAGGGTCGATTGGCAGATAGGGCACCGACCACATCTGGTCGTTGCGTTGCCCTTGTGCGGCAAAACCCTTCTTGATGGCGTCCTGATGGCTGCCCGAAAAGGCGGTGAAAACCAGTTCGCCGCCATAGGGATGGCGAGCCGGTACGGGCAGTTGGTTGCAATATTCAACGGTCTGGATCACCTCGTCGATGTCGGAGAAATCCAGTTCAGGATCAACACCTTGCGTGTAGAGGTTAAGGGCGACTGTGACTAAGCAGCAGTTGCCGGTCCGCTCGCCATTGCCGAACAGGCAACCCTCAACGCGGTCGGCGCCCGCCATCAGCCCCAGTTCTGCCGCCGCAACGCCGGTGCCCCGGTCGTTGTGCGTATGCAGGCTGATCACCGCGCTATCGCGATTGGGCAGGTTGCGGCAGAAATACTCGATCTGATCGGCGTAGATATTCGGTGTTGCCGCCTCGACCGTCGCGGGCAGGTTGAGGATGATCGGATGTTCCGGCGTCGGCTTCAAAATCTCCATCACCGCCTCACAGCATTCGATCGAAAAATCGAGTTCAGCGGTCGAGAACGTCTCGGGACTATATTCGAAATGCCAGTCGGTTGCGGGGAAACGCGCCGCCTGATCGCGGCACACGCTGGCGCCGAGGCGCGCAATGTCCCGGATCTGCGACTTTTCCATGCCGAACACCACCGTCCGCCACAGCGGCGACACGGCGTTATACAGGTGGACGATCGCCGCCTTTGCCCCTTCAAGGCTCTCGAACGAGGTCGTGATCAGGTCTTGCCGGCTCTGGGTCAGCACCTGGATAAGCACATCGTCGGGTACGCGGCCGTCGCGGACCAGGCCACTGATAAAATCATATTCGGTCGCGCCCGCTGACGGAAAACCGACCTCAATCTCTTTCACGCCAATCTTGAGCAACAGGTCGAAAAAGCGGGACTTTTTCTCCGCGCCCATCGGGTCGATCAGGCTCTGATTACCATCGCGCAGATCGGTCGACAGCCAGCGCGGCGCACGGGTGATGGTGCGGCTGGGCCATTGACGATCAGGGATGTTGATCTGTGGAAATGGGCGATACTTGACCGAAGGGTCTTTCAGCATAGTCATGACGATATCTCGATAGGCTGGATGGCACGGGGCCAAAACTTGCGACAAAGGCTTATAAAACAACCCCTTGGGCGCGTTGCACGCCAGTCGCGTGCCGCCTTACGCCCAAGGGCGCATAAGTCGCAAGGTAAGAGCCAGATGGCAGGTCATAGCCAGAACCTATGGGGAACCGGCGTCCCGCTGTAAAGGGGCAAAAGCGCTGCGCTGCGCCAATACTGCCTCGAACCACGCCAGATAGGCATCCGCGCAGGCATCGGGGCGAAGATGAGCGATCAGCGGTTGCACCACGTCTGGCGCCACCCGACCGACGCGGCAAACCGCCAGCAAAGCCTCAGCCAAAGCATGGGGGTCGCGCGATGCGACGATCCGTCCGGCCTCTGGTCGAGCCATGACATCGTGAAGGAAATGCGAGCAATCGGTCGATACAACGGGCACGCCATGCGCCAATGCCTCCACCGCGACTGCGGGGCCGCCTTCGAAATGCGAGGTGACCAGCAACGCATCGGCGCCGCGCAGCCACGGATCAATTTCGGGCACATAGCCCGGCATCGCGACAATATCGGCCAGCCCCAACCGCTCAGCCTGTGCACGAAAAGCGTCGAATTCCTTGCCATCGCCCAACATCGTTAGATGCGCCGGCGTCCGCTCATTCAGCGCAGCGATGGTGCGCAGAGCGAGCCCCGCGTCCTTCTGCGGCTCAAACCGGCCAGCCCAGACAATGTGGCAACGCCCATCGTCGACGCGTTCCACTGGCGTATCCAGGTCACCATGCAGATAGACCGGATCATACAGCGTGCTGACGTTGAAATCCGGCGAAATCGCGCGGATCTCGCGCTCCAGCCCTGAATTCATCGCAGCAAGGCCATCGACCGTATGGCGATAACGGCGCAGCAACCCGCGAACCACGGGGGCAAAGATCCCGCTCGGGACTGCCGGATTGGAAATCTTGGCGACCAATGCACCGCGCCCATGGATCCGCGACAAGGACGGTGCCAGCGGGAAATGGAAATTACCCGGCAGGAAAATCACATCCGGGGCAAGGCGCTCGATATACGGCGCCATCGCCGGCCCCAGCCGCAGCCGCGAGGTCAAGCTGCGCGGCAGGGGCGGATCAAGTTCCACCACCTCAACCCGCGGATCAACCGTATCTCGCACGCCGCCCACACCCATCCCGCACAGAATGGTGACACGGCGGCCCTGATCGACCCAGCGCTTTGCCATGCCAATCGCGATTCGTTCCGTTCCGCCCCGATTGAAATCGTGAAAACAGATCAGGATGTGCCGGGCTTCAGCTTGCATTCGCACCTGCGGGTAAAGAACGACGCGCCATGCAGGGTCTGCACAGCGCGCCGTTGGTTTTGGACTGTTCGGACCGATTTAGTTCTTCGACTTGTCGACCAATTGGTTCGCGCCGATCCACGGCATCATCGCACGCAGTTGCGCGCCGGTCTTTTCGATCGGATGCGCGGCAGCCGCCTTGCGGGCGGCCTTCAACTCGGGCTGGCCAGCGCGATTGTCGAGCACGAAGTTCTTCACGAAACGACCAGACTGGATGTCGGCCAGAACGCGCTTCATTTCGGCCTTGGTGTCGGCGGTGATGATGCGCGGGCCAGTCACGATGTCGCCATATTCGGCGGTGTTCGAGATCGAATAGCGCATGTTGGCGATGCCGCCTTCATACAGAAGGTCGACGATCAACTTGGTTTCGTGGAGGCATTCGAAATAGGCCATTTCAGGCGCGTACCCGGCCTCAACCAGCGTTTCAAAACCGGCCTGGATCAGGTGGGTGATGCCACCGCACAGCACGGCCTGCTCGCCGAACAGGTCGGTTTCGCACTCTTCCTTGAAATTGGTTTCAATGATGCCCGAACGGCCACCACCAACGCCCGAAGCATAGGCCAGCGCGACGTCATGCGCATTGCCGGTCGCATCCTGATGCACCGCCACGAGGCAAGGCACGCCGCCGCCCTTGACGTATTCGCCGCGCACGGTGTGGCCCGGGCCCTTGGGCGCGATCATGATAACGTCGACATCGGCGCGCGGCTCGATCAGGCCGAAGTGCACGTTCAAACCGTGGGCAAAGGCCAGCGCCGCGCCAGGCTTCAGATGTGAGTGGATGTCGTCGGCATAGATCGCGGCCTGATGCTCATCGGGGGCCAGGATCATGACGAGGTCGGCCCAGGCGGCCGCTTCCTTGTTCGCCATGACCTTGAAACCGGCGGCTTCTGCCTTCTTGGCGGTGGCCGAACCCTCGCGCAGCGCGATGGCAACGTTCTTGACGCCGCTGTCACGCAGGTTCTGCGCATGGGCGTGGCCCTGCGAGCCATAACCGAGGATAACGATCTTCTTGTTGGCGATCAGGTTGAAATCGCAATCGGCGTCGTAATAAACCTTCACTGGTTTTCCCCTTCGATGCACCCCGCAACGGGGGAGCCAGAATGTGATGTGCCGCAAGCACGGCGTGTTTGTTGGGGCCACTGCATCAGAAGCGCCCCGGGATCAACTCTTGGATAATGTCGACCCTAGGCGCCTTGCGCACCGCGGGTCATGCCTACGATGCCGGTGCGGCCCACTTCGACCAGCCCAAGCTCGCGCATCAGGCCGACAAATGTGTCGATCTTGTCCGGCGTACCGGTCAATTCAAAGATGAAGCTATGCGTTGTCGTATCCACCACCTTGGCGCGGAACACATCGGCCAGACGCAGCGCCTCTACGCGTGCCTCGCCATGGCCTGCGACCTTGATCAGCGCCAGTTCGCGCTCAACATAGGGGCCTGCCTCGGTCAGATCGACGACCTTGTGCACCGGCACCAGCCGGTCCAGTTGCGCATGGATCTGATCGATCACCGCGGGCGGGCCGTGGGTTACGATGGTGATCCGGCTGACATTATGCGTGTCGGTGATGTCCGCCACGGTCAGGCTGTCGATATTATAGCCCCGCGCGGTAAACAGGCCGGCGATCTTGGCGAGAATACCCGCCTCATTGTCGACCGTCACCGTCAGGACGTGGCGCTCGGAGGCTTCGTGCTTGATCTTCATCATCTTATCGCCCTCCCTTACACCAAAGCCTTGGCTTCATCGTCCATCGTGCCTGCAACCCGGTCGCCCGACAGGATCATGTCGGTGTGCGCCGCGCCCGACGGGATCATCGGAAAGCAATTGGCTTCCTTGGTCACGCGGCAATCGACGATCACTGGGCCATCATGGGCAATCATCGCCGCGATGCCTGCGTCAAGGTCGGCTTCGTGGTCAATGCGGATACCCTTCCAGCCATAGGCTTCGGCCAGCTTCACGAAATCGGGCAAGCTGTCTGAATAGGAGTTTGAATAGCGGCTTTCATAGGTCAGTTCCTGCCATTGACGGACCATGCCCATCCATTCATTGTTGAGGATGAACACCTTGACCGGCAAGCGATACTGGCTGGCGGTGCCCAATTCCTGAATGTTCATCTGGATCGAGGCTTCGCCCGCAATGTCGATGACCAGCTTGTCCGGATTGCCCAATTGCGCGCCAATTGCCGCCGGCAGTCCATAACCCATCGTGCCCAGGCCGCCGCTGGTCAGCCACATGTTCGGGCCATAGAAGTGGAAATACTGGGCCGCCCACATCTGATGTTGGCCGACCTCGGTGCTGATGATCGGGTCGGCGGCACGGGTCAGTTCGAACAGGCGCTCGATCGCATATTGCGGTGCGATCGTCGTTTCCTGACGCGGATAGGCCAGGCTCTTTTTCGCGCGCCAACCGTCGATACGCTGCTTCCACGCCGACAGGTCCTGTGGCTTGCGCGTGCCCCATGCGGCGATCATCTGTTCCAGCACGGTCGCGCAATCGCCGATAATCGGCAAGTCGATGGCCACGGTCTTGTTGATGCTGGCGCGGTCGATATCGATGTGGATCTTGGTCGAATGGGGCGCAAACGCGTCCAGCCGCCCGGTCACCCGGTCGTCAAACCGCGCGCCGATGCAGACCATCAGGTCGGCCTGATTCATCGTCCAATTGGCCTCATACGTGCCATGCATCCCCAGCATCCCCAACCAATCGGGATGGTCCGCCGGGAAAGCGCCAAGCCCCATCAGCGTCGAGGTGACCGGTGCGCCGGTCAAGGCCTGCAACTGGCGCAGCAATTCGCTGGCGCGTGGGCCGGAATTGATCACGCCGCCGCCGGTATAGAACACCGGCGCCTTGGCATGGGCCAGCAATTCGACGGCCTGCGCGATTTCGTCGGCGCTGCCGGCAATGCGCGGGGCATACCGCTGGCGGCGCTGGATCGGGCCGGCGGGCATGGTGGCGGTGGCGATTTGCACATCCTTGGGGATGTCGATCACGACCGGGCCGGGGCGCCCTGTCGTGGCGATCTGAAACGCCTCGTCGATGATCGCGGCCAGTTCCGACGGGTCCTTGACCAGATAATTATGCTTGCAGCAGTGGCGCGTGATGCCAACCGTATCCGCTTCCTGAAACGCGTCCGAGCCGATCAGCGCGGTCGGAACCTGACCGGTGATGACCACCAGCGGGATCGAATCGAGAAAAGCATCGGCAATACCGGTCACCGCATTGGTCGCGCCGGGGCCGGATGTGACCAGCACCACGCCGGGCTTGCCGGTCGAACGCGCATAGCCCTCGGCCGCATGGGCAGCGCCCGCCTCGTGCCGCACCAGGATGTGGCGCAGGCGTGCATCGCCAAACAGCGCATCATAGATCGGCAATACCGCACCGCCTGGATAGCCGAAAACAAACTCAACACCCTGACGGGCGAGGCTTTCGACCAGAATATGGGCACCGCTCAGCTCTTGGCTCACGGGAAGGATCCTTTTGTCATACCGGTTCCGGCTCGGTAGCGCGGACAATCGAGCGCCAATGACGCCGCTTGTACCGATCCGCAAGGGGTTTGAGCGGATACAGTGGCGAGCCTGTCGCCCAAAACCACCTGTCCACCTCGCATGACATCGCCACCGCCGGAAAGTGACCGTGCCCTAGGTGGCATGATATGTCCTGTCAACGCCTAATCGTGAAATAAAGAAACAAAATGCGATGCTATTTCGAAACTTTCTCGATGATGATCGACGAGTCTTGGCCAGGCTTCGGGCAATTGATGGCGGAACCAAGTATATTGTCGCTTCGCATAATTGCGTGTGGCTTGGGCGCCGCGGACGATGGCTTCGTCCAAATCCCATTGGCTATGCAGGTAGCCAGCGATTTCGGCGACTCCGATGGCGCGCATCACCGGCATGTCCGGCGGCAAATCACGCGCCAACAACGCTTGCACTTCCTCGACTGCGCCACCGGCCATCATCCGTTGGAACCTCCGGTCGCACCGTTCATATAACCACGCGCGGTCGGGCAGCAGGATCAGCGGATCAACCGTCACCCGGTCGCCAATGCCGCCTTCCAGCTTTGCCTGCCAATGGGCGAGGGGGTGGCCGGTCGAGCGGACGACCTCCAGCGCGCGGGCGATCCGCGTCGTGTCGGCTGGGTGCAGCGCGGCGGCGCGGACCGGGTCTTGCGTCATAAGGGCGGCATAGGCAGCAGCCACGGGCAGGGCGCGCACCGCCTCGCGCACGGCGGGATCAATGGCCGGGACGGGCGCAATGCCGTATAACAGGGTGCGGATATACAGGCCCGTGCCACCGACCAGTATCGGCACTACGCCCGCCGCATGGGCCGCATCCACCGCCGCCCGCGCGCGCGCTGCCCAATCCGCTGCCGAACAGGCGGTTGCGCCGTCCCATGCGCCATACAATGTGTGCGGGGTGGCCGCGAGGTCCTCCGCCGCGGGCGCTGCGGACAGGATCGGCAGGTCGGCGTATAATTGCGCGCTGTCGGCGTTGATAATCACCGCCGGGCGCCCCTCTCGCGCCAAGGCTTGCGCCAGCGCGAGGGCATAATCGCTCTTGCCGCTGGCGGTCGGCCCTGCAATGAGCGCGAGGTGTGGCCGGGGCTCTTGCTGGCCAGAGATGTGATCAGAGGAATTTTCGGTGCTCATTGCGCGCGTGATAGCAGATTCAACCGGCCTGTCGGCAAGTCTTGATGCAGCCGTCGAGGCATTGTCCGAGGCGGGCATCGGCGCCGAAGCGCGCGAATTGCCCGCACTGGGCATGGGAGTGGCGGAAATCGCCGTCGACAGCCGCGATGCAACGGCGGTGCGCGCGGCGATTGATGCGCATATTGCGCCGTCCGATGTGCTGATCGCCGATCATGTGCCACGTTTACCCAAAGTGTTCGTGTCGGACATGGATTCGACGATGATCACCGCCGAATGTATCGATGAATTGGCCGATTTCGCCGGGATCAAGGCGCAAATTGCCGAAATCACCGAGCGCGCCATGCAGGGCGAACTCGATTTTGCCTCGGCACTGACCGAGCGGGTGGGCCTGTTGCGCGATCTGTCCGAGGACGCGATTGCCCAATGCCTCGCCACGCGCATCGCGCCGATGCCGGGCGCCAAGGTGTTGGTCGAGACGTTGAAGGCCAAGGGGTGCCGCACGGTGCTGGTCACCGGCGGATTTCACCAATTTGCCGATCCGGTCGCCGAAATGCTCGGCTTTCAGCGGGTTGTGGCCAATCGGTTGGGCGTCGATGCGGGCAAGTTGACCGGCGGGCTGGTCGGGCCGATCTGCGATAGCTCGACCAAGAAGGCGACGTTGATCGAGGAGTTGGGCCTGCTGGGCGAGGGCGCGATGAGCCTTGCGACCGGCGATGGCGCCAATGACATCCCGATGATCGAGGTCGCCCATTACGGCGTGGCCTTCTGTGCGAAGCCCAAGGCGCGCGCGGCGGCGAATGGTTGGGTGGATCGTGGGGATTTGACCGCCGTGTTGCGGTTGTTGGGCGTGCCGGAGGCTGAGTGGGTTAGGTAAAAGCGGAGGAAGCGCGGGCGGCGTGGGGGTGATGCCCCCACGCCTAGCCCTTTAACCTTCCATCCAGTCCTTGAAAAACGCTTCATTTGCGGCCTTCAACGCGGCGACTGCCACACCGGCCACCACGCCACCACCAACCGAGCCCAACCGCGTCGCACCTTCCAGCACAACGTCGGGCTTGGTCGTCACGACATAGCGGCTCTGGTCTTCACCAAATGCCTCGGCAGCGGTGAATGTGCCATCGAGGCGCGCGCCCAAACCGCTCGCCATCGCCATTTCGGCAATCGCGACCAGCAGGCCGCCGTCGGCCACATCATGCACGGCGGTCACCTGGCCATCACCGATCAGCTGCCGCACCGATTCGCCATTGCGCAACTCTGTATCGAGATTGACCGATGGCGGCGGACCTTCCTCGCGCCCATGGATTTCGCGCAGCCACAGCGATTGGCCAAGATGCGAGCCGCTGGGGCCGATCAGCCAGATGACGTCGCCTTCGCTCTTGAATGCGACGGTTGCCATTTTGGTGTGGTCGAGCATCAGGCCGACGCCGCCAATCGCGGGTGTGGGCAGAATGGCAGAGCCGCCACCGGTTGCCTTCGATTCGTTGTACAGCGACACATTGCCCGACACAATGGGGTAA
>CAIOKP010000397.1 GCA_903858875.1 uncultured Sphingomonadales bacterium
AGCAGGAACTCGCTGGGGTCGTGCGATACACGCATTATTCGTTTCTCATTTTCGGGCTCGGCCGTATTCCGATTGTTGCGTGGTTGAGGGCGCAGGCCGATGAATCTTTGACTCATGCCCATCAGGCTGGCGAAATGCTGATGCATCTCGGGGCATATCCATCGCTCAAAATCGGCGCTTTGCTCGACAGGCATTCGAGTGACATCGAAGAGATCCTGCAAGAGGCACTGGGCGCAGAGGCCGCGGCGCTGGCGCTGTATCGCGCGTTGCTAGATGCGGTCTTGGGCCACTCGGTGATGTTGGAGGAATACGCCCGGCAAATGATCTTTATCGAAGAGCTTCATGCGGGCGAAGTTAAAAAGATGCTGCAAAAACCCGGGGCGATGATGCCGGAATAGCTGCTCCATAGCCCGAAAAGTCGCCGCGACAGGGTCCGGCCAGATTATACAGGAGGCGCGAATGGCCGACAAAAACCTTGATAGATCGATGATCGATGCCGCGTTGCTCAATCCGTCCGTCGTCTTCAAATGTCCGGGGGATGTTGTCTCCGCCCGCGGGGTTTCCGATGACGAAAAAATCAGGATCCTGCACCGTTGGGAATACGATATCCTCGAGGAGGAAGTGGCGCAGGAGGAAAATATGCCGGGCGAATTGCCCTTCCGCCTGTCGGATGTGCTGGACGCCCTTAACGCGCTTGGTGCAGGGCCCGATCATCGACACCCCTCGCCAGCCAAGCAATAGCGCCAGTGCACAAGCCGCCTGCGGCCGATGGGTGGCCGGGCAAATGCCGCGTCTATTGCACCAGCCGCGACGACTGCACGACCTGCTGAAACAACTGGTTCAGCGCCGCCGAAATATCGCCATCGGTGCCGACGGTTTGCATCAGATATGTGCCATTGGCATTCTGGGTTGCGCAGGCTTGAAGTTGCGCTTGAATGTTGGGTACCTGCCCGGACGCGAAATTGTTGAAGGTGGGATTTGACGTGTAATTGATCGTTGCGGGATTATATTGCGTATAAAGAATGGCAATACGCGTGCCGGTCGCCTTGATGGCGGTGCATTGGGCAATATTGTTAGCATTCAGCGCCGTCAGACCATCCCCGGTGCTGTCGTCTTCCGCGCCATCGGTCAGGATGATCAACACGTTTTGCGGATTGGCGGATGTGCCAAGCCCGGCGGTGTTCGGCATGATCGACGACATGCTGTTGAGCAAAGCCGTCATGTCGCTGAATGCATTGCTGCCCGGGCACGAGCTGGTCCAGCACCCGATGCCGGTTTGCAGCGGTGCATTGGCCGTCATGCTGGGAAAGGTGAAATTGTGCGAGGTTGCGACATCGGTCATCGTTCCCCACGGCGCGGTGGGAATGGCGGTAGGCGCACCATAGTTGAAGGTAAAGAACTGCAACTTATAGGCCGGCGGCGTCGGCGCGGAGGCATATTGCTGTTCGAAAGAATAGGCATAAGTCGCCAGATTTTGAGCGGCGGGGGACTCGGCATCGAGGCGCAGCGTAATGTTCTGCTGCCCAGGATTCACCGTCGCATAGTTTTCCGCCAGCCACCATGAATCAGGGAAATTCACCGATACCGATGTATAGTAATATGATCCATTGGGCTTGTATTGAAGGTTGACTGTATTGTTGATCGACGGACCATTGTTCCAATAGTTTCCACCGCAGGCGGTTGCACCGCTATTCGTGATCGATCCGTTGGTGCCGATCTGCGTATTGCTGGCATTATACACATTCCCATTGATGCATGAAATGCGATACATCGTCCCAGAGTCAAAGCCGGTCGTGTAAATGGCATAGCCGTTGGCATCTCTGACGAAATTACCGTAATTCCAGGTGTGCGAATTTTGCGAATGGCACGCAAAATCACAACCAACCACTGGCCAGCCAAAAGCGCCCGCCCCGGTCCAAATCACCCCATTGTTCAAATTGGTGATACCGGTGGTAGTGGTCGGCAGCAGCATCGAGGGCGATGTATCCAACGCAACATAGAAATTGATGCTGGGCGGTTGCGAAGCGTTGGTGGTCGCTGAGCCCGAAATCGGCAGCGTTGCGACACCCAAAATAGTGGAGAAGAGATTGCGCACTTTCGCGGTGTAGGTGACCGAAGCCGTCCGCAACGATCCTGAGCACCCCGCCGCGGAATTTGACGGGTTCATGGTGACCGTCGGCGTGATGCTGACTATGCCTTGCAAGGTGGCGGCTTGTGCGTTGAACATGCTGGTCGCCGCCGCGTTTGCGGTCGCGCTGGATTGACACAGCATCGACGGATCGACCGCCGCCAACGCTGCGGAATCAGCGATCGCGTTGAGTTGCGTCTGCAATTGCTGCGCGCGAATGTAATCGACCCCGAAACCAATCGCGAAAGTGAGCGGAATGAGCGCCAAGCCGAACTGAAGGAGAATTGTGCCGGCAGAGCTCGCCCGAAGTCTTTGAAAAAGAATGACCGGACCAAAGTTCAGGATATGGCGGAAAATCTTCGACATGGCGGTCCAAATTATTGTATTCGAGGGCCCATATAATTGACGGCGGCTCCAAGACTTGCGCGATCGCCGTAGTCAGCATCACGCTACCGGCAAATTAAATTTCACCAATTTTTAATATAAAAGATTATTTAAAATTCAAAAATGGTGTGAATTTCTAATGTTTATTATGTCCCGAAATGCATAATTATTTGGAATGAGAGGTTAAGTGTATTTCCGAATTACCGCGATCTTGATCAGCAGCGCGTCCGCAACAGCGAAAACGGGCGCAGATCGCGCAGGTCCAGTATCAGGCAAGGACTCCTTGCCCGCCAGCTTACCCTCGGGGCAGCCGACCATCTTCCATGGTGAGCCTCTTGCGATGGCTATCAAGCCCGATCACAATGACGCGCCTGTTCGGCAACGGATTGGGCAAGACTCGTACCGCCCGCTACGCAAACGGGCCCGTTGACCGAATTTGCGTCGCACCCGCCGGTCAGGCGGGAACGGCGGCCTGCATGACAGCGGCGATGGCCGCAGGAATGTTCGGATCGTCGATGGTCGGTGGCACGACCCAATCATCACCATTGCAAATTTTGCGCAACAAATTGCGCAGGATCTTGCCCGACCGCGTCTTGGGCAGGCCGGTCACGACATATGCCGTCTTTAGCGCCGCCACCGCACCCAATTCGGCGCGCACCGCAGCGATGACCCGCTTTTCGAGGCTTGTATCGCCCTCTGCCCCGGCGCGCGGCACAACAAAGGCAATCGGCGTCATACCCTTGATCGCATCGTCGGCGCCGATGACCGCGCATTCGGCAACGCCATCGGTGCCCGCGACGATCTGCTCCATCTGGCCGGTCGACAGGCGGTGGCCCGCGACGTTGATGATGTCGTCGGTGCGGCCCATAATGTGGACGAAGCCCTCGGCGTCGATATAACCGGCATCGCCCGTTTCATACCACCCGGGGAAAGCAGCGAAATTCTTGTCCCAACCCGTGGGGTTTTTCCAAAGTGTGCGAAAGGCGCCCGGCGGCAATGGGGCCTTGACCGCGACAAAGCCCGACTGTTCGCGCCCCAATGGCTTGCCATCATCGCCCAGCACGGCAAATTCATAGCCAGGCACCGGGAAGCCGGCACTGCCCCGCTTGCGCCGTGTATCGCCCAGCGCGAAACATGTGGCGACCCCCGGCCAGCCTAATTCAGTCTGCCACCAATGGTCAATTACCGGCAGGCCGCTCTCGGCCTCCAGCCAAGCGATCGTATCGGGATCGGCGCGTTCACCAGCCAAAAACACGACGCCGCAATCGCCCGTGCCGATCTCGTGCAGGAATTGGGCGTCGGGGTCCTCCTTGCGGATGGCGCGGATCGCGGTCGGCGCGGTGAAGAACGTCTTCACCCCGTGGCGCTTGATCGTGCGCCAGAACGTGCCGGCATCGGGTGTGCCAACCGGCTTGCCTTCGAACAATACCGTGGTCGCTCCGACCAGCAGCGGGGCGTAGGCGATATAGGAATGCCCAACGACCCAGCCGACATCCGACGCCGCCCAGAACACATCGCCCGGCCCGATGCCGTAAATATTGGCCATCGACCACGTCAACGCGACGGCATGGCCACCATTTTCGCGCACGACGCCCTTAGGCGTACCGGTCGTGCCACTGGTATACAGGATATATAGCGGGTCATTGGCGGCCATGATGGCGGGCGCCGGCACAGGATCGCTGGCCGCCTCGGCCACCGCAGCGGCCCAATCGAGTTCACGCGGGCCAACGATCTCGGCGGTCAGACGTTCGCGCTGGAACACCACGACCTTCTCAACCTGATGCGTTGCCAGCTTCAGCGCCTCGTCAACCATCGGTTTATAGGCGATCGTGCGGCTGCCTTCGATGCCGCAGGACGCGGTCAGCAGCACACGCGGCGCGGCGTCATCGATCCGCTTGGCGAGTTCCAATGGCGCAAAGCCGCCGAACACCACCGAATGCAACGCGCCCAGCCGAGCGCAGGCAATCATGGCAAACAGCGTCTGCGGGATCATCGGCATATACAGGATGACGCGGTCGCCCTTGACGACACCTTGGCGCGCCAGCATCGCGGCGACGCGGCCAACCGTTTCCATCGCCTGGGTATAGGAATAATGTTCAACCACGCCCGTTACCGGGCTGTCATAGATCACCGCGATCGCATCGCCCCGCCCGGCTTCAACATGGCGATCAAGGCAATTATACGCGGTATTCAACGTCGCGCCGGGAAACCAGCCGTGGCTGTCATCCCAGGCGCGCGTTGGCGGCGATGCCCATGCCACGGCTTGCGACGCCCGCATCCAGAAGCTTTCCGGATCGGCGATGCTTTCATTCCATGCAGCGGTATAGGCGTCGCTCATTGTATCTCTCGTTACCGGAAGGTCTTGGACAGGATGACCAGCGTTGGGTCACCATCGAACGGCTCAGGCGTGAAACCCTTTTCGCGTTCAACTTCGATCGCGGCATGGTTGTCGCGGCTTTCGATGGCGATAACGCGGCGAACACCGCGATGTTCCGCTTGGCGGGCCAGCATGTCGAGCATTGCCCAACCCACGCCCTTGCCACGGTAATCGGCGTGGACCGACACTGCGACTTCGCCAGTGTCGAGCTTGTTATCGCAGGCCAGCAATCCGGAGGCGACCAGTTCGCCGGTGGTGCTGTCAAACGCGATGAAGCTTTCCGAGCGGAAATGGTCGGCGTGCAGCAGCGGATCGAGCTGTTCATGGCTGACATGCTCGCCCGCGGCGAAAAAGCGAAAGCGGCGATCTTCATCGCTCACATGGTCGAAAAATGCGGACAGCGCAGGCTCGTCAGCTTCGGTGACGGCGCGCACTTTGATGACGATGCCCGAACGGGTGGTCAATTCAAAGGCGGTATCGATAGCAGGAGAATTGGGCGCGGTGGTCATGGGAACAACTCCATTAGGAAAATCTGGCCGCCGCTTGGGCCGGAAAAGAGCGCCGCGCCTTGATTTGGGCCAATTGGCGAAAATCAAAAGCGCGGCGCGGTATTCCTATCAGTCGATATTGCGACGGAAGGTTTCAGGCAGAACGAACAGCCCGATCACAAAGGTCGCAGCGGCGACCACCACGGGATACCAGAACCCGAAGTAGATATCGCCATTGGCGGCAACCATCGCAAAGCCGATGGCCGGCAACAGCCCACCGAGCCAGCCATTGCCGATATGATACGGCAGCGACATGGACGAGTACCGGATGTTCGAGGGGAACAGTTCGACCAGCAGCGCGGCAATCGGACCATAAACCATGGTCACCAGCAGCACGAGGTAGAACAGGATCGCCACGACCTTGGGCTTGTTGATCTGGGCCGGATCCGCCTTGGCGGGATAGCCCACCTTCGACAGTTCGCCGACCACGGCGGGCTTTGCCTCGACAGCGGGCTTGCCACCTTCGGCAGCCTTGGCGGGCGTTGCAGCCTTGCCGGACACCGCAGCGGTAAATGCCGCGATGGCCTTCTTGCGGTCATCGCCGGTCAACTTCGACGGATCGGGTGCGACGATAGTCTTGCCACCGATGGTGATCGAAGCAACCGTACCAGCCGGAGCCGCCACGTTCTTGTAGTTCACAGCAGCCTTGGCCAACACGTTCTTGACGATATCGCAGCTGGTGGTGTCGAATGGATTCTTGCCCACCGGGTCAAACTGCGACGAACATTCCGCAGCGTCAGCCGTTGCGGTTACCGGAGCGTTGGCCAAAGCCTTGGCGAGCGCCGGGTTGGCGGCGTCGGTCAAGGCGTGGAACACCGGGAACATGGTCAGGGCAGCCAGAGCGCAACCGGTCAGGATGATCGGCTTGCGCCCGATCTTGTCCGACAACGCGCCGAAAACCAGGAAGAACGGCGTGGCCATCAACAGAGCGATGATGATCAGCGTGTTCGACGTCAGACCGTCAACCTTGAGCATCTTTTCAAGGAAGTACATCGCATAGAGCTGCCCTGTGTACCACACAACGGCTTGCCCGGCGATCGCACCAAAGAACGCGATGAGCACGATCTTCAGGTTCTTCCACTGGCCGAACGCGTCGGTCAGCGGCGCCTTGGACGAGGTACCCTCATCCTTCATCTTCTGGAACACGGGCGATTCATGCAGCTTGAGACGCAGCCACAGGCCAACTGTCAGGAAAGCGCCCGACAGCAGGTAAGGAATACGCCAGCCCCAATCCTTGAACGCCTCTTCGCCGATGGTCGAACGCACCACAATCACGATCAACAACGCCATCGCCAGACCGGCTGTCGCGGTGATCTGGATCCAGCTGGTGTACAAACCGCGCTTGTTGTTGGGGGCGTGTTCGGCAACATAGGTGGCCGCGCCACCATATTCGCCGCCGAGCGCCAGACCCTGGAACATCCGCAAGACCACCAGCATGATCGGCGCGGCAACGCCGACCGTCTTGTAGGTGGGCAAGCAGCCGACGAGGAAGGTCGACAGACCCATCACCAACAGCGTGACGATGAAAGTATACCGGCGACCAACAAGGTCACCGATACGCCCAAATACCAGCGCGCCGAACGGACGGACGATAAAGCCAGCCGCGAACACCAACAGCGCCATGATGAACGACGTCGTCTGATTCAGCCCCGTCAGGAACTGCGCCGCGATGATCGCGGTCAGCAAACCATAGAGGTAGAAGTCATACCATTCGAACACGGTGCCCAGCGAAGAGGCCGTAATGATGAGCTTTTCGCTATGCGTCGGTTGGTGGTGTTTTGGCAGGCCGACTAAATCGTCGGCCGTGTCAGGAATGAAAGACATGGAGCACTCTCCCGTTATTATTATTAGAAGTTATATTTTGCGGCGAATTCGACACGATCGAGGGCGCCCTGTGCCCCGCTGACCAATTCACGCTCGCCGTGGCGGTATTCGATCCCCAGATCGACAGCCTTCACGGGCGAATAGAACAAGTTGACCGCGCCGCTCCACGCCTTCTTGTTGTAGGCTGTAATGCTGGCAAGTGACAAGCTCGAGTCATAGTCAACCGATTGGATCGAACCAATGACGTTGACCCGAACCGTCGGGCTGAGCGCAATGCGTGCGGCGGCCAGAGCGGCGAACACGTTGACATTGGCCAGGCTGCTGGTGGCCGGCACATAGACCGCATCTGGCGCAAAGTTCAGGCCGACATAGCGGCCGATGTTCTGACCATAGGTCGCCATAAACCGCAGATCGCTGGTCTTGTTCTGATTAAGGAACAGCTTACCTGCAACCGACGCACCGACACCGGTGTTGGTCAAGCCGACGCCCGCCACTTCCGTACGGATCTGACGCCCGATACCGGCGAGCGACAATTCGCCAACCTTGCCCGAATAGGCGAGGCGCGCGGCGAAGTCGGGCAGATGATCGGTGCCGTTTTCAATCAACGAGGCCGAACCGGCATTGGTCGTTGCGCTTTCCGGGTTTTCAACGGCCAGGTGCAGCGTCAAACCATTGCCCAACGGTGCGCTGTAACGCACCAATGGCTGGCGAACGAACACGGTGCCTTCGGTTGCGCCAACAAAGTCGGTCGATTCAGGCAGAGCGCCGGTATATTGGAACGTCGTCCAATCCTGACCGAAGGTCCAGCGGTCCAGTTGCACATAGGCGCGGCGCAGCGCCAGCGTGTAACCGTTCGTGGTCCGCTGCGACCCGCCAGCGGTCACGTTCTGGACGGCGCTTGCGGTGGTCTGGAAATCGGTTTCGACATAGCCCTTCAACGTATGACCAGCGACCTGCGTTTCGAGGTTCAGCCACAGACGCGCCTGCTTGGCGCTGAAATCGGTGGCAGTGCTGGGCTTGGAAGTTGGGCTGGCGACAGGGATTGTCTGCGGCAGATAAAAATCGCGGCCCAGCGTGTTGGTGGCAACGGTACCCTCATCGAAATGGCTGTTGGCCGCCTCAAGCTTCAGGAAGCCGCCGATCTTCAAGGTGGTGGCACCAACGCGCATACCCTCGGGCTGCGGCTTCTTTTCGACGGCGGCGACGCGGGTGGCGACATCCTTCGATTGCGCGGCGGCGGTTTGAGCGACCTGCGCTGCGGTCGCGGCCTGGGCACCGGCATTTGCGATGGCGGTCTGCTCGACGCGGGCGCTGTCGGCGGCTTGCGACTTGGCGGCACCAATGTCGGCACGCATCGCGGCCAATTCGGCCTCAAGGCGCTCGACGCGTTGCGACAAAGCCGATTCGCGGGCGGTAGGCGCAGCACGATGTGCGGCCTTGCCGTGGTGGTGGTTGGGCATGCCATCGGCCATGGCCAGCTGTGGCGTGGCCAGTGCAGTCGCGGCCATCAACAGACCAAATGCGGCTTTCTTGCTTTTGAACATAACAGTACCTCTCCTGATCCCGGAGCTTTTCGCTCTTTTGGGCTGTGATACAGATCCCCCGCCTAGGCCGCGCCCGCCATCCCGACCTTGGTCGCAGCCCCTACGACCTACGTCAGGGCTTTCCCTAGGCGACGGAGCGAACTACCATTGTTCCAAAGGAGGGGCTGCGCCTGCCATATTCTGGCGATAGTCCCCGGCTATAATTCTTGAGAGGAGTGCTTGTGATGGGCGAAGCCATCTATCCCGTACCCGGCGATTGGGCGGAAACCGCGCTGATCGATGAAGCGCGCTATCAGGCGATGTATAGCCGTTCGGTCGAGGCGCCCGAGGCGTTCTGGGCCGACGAAGGCAAGCGCATCGACTGGATCAAGCCCTACTCCAAAGTGAAAGAGACCAGCTTTCACAAGGATGACTTCGGCATCAAGTGGTACGCCGATGGCACGCTCAACCTTTGCGCCAACGCGCTGGACCGCCATCTGGAATCCCGCGGCGATACGGTCGCCATTCTGTGGGAACCCGATTCGCCCACCGATGCGGAACGCCGCATCACCTATCGCGAATTGCACGAAGACGTCTGCCGCCTGTCCAATGTGCTCAAAAGCCATGGAGTCAAGAAGGGCGATCGCGTCACCATCTATCTGCCGATGGTGCCCGAAGCGGCCGTCGCCATGCTGGCCTGCGCCCGGATCGGTGCAATCCATTCGATCGTGTTCGCCGGATTCAGCCCCGAGGCGCTGGCCGGCCGCGTCGAGGATTGCAACAGCCGCATCATCCTGACATCGGACGAAGGCCTGCGCGGCGGCAAGAAGGTCCCGCTCAAGAAAAACGTCGATGAGGCGATCAAGCACGCGCCCGGCGTCGACACCGTCATCGTCCTGAAGCGTACCGGCGCCGATGTCGATATGGTCGAAGGCCGCGATGTCGATTGGCATACCGCCGTCGCCGCCGCTTCGCCCGATTGCGAGCCAGAGGAAATGAACGCGGAAGATCCGTTGTTCATCCTCTATACCTCAGGCTCGACCGGCAAGCCCAAGGGCGTGCTGCACACCACCGGCGGTTATGCCGTGTGGGCGTCGATGACCCATCAATACGTGTTCGATTACCGCCCCGGCCAGATCTATTGGTGCGCGGCCGATATCGGCTGGGTAACGGGCCATTCCTATGTGGTCTATGGCCCGTTGATGAATGGCGGCACCACCGTGATGTTCGAAGGTGTGCCCAACTACCCGGATGCCTCGCGCTTCTGGCAGGTTGTCGACAAGTTCAACGTCGAGATCTTCTACGGCGCCCCGACCGCCCTGCGCGCGCTGATGCGCGAAGGCGACGAATGGGTCCACAAGACCAGCCGCAAATCGTTGCGCCTGCTGGGCAGCGTGGGCGAGCCGATCAATCCCGAAGCGTGGGAATGGTATCACAAGGTGATCGGTGAAGGGCGTTGCCCGATTGTCGATACGTGGTGGCAGACCGAAACCGGTGGCATTCTGATTACGCCACTGCCCGGCGCCACCGATGCCAAACCGGGCTCGGCCACCCGGCCCCTGCCCGGCGTGATCCCGCAAATTGTGGATGCCGACGGCAAGGTGCTGGAGGGCGCGGCAAGCGGCAACCTGGTGATCGCCGACGCCTGGCCCGGCATGATGCGCAGCGTCTATGGCGACCAT